>ONMP01000397.1 GCA_900318935.1 uncultured Actinomycetes bacterium
GTGATGGCTATCTTTGTGATATGGGGCATAATGGCTCCTCTGCGATGCAATGGGCAAGCTTTACGATACCACATGATGTGAACCATCTCACAAACAGTCTGCCGTGTCATCCCGCAGCAAACTTGAGAAGGCAGACGCTCTTTTCAATCTCCCCCTCACTCACCCCCGCACGACTCGCCGCCTCTGCAGTCGACAGAATCCCATCGACAACGAGCCCTGTCAGCGCATCAAGCTTGCCCTGACGCTCGGACTCGCGTCGCATCTGCTCTATGGCCGGGGCCATCTCCTCCTCGGCGTCGCGGCGGCCCTTGAGCTCGGACTCGCGTCGCATCTGCTCTATGGCCTCACACATGTCTACCTCCCCCTCCTTCTCTTCAATCGGGAGACGCGAATTCGTCACCGTGTTAATCAGGTGCGCGCTCTCGGTATCCAAGCTGCGATATCCCTCATCTCCGAATACGATTGTAGCAAGTTCGTCTTTATCCTTCGAGTGCTTGATATAGCGCAAAACCCGCCCAAGGTTCGTCCGGAACTTGTCGAAGTCAACCTCCGCAATACTCTTTGGTGCAATCAGATTAATGCGATAGTCTGGAACAAAAGCAAGGATTTCGTCATCACTCTCGTCTAGCATCTCATGTATGCTCATAGGCCCATCCCACTCGGAAGGACCAAAGTAGAGTACAAGCGTCACGACTGGCATGATGCGGTCACTTCGGCTGAAACCAGATACAAACTCGTCCTTCTTGAGACCCTCGTCGCGCTCCTTACGATGTCTCTTGCGTTTGGCATTGACCTGTTCGTCATACTTAATCGCATCATAAAGCATGTTTCTAGCCTTCTCGTCCTTCTTCGCCTCCCACAGACGAAGCACATCACGCCGTCTCTCCCTCGCCCTACGCTTGCCCCCCATCCCAATAAAGGCAAACTCGGTCTCACTCAGAGTCACCAGCTGTTCTGAATTGATAACCTGCCTGCCCCCATAGACTAGAAAGTTGAACGCATCCGCAAAATGCGTGGCGTCAGACATGTAAGCCTTGCACTCTACGTCGATTGCTCCCATGCAACTCCCTTCGCCGAATCGATGCTATTCATTGTAGCGTTTGGCGAAAGCTAAAGCAAGACATATGTTCGTATTTCTCTCGGACAGATGGAACATTTTTTCGAACACAGAGACGTAGCGATCATCGTCATGCACCTAGACTCTGTGCAAGATCTCCTCAACGGTGGTCCTGGCACGTAAGAGCGACGCCTCAGTTTCGGCGACGGAATACATGACGTCCTCCTCGGGCGGCAGGTCCGTCTCGAGTAGCATGTGATCAGGGGGAATGAGCTTGAGTTGCTCCTTGGCTCGTCGCGTCCGAGCCTGTCGCTCGTTGACCGAGAAGTAGCAACCCCCACGAATCGCCCGCCACAACTCGTCGGTCGATCCGCTGAACCAATGCAGGATGCACTGGCAACGCTCGAGGCAACCTGCGCTTTCGAGCACGTCGAGCACCGTTGAAACTGAGCGAACCGCATGGATGCTCAACACGCGCCCCTCTTCCTGCGCGCACACGCGCGCGATGCGTTCGAACGCCCCAAGTTGCCTCGCTCGCCCATCACCCTGCACATAGCGCGACGAGAAGTCGAGACCGACTTCTCCTATCCAGCGAGTAGTGCGGGCAGCGTTCTCAAAGAATGCCACCTCAGATTCTCCGGCATTGCCATCTGCAATCCAGCGAGGATGCAGTCCCAAGCCTACGCGAACGTTAGGCAAATCGCCGACGGCGTCGACTGTGCGCCGGTACCCCTTGGGCGTTACCGCATTCGCAAAGAGACATATGCCACGCGCGGCCGCATCTGCTGCAACCGCGCGTGCATTGGTCATGAAATCCAGATGGACATGTGCGTCCGTGAGGCAGTCCTCGCCAAAGCCAAAGAGCGTTGCCGACACGGCACCTGATGCTTACCGCCCACACGAACCAGCGTGGCATCCGCCTCCGCATCGGCATGGATGTTCTTGAGCTCGATGCCCTCCCAGCGATTCTTGCGCATGGCATTGAGAACACGCTGGCAGTAGGGGCACTCGGGGTAGTAATACAGCTCTAGCTTCTTGCTCATATGATCTCCTCTCGGGTTCGTGGCTTACTACTCGGTGACGAGCACCTTGTAGGCAGAGTTTAGCGCATCGTATGCATCGGAGGTATCCAGCTCGTTGAGAAGGCCGTCGCGCGTCGCAGGTGCCCTGCGCTCCTCAAAGAGGTACTTCTCGGCAGCAGCCTTGATCTGCTCCTTGCTGGGATGCAGCGGATTGATGCCCGATGCCTTGATGAAGTAGCCCA
>ONMP01000395.1 GCA_900318935.1 uncultured Actinomycetes bacterium
CGAAGGGAGAGGCTCGAGAGCTACTTCGACCGCCTCTTCGTGCGTTCGGACCTCGCTACTGAGATTCGCCAGTCCTTTGACGCGCATCTATTCCTGAGCTATCGCAAAGTTGATGCGGCAGATGCGGCTGAGCTCATCAAATCCATCCGAAAGCTCGACTACTGCCGAGACGTCGCCATCTGGTTTGACGCCTACCTCTCGCCTGGTGAGAACTTCGACGAGAACATCAGCGAAGCGCTGCGGGAATGCGACCTGTTCCTGCTCCTCGTCACGCCGAGCCTGCTGCTCAACGAGAACAACTACGTCCGCTGTGAGGAGTTCCCTGCGGCACAGCGGACGGGCCGCGCTATCCTGCCCATCGAGATGGAACCCACCGACCGCATCACGCTGCAGACCTGGTACGCTGGCATCCCCGAAAGCGTTGACGGGCATCGGGGTGCTGAGCTCGACGCTGGCCTGCAAGCCCATCTCGACACCCATGCGCTCGGCAAGAACAACGAGCGACGCCACCTCTACTGCATGGGACTTGCCTATCTTCAGGGCATCGACGTGGAGGTCGACAAGGGGCAGGCTGCCGGCTTCATCGAACGTGCCGCGCAGGCCGACTTGCAGGACGCCATGCGCACCCTGCAGCAGATGTGCCAAGACGGCAATGGCGTGCGGCAGGACTTTGGGGAAGCGGCGCGATGGTCCGAGAAGCTCGCACGCTCGCTCCAGCCAGAAAGCGTAAGTCGTGAACATGCCCCCGAATGTCTGACCTACGTGCGTCAGCTCGTGGATGCGGCCAACGCCTATGCAGAGCTCCGCCAGACCGACCGAGCGCTTGAGCTGCTGGGCGAAGGCACCGACTTCCTGCGCCCCTGCGCAGAAGGGCACGACCCGACGCTTGACCTCTGTCGGGCACTGCTCGCATCCACGACAGCCATGCTGCAGGTGCGGAAGGGCGAAAACGATCTGGCGCGGGAGAACTACGCGCTCGCGACGCGCTGCTTTGGCTTTATGAGGAATCGTATGCGCTCGACCATTCGTACGAGGCAGGGTTTGGCTGCGCGGAGTGTCACCACGAGTTGTGCGCGTATGCGCTTGACAGGGACAGGCAGCAACAGGCGGTCGAGCATCTCCAGGCAGGCACCGACATCCTGCGTGAGGTCAAGGAACGGCACGGTGAGGGACGCACGCTGCAGGAGCTCTTCTCGTGGCACCTGCTCATCGGTGACCTCGCGACCGTGGCCAGCAACTTCGAGGTCGCGCTCGGTGCCTACAAGTGCGCCGAGGAAATCATCCTCCACTTCAACCGAGACACCATGACCATCCTGGAGAACCGCCACCTCCAGAAGATCTATGCGGCGATCGGCAACACCTACCTGGAGCTGGACCAACCTGATGACGCAGAACGCTACTTCTTCCCCGGCTACCTCGCCGCATCGGAGATGGAGCATGACATCGGTGACCTGCAGTCAAAGAGCGATCTTGAGCTCTTCTGCACCAAGATGGGTTTCATCACGCTCGAGCGGGGCGACCTCGACGAGGCGGAGGACTTCATTCGCAAAGAGGTCGAGCTCTCCCGCGAGATCGACCGAATGGCACCTACCATCGACACGCGCTTCAGCCTCGGTCTGGCACTGTACCAGCTCGGCCTCCTCATGCGGAAACGAAAGCAGCGCAAGCAGATGGACGAAGCCTTCGATGAGGCATACAAGATCTTCGACAAACTCGACGACGACACGCATGGCGCGCCATGGGTCAACAGTGCCCTGCAGGGCTGCCTCGCAACTTGGAACGAAGCGTCAAACGAACTCAAAGCCGACGAGCCCAAGAAGCGCACGCAAAGCGCTGGCATGCGCCGCGCCGCGCAGGTCATACGATCCACAGAGACCTTCGTCGCCCTTGCGGGCATCGTGACGCAGTTGCTGCCAGGCGTCCCCAGTATGGTCTTACCTGCGGCAGCGGTATTGCTGGTGAGCGATCAGCTGTGCAACTTCCTGCTGCTTGGCGATGCCTACACGTTGCTGTACGCCGTGTTCGCAGCGCTCGGTGCAGGCATTGGCCTGTTGTTCCACGCCGGGGCGCTCGTTGGAGCGGCCATGGGATGCTGCCTCATCAGCTTCGCGCTCAACGCCCTCGACCTGTATGCACGCATACTCGTCGCCCGCGCGCGACGGGCGGACTAAGCGAGCGGGACGGATGAACAGGGGACGTGGGGTGGAACAGGGGACGTGGGGTGGAACAGGGGACGTGGGGTGGAACAGGGGACGGAGGGTGGAACAGGGGACG
>ONMP01000390.1 GCA_900318935.1 uncultured Actinomycetes bacterium
GGCCGACGAGAACCCCGAGGCTTTTGAAGCCTACGAAGCCACATTCCCAAAGAAAGTAAAGCTCCGCTTGCCCGGACAGTTGCCGGAGCAATAAAAATCATCAACCATTATGAAACAGACGTTTTTTCAGTATTGCGGAATGTTATTGGCACTGCTGCTTGCAAGCGCCAGCCAGTGCTTCGGGCAACTCCCACTGAACGAGTTCAAGTCCCTCAGCGACTCCGCTTATCAGGCTGTGCCGGAATACCTGTCGGGCAACAAATATCAGAAGGATGCCATCCTGTTCATGGACATGGTGGCCGACACGCATCCTTACTACATCAAGCCCGAACGCCGCACGGAATGGTTTGCCAAGAAGGCCGACCTGCTCGAGCAATGCAAGGACATGGAGTCGGACGAAGCCTTTGCCGATGCCCTCATCGCCGCGCTAGGACCCCTCCGCGACAAGCACACCGATATTGCTACGGTGAAACGAATGCAGGAGGCCAAGAAGACTGGGAGTGAGAAAGGGGAGGCAGCTGCCGTGGAAGACGTCGATATGTCGCAGGTGATGAGTCCGCACAACTCGTTCTACGACTACAGGTTCTTCCCCGAAGAGAGCATCTGCTATCTGCAGTTCAACAGGTGCATGAGCGCGTCAGACTATCCCTTCGACAAGTTCCTGAACGATATGTTTGCAAAGATGGAGGAAGAGCACATCAAAACGCTGGTGGTCGATGCGCAATACAACGGTGGCGGCAGTAGCCAGCTCTGCGGCCAGCTGCTTGAACATCTCTATCCCATCGATAAGCTGAAGAACTTCACGACCTATCTGCGCTTCTCCGACCTCATGGCGAGCTATAATCCGGGGATTGCACAAGTGAAGAAGAATTGGGAGGCCGACGGACACAAAGACGAGCTGTATCAGATGCCGGCAGCGAAAATTCCTGCCGACTATCAGCAGCCGAAGCTCTACGAGGGAAAGGTGGTGTTCGTCATGGGGCCGAGAACCTTCAGCAGTGCCGGCATGCTGATGACGCTTGCCCGCGACAACCACATTGGAACCATCATCGGCTCGAAATCTACCTTCCCGCCGTCGCACTACGGAGAAATCATGCCCTACAGGCTTCCGAACACCGACGTCCTCGGCTTCGCATGGATGCTCCGGCATTTCTTTGCGGATCAAGTTCACCTTGATGCACAAGAGGCGCTTGACGGTCATGAAGTGCTTGTGTTGGGGTCAGGAGGTGCCTGTCAGGCAGTGAAGGCAGCCCTCGAAGACACGGCGAATTGCACCATCAGCGTCATCTCGCGCACGGGAGACGACACCTACCAGACCATACTCCAGAGGCATGCAGACGCTCGCCTCATCGTGAACACCACGCCCGTCGGGACCTACCCCGACTGCCCCCAGAGCGTCCTCGACGCAAAGACGCTGGTCTCGTTCCCGCAGCTGCTTGGCGTGCTGGACGTGGTATACAATCCCGAGCGCACGGGCATCTGCCTCGCCGCAGAGGAGTGCGGACTCCCTTGGGCGAGCGGGCTTGCCATGCTCGTCTCACAGGCGTTCTATTCCAGCCAGCTGTTCCAGGGCAAGGAGCTCGACCCGACGCTCGTCACATCCATCGAGGAGAGCCTGCGCTCGTCTCAACGCACCTCATCGGCATGCCAGGTGCAGGAAAGACGAGTACGGGGCGTTCTCTGGCACGTCTTCTCGGCCGTCCCTTCATCGATCTGGATGACGCATTCTCCGTAGAGACGGGCATCAGCGCCGGACGGTACATCGAGCAGAATGGAGAGGAAGCCTTCCGTCTCATCGAGACCAAGGTGGCAGCGCAGTACGGTGCGCGCTCAGGGCTCGTCATCGCCTGTGGCGGAGGCATCGTCACCCAAGAGCGTAACTACGCCATCCTGCATCAGAACGGCACCATAGCGTTCATCGATCGCCCGCTCGACCAACTGTCCACCAACGGTCGACCAGTCTCGCAAATCAAGGGCGTCTTAAGGCTCGCCAAGGAACGCATGGGACTCTATCGCTCGTGGGCAGACCTCACGCTGCCCTGCACTGGCTCTGCACAGGGCGACGCAATCGAGATCGCAAAGATGCTCGGAATAGGCGTTTCCGTAGACCAGACGG
>ONMP01000384.1 GCA_900318935.1 uncultured Actinomycetes bacterium
GTCTGCCTGAAGACCTCCTGGTACATGCGCATGCGCGTGTGCTCGGCCATGGAGGCGAGGCTCGCACCCTTCTGTATAGCGTAGTCTAAAACTGTGCCACGCAACGGTTGAAAAGTGTGCCACTCCAAGTGATCCTTTGCCAGAATGGAAGGCGAAGGAGGTGGATTGGAGATGATGACATTGTTGGACAAGACGCAGATGATCAGGCTGCACATCCAGGGCAAGTCGAACAGGGAGATAGGCAGGATAATGCACGTCTCCCGGAACACGGTGAACAAGTACCTGTCGGAGTACAGGAGGCTCCAGTCCGAGCTGGAGGCGTGCGACCCGGAGGACACCGAGGAGGTGAGGAGGATCACCGACGCGATCACGGCGGAGCCAGCATACGACAGCTCGTCCAGGGGGTCGATCAAGTGGAACGCGGAGATGGACGCCTTGCTGGACGAGATACTCGAGTCCGAGGACGAGAAGAGGCGCATGCTCGGCCCCAACAAGCAGGCGCTCACGAAGAGGCAGATCCACGAGCTGATCGTCGCGGAGGGCCACGACATAGGGCTCACGACCGTGTCGAGGCGCATCGACGACAAGAGGTCCGCGGGCAAGGACGCCTTCGTGGCGCAGCGCTACGAGTACGGAGACAGGTTCGAGTACGACTTCGGCGAGGTCAAGCTGTACATAGGGGGCAGGCTGCGCCGCATCCAGATGGCGGTCATGGTGGCGTGCGCCTCGGACGTGCGCTTCGCCCTGCTCTACGAAAACCAGAGGCAGGACGTCTTTCTTGACTCCCAGGTGCGCTTCTTCGAGTTCATGGGCGGCACGTTCCGCGAGGGAGTCTACGACAACATGAGGAACGTCGTGACCAAGTTCATAGGGAAGAACGAGAAGGAGCTCAACCCCGAGCTCGTGAAGCTCGCCGCCTACTACCGATTCGACCTGAACGTGACCAACTGCTTCGCAGGCTGGGAGAAGGGTGCCGTCGAATCGGCCGTGAAGGTCGTCCGCAACGCGGCCTTCGCCCTGGACTGGCGCTTCGACACGCTCGCCGACGCCCAGGCCCACCTCGACACGGTCCTGGCAAAGCTCAACGAGGGCAAGGACATCGAGGCCGAGCGCCGGGCGCTCCGGCCGCTGCCGCCGCGCTACGAGGTCGCCGACGTGCGGGAGGGCTGCCGGGTGGACAAGTACTCGTGCGTCACGGTCGACGGCGCGCGCTACTCGGTGCCCGAGGAGCTGGTGGGAAAGCGCGCGACCGTGCGCGTCTACCCGAACGAGGTCCTCGTGGACTTCGGGGGTGCGAACGTGGCGGCGCACGCCAGGACCCGCGAGAAGGGTGCGATGGTCCTGGACGTGCGCCACTACCTGCGGACTCTCAGGAGAAAGCCCGGCGCGCTGGCGAGGTCGGAGGTCTTGGCGGGTCTGCCGACGCTCAAGCGCATATTCGACGACCATTATAGCGACAGGCCGAGGGAGTTCGTGGAGATCGTGCGCGCCCACGCGGACGCCACGTACGAGGAGTTGGAGGCCGAGCTGCTCGCCTGCGCGACAGCGGAGCCGAACGCGGCCTCCTCCAAGACCGCCAGCGCGATAGCGCAGGCCGCGTCTTCGCAGGTCAGCCGCATGGCGGCCATAAGGAGGGTGGCATGAGGGGGACCGACTCGATACGCGAGAGCGCCCAGGCGCTCAGGTGCACCTACATACGCGACAACATCGACTCCTTCCTGGAGGAGGCGGCCCTTGAGGAGTACGGGGTGGCCGAGGCCATAGACGTGCTGTTCGCACGCGAGCTCGAGACCAGGAGGGCCAACACCATACGAAGGAACACGATGGCTGCCCGCTTCCCCTACCGCATGGACTTCGCCTCCTTCGAGACGGGGCACCTCTCGCCCGAGGTCAGGCGCGAGGTCGTCGAGGACAGGGCGAACGTCGTGCTCGTGGGCAACCCCGGGGTGGGCAAGACCGCGCTCGCCGTGGCGTGCGGGCACGCCGCCTGCGCGGAGGGCATGCGCGTCATGTTCGCGAGCGTGCCCAACCTCGTGACCGAGATCAAGGAGGCGATGTCCCTGAACGAGCTGACGAGGTACAAGAGGAACTTCGAGCGCTACGACCTCGTGATACTCGACGACCTGGGATACTGCTCCTTCTCCAAGGAGTGCGGCGAGGTGCTCTTCAACCTGCTCTCGAACCGCAACCAGAAGGGATCGATGGCGATCACCACCAACCTCACCTTCGACCGCTGGGCCGAGGTGTTCAAGGACGAGGTCCTGACGGCCGCCATCGTCGACAGGATCGGACACAAGGCCCACGTCGTCGACATGACCGGCGAGAGCTACCGGGTCATAGAGACCGAGAGGTGGCTCAAGGAATCGTGGAAGGAGGACTCTGCAACGTAGGATAGCGTGGCACAGTTTTCAAGCGATTTGTGGCACAGTTTTCGGTTGACATATACA
>ONMP01000377.1 GCA_900318935.1 uncultured Actinomycetes bacterium
ATAGCCGATGCCCTGGTTGTCGTCAGCATCGATGAAGTCCTTGAGCTGAGCGTCGTTGTCGGCGAGAGCGTCGATCATGTCCTCCTCGACGTCGGAGCGCTCCGAAGCCGAGAGGCCCTCGTCCTCAAAGAGCGCCTGGTAATCGGGTAGCGTCATGATTCCTGTGATGGTGGCGGCGTTGCCCCCCACCACGACGGAGTCGCCCACGGCAAGCCCGTGGTTCTCGCAAAACACTCGGTCAAGCGCAATCTCATCCGCTGCCTTGGGGGCACGCCCCTCGGCGTAGGCGGCGAGGTCCACCACCTCACGGTTTGCGTAGACACGCGCGGTGATGTCCGTCGCCCCGTCGCCGCCCTCAAGGTCGAGGTCCACCTGCTTCCAGAAGTCCTCATAGAGCGTGACGCCCAGCTTGCGCACGGCGTCGAGCGCCTCGTCATCCGGTTCGAAGTCACACGAGAAGCGCCCGTCTTCGATGCGATAGGTCTGCTTCATGTCGCCGACGATGGTCTCGATGCTGCTCGCCGCGAGCAGAAAGCCGCTCGTAAACGACACGGCAAAGACCATCATGAGGAAGAGACCCAAGTACTTGCCGAGGTTGTTGCGAAGCTCGCGCGGGTAACGCTTGGTCAGTGGATTGCGCATGCTACCACTCCAGCTCGCGTGCCGGCCACACGTCGGTGTTGCGCACATCCTCCACGAGGCGTCCGTCGCGCAGACGCAGAATGCGATGTGCCATGTGACGTATGGCATCGTTGTGCGTCACGATCACGATGGTGCAACCGTACTGTTGGTTGACGCGCTCCATGAGCTCCAGAATCTCCTTGGAGGTGTTGTAGTCGAGCGCGCCTGTCGGCTCGTCGCAAAGCAGAAGACCGGGGTTCTTGACCAACGCGCGACCGATGGCGCAGCGCTGCTGCTGACCTCCGGAGACCTGGCTGGGAAACTTGTGGCGATGTTCCCAAAGGCCGAGGCCGTGCAGCAGGTCGTCCAAGGGAAGGGGGTCCGCCGAGAGGTACTCGCAGACCTCGATGTTCTCGCGTATCGTGAGGTCGGGCACGAGGTTGTAGAACTGAAAGACGAAGCCCAGCTGTCGGCGACGATACTCCACCAGATCGCGGTCGCGCAACGTCGTGAGCTCCGTGCCACCAATGCTGATGCTGCCGCCGTCAGCAGGCTCAAGCCCGCCCACGAGGTTGAGGAAGGTGGACTTACCTGAGCCGGAAGGACCGAGCAGCACGCAGACCTCGCCGCGGGCGATCCGCGTGCTGACGTCACGCAAAACCTCGACCTTTGCCTCGCCTTCGCCGTAGTGCTTGCACAGGCCCTCTATGCTCACGAATACCTCGTCCATGCGACCTCCCGCTCCTAAGTTTGCCGTTGCTAACTATAGCGCGAAGAAAGGCAGACGAGGTGAACTTTTTTTATGTGCCGAAGGGGGTCGATTTTTTATTATCGATCATCTTTCGCAGGAGAGAGTCATACAGTCTTCGTCCGATTGACTGCGCCGCTCAACATACTCGACGACGCCTGACCATCCTCGCCGTCATACTCGACGTTTATACGGTGCGAGGAACTACCATCGTATTCAATCGCCGTGGCCGCAACGTCTTTTGCGCTCATCGTCCCGCCCTTCTGTATTTTTGCAGTCGGCTCGTAGGTTTGTCCGGAATCGTGCGTTCAATCAAACCCGCCTTTAGCGCTGGATTAAGGTAGTTTTGACGGAAGGTATGTCGATGCGAGAGCCCGAGCGAGTTCATGAGCTCAATCGCAGAAAGCTCCCTGTCGCCTAACACATTGAGAAGAGCCCTGACTTGGTCGGTGACTTGGTCGGTGACTTGGTCGGTGACTTGCAGAGTGCTTGCGACCCCTTGAGAGGCCTTCTTCTGTGGCCAGTCTAAATGCAGGTAACGATTCTTCAGTTTATGGCATGCTCCGCACAGCAGGTTTTCGAAGAACCGCTCGAGGTAGACCGTCGTTGGTACGACTCCATTGGTCACATCTTCGTAGTTGGCGCGCACAAGCGCGTTGCGGAAATACCACGAGTGAT
>ONMP01000375.1 GCA_900318935.1 uncultured Actinomycetes bacterium
AAGTAAACTAGCTTTAACTGGTAAACTGCCATCATCAGTTAGCACCTCCCAGAGAAAGGGGCCTTCATGAGCGACTGGAAGCTCACGCCACGCGAAAACCTCCTCGAGACGATGAAGGGCGGCAAGCCCGAGCGCTTCGTCAAGCAGTACGAAGCCTTCGACATCCCGTTCAGGGATCTTGCCAGCTATCGTTGGCGCAACAACCCGCGTCCGGGCGAGATCGATAAGAAGAACAACTGGGGCGTCACCGTGTCGTGGGCCGAGGGCCAGCCTGGCGCCTTCCCGAACCACAGGCCCGACCTGATCGTGTGCAAGGACATCGAGGAGTGGCAGGACTACGTCACCGCCCCCGACCCCTACACGATTCCCGAAGCCGAATGGGAAAAGGACCTGGAATACTGGGAGACCATCGACCGCAGCAAGCAGTTCGCCACGGCTTTCGTGGCACCGGGCATCTTCGAGAACGCCCACTACCTGTGCGAGATCCAGAACGTGCTCATCGCGTTCTACGAGTGCCCCGACGAGCTGAAAGAGCTCATCAAGTACCTGACGGAGTGGGAGCTGAAGCTTGCTGATGTCATCTGCAGCCACTTGCATCCCGACGGATTGCTCCACCACGACGACTGGGGCACCCAGATCTCGACCTTCACCGAGCCCGAGATGTTCGCAGAATTCTTCCTCGAGCCCTACAAGGAGGTCTACGGATACTACAAGGAGCACGGCGTCGAGTGCATCATGCACCACTCCGACTCCTACGGCGAGACCATCGTGCCCTACATGATCGAAATGGGCATCGACGTCTGGCAGGGCGTCATGAACACCAACGACATCCCCGGCATGATCGAGAAGTACGGCAAGGACATCACGTTCATGGGCGGCATCGACTCCGCGTCGGTCGACTACGAGGGCTGGACCCGCGAGGAGATCGCGAAGCAGGTCAAGCGCACGTGCGACGAGAACGGCCCGCTGTACTTCATCCCGAGCCTGTCCCAGGGTCTTCCCATCTCCACCTTCCCTGGTGTTTACGACACCACTCAGGAAGAGATTGAGAAGTACTCCAAGATCTACTGGGCGGAGCACAACCTGTAGGACGTCAAGGGGCGCCTTTTGTTGACACGCTTCGATCCTGATTGTTAGAAGGCCGCCCAGAGCGTTTGCTCTGGGCGGCCCTTTGTTCGTTAGCGCTGCCGTAGCGCATTATGGCTGAACGCGATGTCGATGCTAGTCGCCCGCGTTCTCCTGGCCTTCTTCTTGGTCTTCTTGCGGTTTATTGGCGCGTTTGCGCACGCCGAGTACGAGGTCGAAGGGGAGGCCTGCCCATTGGTCGTTGGTCATGGAGTGCGAGAACGCCTCGGTCAATTGGATGACCGCATCGCCCTGCAGGAACAATACGGGCATGCTATCGCCAGAGGATTTCTTGAGCTCCTTCTTGAGCTTTTCGTACAAGTCTCCTGCCGCCATAGCGCGCTTTTCCTTGTTCACGCGGAGGGCTAATCGACCGTCTTCGAGACGCTTCACGCCGCAGACGGAGTAGGTCGGTGTGTCGGAAATCCACTCGCCCGATTCGGAAACAGGCTCGAGAGCAACTTTCACCTCGCTCGATTCGTTTGTGATATCGAGGATTTTCAGGAAGAGAGCCATGTCGAGTTCGGGCTTGTCCATCTTCAATAGCTTTCGGTACTCGCGGATTTTTTCTAGCAAGACGTCATCCATTGGCGACTCCTTCACAGGGGTAATAAAATACGCTTATAATAGCAGCAAGATGGCTTAAAACTAGGTGTAAACGACATTTAAGTGTTATCCTGTACCATTTTTGTGCACCATGTTGTATTTGGTTTTTTGGTAATGATACCAGGAGGAGCCCATGCAAAACTGGTTTGATGAGGTGGCAGGGCGCATCGAGCCCCTTGACGAGGGTGCGCTCAAGGCTGCTCGGGACAAGTGGAATGCTGTAGCCAAGCCGATTGGCAGCCTCGGTCAGCTCGAGTTGATGGTCGAGAAGATCGCAGGTCTTACGGGCTCCATCGACGTTGATATCAGCAAGCGGGCCG
>ONMP01000373.1 GCA_900318935.1 uncultured Actinomycetes bacterium
CTACGCCCAGTTCTACAAGTTCGCCGACAGCATCAAGGGCGTGAAGGTGGTAGGAGCAGATCGCCAGCGAGCACGATTGGTGAAGTAGTCTCTGCGCAACAACGGAGGGTGGGGATGTTTTCGTGCTTAACATCTTTCGCTACGCTCAGGAACTGCGCACGGAAATCCATCCCCGCCTTCCTTCTCAGAATGACTTGGTGCCAAAAGCAAGAGACTCCTTTGGACACCTTCTGGACAACAATAGGGGCGAGTGCCAAGCAGCACCCGCCCCGAATAACTCTATCGTCTGGAATGAAACTATTTCGTGCAACTATTCAGCCAGAATATCAATTGCTCCAGACTCAGCGGTATAGCTAATAGTGACGGTTCCTCCAGCCTCAACGCTATCAACATCTACCGTCACCGTGTAATTCCCATCTTCATCTCCCTCATCCGCGAGCCTTCCGAGCGCCTCAGGTATGCTCTCATCCTGCCATCCACTAACAGCCTGCTGTAACTCCACGACCTCACTAACGTCAGTTGTCGAGTCATCCAAGATTGAAACCATCACTTCAGCGTACCTCGAGCGAATGTTTGCGGCATCGGAGGCCTCACGGCTCCTCTCTAGTTGGCTCGTAAACACCGGAATCGCGATAGCGATAAGGACGGCGATGATTGCTACGACGATGAGCATCTCCATGAGAGTGAAGCCGCCGTCGCGCTTCTTCAGCTCCTCGCGCCTCTTCTCCAAATAATCCTTCATCCCTTTCTCCTACTCTGGTGCTTTGCACCGATCGTGCGCCTCTGGCGCTCTAATATTACGGTACACATCTGTAGGTATTTTACCCTATCTCACGCATTATGAAACGACCAAATTCTTAGTGTCTCGTTAAAGAATGCGTTTGCAGCCCACAATATACCGCTTGCGGAAATCCAATATATACTACATCGTGGAGTTGAAGTCTCCGTAGATGCTGAACATCGGCAGGTACACGGCAAGCAGGATCAGGCACACGATGCCGGCAAGCAGCACGATGGTGATGGGTTCGAGCATACCGATGGCTCGCGACGTCGCTTCCTGCACCTCGAAGTCATAGTAATCACTCACGACTTCGAGCGTATGCTCAAGCTCACCCGTCTGCTCGCCCACGCCAGTCATCTCGGTGACGAGCTTCGGATAGGCTTCCGTAGCTTCCAACGTATCGGCCAAGGGACGACCAGCTTCGAGGTCGGGCACGATGCTCGCGAGCGCATTGCCCATATAGTAGTTCGATATGGTACGGGCCGTGACATCCACTGCCTGTGCTGACGAAAGACCCGCCGCCATCATCACTGCCATGGTGGAGGCATACTGTGACGAGCAGCTCATCGTGGTGATATCGCCAAGCACGGGAATCCTCGTCCCCAGCTTGCTCCACCTAAGACGGAACTTCTCGCTACGACCCTTCGCGATCTGGATGACCGTATAGATACCTCCAACAATGAGAATGATTAACCACCACCATGACGTGAGAAACTCGGAGCAGTTGATCATAATCTGCGTGGGAACCGGAAGATCGCCACCCATGCTCTCAAAGGTCGTCTTGAAGGTGGGTACGGCAAAGATCATGATCACGGCGACGACGATGACGGCGACTATCAGGATGAAGGTGGGATAGACCATCGCGCTCTTCACTTTGCCGCTCGTCTCCGACTGCTTGCGGTAGAACTCCGCGAGGCGACGAAAGACCAGCGTCAGGTTACCCGACTGCTCGCCGGCGCGCACCGACTCGATGAAGGTAGCGGGCAGGTTGGGGCCATGCTTCTCGAAACTCGCCGCCAGCTCGTAACCCGCCGCCACGTCATCGGTGACATTGGTCAATATCTCATGCAGGGACTTGTCCTCCGTCTGCCCCGCCACCAGCTCGAGCGTGCGCACGATAGGAAGCCCAGCCTCGAGGATGATGGCAAACTGATTGCACATGACCGAGATCGTCTTGTCCTTAGTCTTTTTGCCACCAATGCGAAGGTCGATTTCGTGGCCGCCGCCCGAGACCTCGATGGACGAGACTATGAAACCGTCGTCCTTGAGCTGAACA
>ONMP01000372.1 GCA_900318935.1 uncultured Actinomycetes bacterium
CAAAGGCATTCTTGATCGCCGCGATCTGCTGCCACTGCTCATAGGAGAGCGGAGTGCCGAAGGATGCATCTGCCAGGTCCTCGGCCTCGTAATACTGAAGCGTCAGGGCATCGGAGAGCTGATTCGCGGTCTTGAGCGATCCTGAGACCGCCGGCTCCTCGTCGAGCTCAATCGCATAGCCCGCGTCGCCGGTCTTGAGATCCGTCGCGTCCCCGGCCTTGTATGCTGGCGAGTTCTGATAATCAAGGACCTCAGAGACGAGGTCGTAGTTCTCCTGTAGCTCTGCGTCGAGGCCCGCAAGGCCCGCGTCGCCGCCTAGCTTCGCAATCTCGTCAGTCGCGGCATCCACATAGCCATCGCTTACGTACCCAAAGCGGGGCTTGAAGGTCGGGTCACGGCTGTCGTAGTCACCGTGGTACTCGATCTTGACGTTGGCGACGGGCAGCATGCCCGACGAGAAGAACTGCGTCGTTGCGAGCGTGCGCTGGCGTGGATTCGCATAGAAGCGCACCTCGCCCTCTTTGGGGATGTAGTTCTCGGGAATGAGCTGCTCCCCCTCCAGCCACTTGCGGAAGAACTCGCCCATGATGGTCTCGGCGACGCCGCCTTTCACGGTGAGCTCGCTGCCATTGGATGACCAGGCAATCCAATCGTGGGGCGTGGACTGGGAGAGAGTCTCCATGTCCTTCTCTTGGGGTGCGCGCAGGTTGTGCCGACTCATGGCCACGACCTGCTTGAGTGTGTAGCCGTCGCGCGGCTTCCATGCGTCTGCGTAGGCGGCGCCTGTAGCGGCAGGCTCGGCAGCGATCGCGGTGGCGTCTGTTTCTTCGGTGGTATCCGTCGCTGAATCGGATTCAGCTGATTCGGCTGTTGTCTCGGCGGTTTCGAACTCTTCAGCCTCCTGAGTTGCGGTCTGGTCCGTGCCCGACGTCCCCGTCGGTTGCACGCCACATCCCACAAGCGGGCAAAGCGCAAGCAATAAGGTCAACAGGCCAACGACGAGCAGAGTGCTTCTTTTCTTCTCCATGGGACTCCTTTCGGGGGCGTGATTGGCGTACTGCCAAGCGCATTGTAACTGATGTCAAGGGGGACTTGTGAACGGGGACGTGTGAAAGGGGACGGAGGCATTTCACGGTGAAACGCCTCCCCGTTCACCACGTCGCTACTTCTTTTTTGCTGTCTCCATGAGGTGCGCATACGCAGCTTCGATTGACTCACGCAGGTGCGCCACGCGATCGGCATCCTTGCATTTCTCGGCAAGCTTCTCAAACACTGCGCGCTTGCTCTCGAAGTTCTTCACGCTCGGATGCTCCCCCGAAGGGTCGACGTTTTCGGGAATGAGCCGAGCGCACTCTAGGGCCATGTCGACGGATAGGTCAAGGAGTTGGTCGGTCACGTCCTGGTTCGTGTCCATCCCCATCGAAATGATTTGCGCCACAAACCCAAGTATCGCCGCCGTGTACCAGTTGCCATCGAACTTGTCGGGGTTCTCTTCCATATCCGTCACAGGCGAATTGATCTTGTTCGTAAGGTAGGCTATGACGAGGTTGCGACTCGGGTCGACCATCGTCAACGTACCCGTCCAGCCCTGATGCCCCACGGTGTTGCGCGATGACTGGGTCCCGTAGTACCAAGGTCTCCCCATATCGGCCTCACGCCACCAGCCGAGACACCAGGTCGGCTCGTCAACAGACTTCGGAGCTATGAAGGAGTCAATCACGTCTTTGGAGAAGAAGCGATGCTCGCCATACCCGCCCGAGAGCATCACCGATGCGAGCGTAGCCAAGTCTCTCGCGCTGGCGAAGAGTCCCGCATGGCCGGATACGCCCTCCATGCTGTAGAAGGCCTTCGGATCGTGCACCTCGCCCTGTATGACCTTCGTCCTGAGGCCCTTGTTGTGGTCGGGAAGATTTCGCTCGCTTTCGTTGAGTTCAGTCGCTGCGCAATCTTCGGGAGCAAAACCAGACTTGAGCGGATTGTAGGTGATGTGGTCGAGTCCCATCGGCTCAAAGAAGGTCTTCTTGAGATAGGTGTCCAAGTCTGTGCCCGTAACCTTC
>ONMP01000369.1 GCA_900318935.1 uncultured Actinomycetes bacterium
GTTGCCTTGGCTGTGGTTACGCCTCCACCGCCTCGGCCTCCTTGCCCTTCTTGCCCTTGAGGAAGTACGCCGCGATGAGGGCAGCACCGCCGACGAAGCCCACGACGTTGATGCCGATACGCAGCGCTTTGTAGCCGTCGAAGCCTTGGGTGGCCTCGGTGCCGCGGCGGGCCGCCGCGTCGGAGATGGTCCACAGGATGTGGTGCGCCGAGGTCTTGAGCGCGGTAATGCCCGCATCGGTCTCGGAGATGGCCGACGGCAGCTTGGCCGTGTTGTACACGAGCATGAGGTCGGTGCCGCCATAGATGGCCTTGGCGAGCGTGATCCACTCAGGCACGACGGCCGCGTTGTCGGTGACCACCATACCGGTGAAGCCCCACTCCTCGCGCAGCAGGCGCGCGAGGCTGGTGTAGGGATTCATCAGGAGGCAGAACGCGCCAAAGATCGCCAGAGCATGCAAACGAGCCGCTCTGTCCTCACGTCGCGGACAGCCCAGACAGTCGCTCAGCGAGAGCGCAAGGTACAGCAGTGAGAGGAAGTTCCTCAGCTCGTCCACGGTGGAGACAAGGCCACCAATCAGGACATTGGCGATCATCAAAGCTCACCGTAGTAGGCGAGGAACTGCTCGGCAAAATCCTATTTGCGCGCACGCGAGAGGGTGATGGTGACATCCCCCACCTCGACGGTCGAACCCGAGTAGCTCTTGACATGCTTGAGGTTGACGAGCGCATAGGCAGAGCACTGGACAAAGCTCTCCTCGGGAAGCCGGGCCTTCTCGGCACGGAGGCTCGACCAGGTCTCGTAGTCACCCCGCGTCGTGTGGAACACCACACGATGGCCCGTAACCTCGACATAGGTGATGTCCTCGGCGTTTACGCGGGCCATGCCACCCGTCGTCTTGATGATGAGGGTTGCTTCCTGCGTCCGCCTACGGTTGAGTGCCCGCTCCACGGTGCTTTCGAAGGCCCCGTAGTGCACGGGCTTCACCACGAACCCTGACGCGTCCACGTCGTAGCCGCGCACTGCCATGTTGGCCATGATCGTGACAAATACGATTGCCACTTCCGTGTCCAGCGAGCGGATGTGCTCCGCTAACTCCAAACCGTCGATGAGCGGCATGCGTATGTCAAGCATGACGAGGTCAAAGCGCGGCACATAATGATTGGCAAAGTCAGGGGGTCGCGGAAGAACTCGATCGAGAACGTGACGTCGTGCGTTTCGCCATAGCGCTTGAAAGCCTCGGACACTTCCTCCAAGGCGCTCAGATCGTTGTCCACGATAGCGACATGTATCAGGTCCTGCACAGGCACGCACCCCTGTTTGAGGTTTGGCGACGCAAACAGTATAACCACTTGATTCTATCAAGAGCGTCGACGGCGCATTCTTACCGGTTATGAAATGAAAACGCCCAACCGTGCAATGCCGTCGCACAGACAGATCGGCACCCGCTCTGGCATCCGCGCAGATAGCGTGCCGAAATCGTACCGTTTGCCACCTACCGTTTGGAGAAAAGCCGTCCCAAACAGGGAAGCGAAACGACCGATTGCGCCATCTTTCGTCAGCTTCAAAACGCGTGGCATATCTTCAAGATACTTTGGACGCTACCCTGGAGGCTACTATGACAGACAAGGATCTGGACATCCGCATCGAAGAGATACTGTCACAGATGACGCTCGAGCAGAAGTGCGCGCTGCTCTCTGGCGAAACCCCCTTTACCACGCAGGCGTTTGAAAACCTCGGCGTTCCCTCGCTGAGCTTCTCCGACGGCCCGCACGGCATGCGCCATCAAGGTGAGGGCGCCAACCATCTGGGCATCGGCGGCTCCGACCCCGCCACGTGCTTCCCCACCGCGGTGACGGTGGCCAGCAGCTGGGACCCCACGCTCGGCGAGCAGCTGGGTGAGGCCCTCGCAGATGAGGCGGCCACCATGGGGGTGAACTGCGTACTGGGCCCCGGCCTCAACATCAAGCGCAGCCCCCTCTGCGGCCGCAACTTCGAGTACTTCTCCGAGGATCCCTACCTCGCGGGCAAGATGGCCGCCGGCTACGTGCGCGGCATCCAGGGCGTGGGCCTCTCTGCCTGCCCCAAGCACTTCGCCGTGAACAGCCAGGAGACGCGCCG
>ONMP01000366.1 GCA_900318935.1 uncultured Actinomycetes bacterium
TCAACCAGGTGCGCATGAAGGTCAAGAGGTTCCAGAAGCGCGTCATTGACGGCCTGCTTGCGCTTGCGGCGTTCGTGGTTTTCCTGCCTGCATTCGTCGTCATACCGGTGCTTGTCAAGCTGACGAGCCGTGGCCCGGTGTTCTACCGGCATAGGCGCCTCGGGCGGAACGGGCGCGAGTTCTACATCTGGAAGTTTCGGTCGATGTACATAGACGCAGACCGGCGGCTCAAGGATATCTTGGCCTCCAATCCATCGGCGGCAAAGGAGTGGGAGTCGTCGTTCAAGCTCTCGCACGACCCTCGGGTGACGCCATTGGGCAGGCTGCTGAGGAAGACGTCCTTAGACGAACTGCCGCAGCTCTTCAACGTTTTCACCGGCGACATGGCGCTTATTGGCCCCCGGCCGATAGTAGACGAGGAAGTCGGCTACTACGGGAGTTCCTACAGGGCGTTTTCATCGGTCCGGCCGGGGATTACGGGGCTATGGCAGGTTTCGGGGCGCAGCGACACGGATTATGCCCGTCGCGTGGCGCTGGACTCGTATTATGTCCTCAACTGGTCGCTTTGGCTTGACCTGTGGATTTTGCTTCGCACCGCATTTGCGGTCTTGCTCATGCGCGGAGCGAGATGAAAATCTGAGGGTGACTTGTAAAGGGGGTGGGTCAGCAAAAACTCCTTAAGCCGCCTGGGCCATACGTGAATCGTAAGCATATGCAGTTTCTCCGTTTAGTGATTCCCTGTGGATTGAGTTTATCCAGTCTTCAAGTTGGCGGATTTGGCGCCTTGTGAGCTGGTTGAAGTCGGTTCCCTTCGGGTACCATCTCCTCACGAGCCTGTTGCAGTTCTCGATGGCGCCTTTCTCGTAGGAGGCGTAGGCCCTCGTGTAGTAGGTCTCGGCCTTGAACACGCGGTCGAGCCTCTTCTGGTCGAGGAACTCGCATCCGTTGTCCGTCGTCACGCTCCTTATGACCGGCAGAGCCTTGCGCGCCTTCATCTTTCTTATGGCCATGACGACATCGTCCTGGCTGATGTGGCTCAGGTGCTCGATGACATAGCGCCTCGAGCAGCGGTCGAGCATCACCAGGAGCCCTCCGCGCGACCCGCGCCCGGATATCACCGTGTCCATCTCCCAGTGCCCGAGCTCCCTCGCCTCCGAGGCCTCCTTCGGCCTGTCCCCGAGCAGCCTTCTGCCCGGCACCGTCCTCGCCTCGTGCGCTGGCTGGCGCGCCTTCCGCCGTCGTCCGGGGTGGTACGGCGTCTGGCCCCTGAAGACTCCCGTGTCGCCCGCCTCGATGTGGTTGTAGAACGTCTTCAGGCACGGCACGTCCCTGTCCGGCATGGCCTCCTTGATCATGATCCTCGCGTCGTACGGCGAGCGCCTGAGCTTCAGCACCGCATGCCTGAAGAGGATGGCCATGCCCACCGTGAGCTTCATCGGGGCGCCCATGTTGCCCCTCCCCTCGTTTATGGAGGCCCTCGCCTTGTCTATGTCGTACTCCGGGTACGTCCAGCGGTTGCCGCGCCTGACGATCGGCGACGCCGCCCCGCGCCTGAGCTCCCGCTGCCACGTGGAGTACGGGATGTTGTGGACCCTCGCGAAGTGCCGCAGCGATATCCGCGCGCAACGGTTCACGTATCCGTTCCATGCCGTGCCCAGCATCTCGCGCTGCCTGTCCGTGAGGTGTAGCCCTGCTTCGCGTCTTATGGTATACTTTCTCCTGCTCATGGCGTCGATCTTTCGTGTGCCTGGTTGGTTTAGCAGCTCCATGATACACGATTTCCCCGACGCCGTGGGCTTTTTCTTCCGCCGCCGGCGGCCACCCCCATGGGGGTGGTGTGGATTGTCTTTCTTCTTCGTTGAACCCCATGGCCTTCCTCTCTTCTTTGCTGACCCGTTAGATATTACCATTTGGGAACTTCATCGAACGCGGCGCATCTGCCGCGGATTTGGTATAATACCTGAAACGCAAAGTGAGAGGGCGGCTCTATGATCATTAACCCAAAGGACAACGGCGAGATACGGGAGGATGGGCACAAGTACGCGTTGCGCGACATCGCGGAGGGCGAGAACGTCATCAAGTACGGGATGCCAATCGGCCACGCCACATGCGCGATAAAGAAGGGCGAGC
>ONMP01000368.1 GCA_900318935.1 uncultured Actinomycetes bacterium
GTACTCGGGGGAGAAGAACGACTCCTTGACGCGCGGCCATCCCGGCGAGAGGTGCAGGACTACAACGACAAGTGCCACGAAGGCAAGCGACGACACGACGCTGGTTAGTCGCGCACGTAGGGTTTCCTTGCGCCGATAGTCCTCACGCTCCCGTTCGATGTCACTGACCTCGAAGGGTAGGTTCTCTGACATGATGGAGCATCCTCTCGAAACGACTTCGCGCTTACTCGGTGAGCATCGGGATGTCGGAAGTGTACGATGCGAGCCAGGTTTTCACGAGATCGTCCACGGTGCCGTCCGCGACCAAGGCGTTCATTGCGTCGGTCACGTACGGGGTGAGCGGCGAGTCCTTGGCGAGCGTGATGCCTAGACCGTCCGGATCCTCGGTTCCGGGAATCTGGCCCACGACAACGCCTTCCTTGAGCTGTTCAGAATCGACCATGTACACGCACGACGGAGTGTCGGTGACGAGCACATCGGCTTGACCGCTATCAACTGCCGCCACGGCATCGGAGTTGTCATTGAAGATGTCGATGCCCTCGTCCGAACCTCCCTTGATGATGTCCTTCGCGTAATCAATGGCTGTTGAGCCCACCTGCACAGCGAAGGTAGCGTCCTTGAGGTCGGCAATGCCTGTGGCCTTGGCGTATTTGCTGTCCTTCTTTGCGATGACAGATTGCGTGGGACGGAAGTAAGCGGGCGAGAAGTCCACGGCTTTCTTGCGATCCTCGTTGATGGAGACCTGCTGGATGTTGAGGTCCCAGTCATGCGTGCCAGGGGCGCAGGCCTCGTCAAACCCAGTGCGGGTCCACACGACATCGCCCTTTTCGAAGCCCATCTGCTCGGCAAGTGCATAGATGAGGGCGGTCTCAAATCCCTCCCCGCTCTCGGGATCGTCGTTCATGACCCACGGCTCCCATGCGGGGTTGCCCGTAGCGACGGTCAGCTTGCCCGGCTCGAAAGTGAGCTGTTTGACGTCGCCGTCGGCGGTATCGGTCGTTCCCGCCGGGGTATCGGTAGCCGAGGCATCATCAGAGGTTGACGCACAACCCGCAAGTGCGGCTATGCCAAGTGCAGCGGCACCGAGCTTGAGCATGAGACGGCGAGCGATAACGAAGTCCATGGTGAATCCCCTTCCAAAGGATTGGACAATACCAATGCGTACATGGTAGCGTTTCGATGCCCCACATACCAGAGCTCACGCCGGCCCAGATACCGGCATGCCTCGTGCTACAGTAGGGTGCGTCAAAGATTAGCCAAGGAGGCACCATGGGCATACTCATCCGCAACACACTCGCCGTTCTTCCCGACGGAGACGGACATGAGGCCGGCCGACACGATATCTATCTGCAAGGCAACGTCATCGCAGGCATCGACAAGGCACCCGAGGGCTTCGTCGCGACCGAGACCATCGACGGCACGCGCCGGCTCACCATACCCGGCCTCGTCAATGCTCACACGCACACCTACATGTCGTTGATGAGAAACGCTGCCGACGACCTCACGTTCATGGACTGGCTCTTTGGCACCGTCATGTCCATCGAGGACCGCATGGAGCCCGAGGATGCATACTGGGGCTCGCTTCTCGGCCAGATAGAGATGATCCGCAGCGGCACGACCTGCTTCAACGACATGCAGATGCACGTCGGACAGACCACCCGTGCCGTGGCTGACTCGGGCATGCGCGCCGTGATTGGCCGCGGACTCCAGGGCGATGCCTACGACGAGAACGACCGACGCATCACCGAGGCACTCAAGGACCTTCGCGATTATTCCGACTGCGACCGCCTGAGCTTTTTCCTTGCTCCTCACGCTCCCTACACCTGCGCTCCCGAATACCTGCGCCTCGTCGTCGATGTCGCACGTCGAGAGGGCCTCGGCATCCACATGCATATCGCCGAGTCCGAGACCGAGACCACAGACATGTGGCGCGACCACCACTGCACACCGGTGGAGTACGTGCGTGACGCAGGTGTGTTTGAGCTGCCGACCATCGCCGCGCACTGCGTGCGCGTCAACGCCTCCGACCGCGCTATTCTTGCCGAGAACGGCGTGAGCGTGGTCACGAACCCCGCGTCAAACATGAAGCTCGGCAACGTGTTCGCCCCCGTACCCGAGCTCATCGAGCATCGAGGCCGGCGTCAACGTGTGCCTTGGCACCGACGGCGCCGCGTCCAACAACGCGCAAAACATGTTTCGCGAGCTTGGCCTGCTCACGCTCGTCCACAAGGGCACGCACGACACGCCGCAGTGCATCTCGGCCGACGACGCCTTTCGCATGGCCACGCGCAACGCAGGCAAGGCGCTTGGGCTGCCGATCGGTTCCATCGAGGTGGGCAAGAAGGCTGACCTCGCGATGCTCGACCTCGACTCCACGTCACTGACCCCGTTGGGGAATCCGGTCGCTGCCCTCGCCTACTCGGCAAACGGCTCAGAGGTCTGCACTGTAATCATCGATGGCCGCATAGTGATGCGCGAGCACGAACTCACCACCATCGACGAGGAGCGCGTACGCCACGAGGTCGCACGCATCTGTTCACGAAT
>ONMP01000364.1 GCA_900318935.1 uncultured Actinomycetes bacterium
CTCCTTGGACTCTCAATTGGTGTTTGCTGGCCGTCTAGCCTATATGATAATAATACTGCAATGTGACAGTTCGGCGTGACAACTCGCAATCAATTTGTCACGCGCGTCGGCGGCCTGAGGCGACACATCGCTATGGTACTCTATCCAAGCAAACGAAATGCCCCGATATGGCCCAAAGGAGTTCCCATGAAGCTTACTCTCGCCCCAATCTTTGCCAGCGGCATGGTCCTGCAACGCGAGCTGCCCGTTCGCGTCTGGGGTTCGGCGAATCCCGGGACGAGAGTCGATGTGGACGTTCAGGGCCAGGTGGCGGCGTGCGTGGCAGACTCGAACGGCGACTGGTGCTGCACGTTCGCACCGCTGCATGCGTCCGATGCCGAGACGCTGAATGTGTGCGCTGGTGACGAGCGCATCGCGCTCTCCGACGTGGCAGTTGGCGAGGTCTTCGTCGCGGCCGGGCAGTCAAACATGGAGTTCTGGATGCGCTACGACCAGGACGTGGAAGAATACCGATCCACATGCACCAACCCACGCATCCGCTTCTACGACCAGCCGAAGTGCTCGTATCCCGGCCAGACCGAGGACTTCGACTACTCTAAGGTCGGCATCTGGCGCAAGGCCACACCCGAGGATCTGGACTACTTCTCGGCTGTCGGCTACTACTTCGCGCGCGGCATGGAGATGGTGCTCGACGTGCCCGTTGGCATCGTAGGCTGCAACTACGGCGGCACAAAGTCGTCCGCCTGGATGGCGCCCGAGCACGCGCGCGTCGTTCAGCCCGAGCAGGTAGCCGCCTTCGACGCGCAGCTCCAGGGACTCCCGTACGAAGAGCTGCTTGCCAATGGGCGCCTCAACGTCGAGAAGAACGACAAGGGCTACGCCACTTGGCCCGCTTGGAACGATTTCTTTCTAGGAGGGACCCCGAGCGTGGAGGAGGGGAGGGCCTTCATGGCCGAGCTTATTGCGGGTGCCGCAGCCTCCGCGGACGCCGCGTCGAACGACGCCGAAGCTAGCGTGCAGGTCAAACCCGGCATGATGACGCCCACCAAAGAAGCCCCGGGCGCCCTCTTCACCTACATGGTGCTGCCCATCGCCGGCTTCACCACGCGAGGCGTGCTGTGGTACCAGGGCGAGAGTGATGACGAGGACGATGGTGCCCAAGCGCGTTACGCCGAGGCGCTCCGCACCATCATCGCTGACTGGCGCGAGGCGTGGCAGCGTGCCGACCTGCCCTTCTTGGTGGTGCAGCTGCCCGGTTTCGGTTCGTGGGCGTCGATGGGTTTGGAAGCGCATGACTGGCCCACCATCCGTGCGGGTCAGCAACAAGTGACCGACGAAGACGAGCACGCATGGCTCTGCTCGATAAGCGACATGGGTGACAAGCACGACATCCACCCCAAAGAGAAGAAGCCCATCGGCGAGCGCCTCTCGCTGCTTGCGATGCGCCACCTGCTGGGGATGGACGTGCCTGCGGACGCCCCGCGCTGCGTCGGCGCGGAGCGCAAGGGCCTATGGGTCATCCTGAAGTTCGAACATGCCGAGGGCGGGCTTGTGCTTGCTGGTGCGGAGGCCAACGCGCTCGAGCTTCTTCGCGACGGCGAGCCCGTGTCCTTCCAGGCGGGGACTAGGGGAGAGCGTTTGGTCATCGCGCCAGACAAGCCCACGACCGATCCGCTTGAGGTGCGCTTTGCCCAAACCAACTGGTTCCGCACCAACCTCTACAACGCTGCCGGAATTCCCGTGCTGCCCTTCGCCGTCCGCGTGTGAACGGGGACGACCGGTGAAAGGGGACGCGGTGAAAGGGGACGGAGGAGTTTCACCCCTGTCACCTAGCAGCCAAGTAGCTGAACTCACTCAGCCGGTCTTGCACCCTACGGTACCAACCGCCTTTGAAGAATAGGCAAGCGAGCGGATCTTTACCATAGAAGTCGAGTTCCCCGGTAGTCTCCCCGGCGTGCAGTAGGCCGAGCGCGCGGCAACCGCCGCCGCAAGTGCCGAACCACTCGCACTGGTCGCATTCGGCGCAGTTCTCGCGCAAGCGGTAATGGTTCATGCACACGGCGTCGAGCCACGCGCCATCTTTCAGGATTTCTTGGAGGCTGCGCTCCTTGAGGCTGTCGAAGCGGTAGCCGTGATGCTCGAGATAGCC
>ONMP01000363.1 GCA_900318935.1 uncultured Actinomycetes bacterium
TCCGAAGGGGATGAGCCCGAACAGTTTGAAGCGGTAAGAGGACGTGCTGCCAGACTCCCAAGTTGCGGGCGCGTTTGCATCAACGGGCTCGAACGTCGCATAGGGTGCTGCAATATACTGCAACGTTTCCAAGTGCTGGAGCCGCTTGAACACCTCATGCCGTGAGGCAGGAAAGACCGACATCTTCTCGACGGTCATCATGGGCTCCTCCTCACCCCGCAACGATGGTGTAGATCCAAAAGTATGGTAAAACTAACTTCTTAATGGTACCTCACGAAAGCGCGCCTCTCGCTCATGAGCTTGCGATGGACCATTGCTTGAGGCCGAGACTCTATTTGCGGCAGGTGGGCGCACGTGTATTGTCGCGCGTATCGAAGTCTGGGCCTGCATCAAGGTACGCCGTGCCACCTTTTATCGTTTCGATGCCATAAACTCGAGCTTTTTTGGAGATACGGGGGCCTGTATCGCCCTATGGGGAAACACCGCACCCCACAAAACCGCAGGTGGGAGGGCACGTGAAAGACCGGCTGTTTCCGGGCTCCCGCTCAATCTCCAAAAAAGCTCGAATTTATGGCATCGTAACGTCAAAACGCGGTACGAGACCTTGGCGGGTGCGTCCGACCACTCCGAATTCGACTCCCCGCAGGAACACGCATCCCAGAATCCTGCGAACGGACCACATCGTGCACGTTGCAATCAGGCGGGTGCATGAGCCCTATCGGATGCCGAGGACGGTCCTGCGAAGGTTGTCGTAACGCCACTCCCAATCACTTGGCAAGGGCCGGCTACGCACGCCAAGCATACGACGCACCGTCGTCGCAAACGCGTTGAACTCCGAGGCGTCCATCACTTGATGACGCGTCAGCGGGAGCACGGCTACGTTTTCGGCCTCGAGCTCCACTTGCCTGCGCGCATCTTGGTAGCGAGCCCAGTTGCCCGAATGATCCTGGTCGCTCTGATATTCGACGTCAACGGCCCGGACGGGCCAGTAGAGGTCGGGATAGCGGCACGTGCTGGTAGTGGAGGTCGTCACGTTGACCTTCACGTTGAACAGGGGCGCCGGCAACCCGCGTCCGCCAAGGTGACGAGGGAGACAAAGCAGGAGGTAAACAGCCGATTCCATGGGCGAGGCAGAGTTGTCGATGACGTATGGAAGAGCCTTGCGCGCCCCGACCGCACCGCGCGTTCCCGACATGCGAGCGACAAAGGCCTTGAGGTTTGCAGCCGTGAGAGCGGGACGCAGTTCGTAGGTAACGTCCGAGAGATCGTCGTCGCGCGTTGCGCCAAAGGGGGATGGCAGGCGCCAGAAGCTGTACGATCCGCACAGTTCGAGGCCAAGCAGGATGAGTTCGACCTCGCCGAGTTCGGTGGCCATCTGCATGAACAGGAAGGCGGGACTGCTGAGATAGATGCCGTTGCCTAGGTCGATGAACGAGCCTCGGGGTATGGCATGGCTCCAGAGGTGCGTTTCGAGGCGGGAGGTCCTTGTCACTTGCTCTGGCTTTGGAACAAGTGCCTCAACCTTGCCGTTGATGTGGGCGAGCAGCCTCTGGGCTTCTTCGCCAAGCTCATTGAGCTGCCGGTTGGTATGAAGCGCGTTGCCCAGACGGCGCGGCCGCGCGGGCGTGCCAGGAATCTCCCCATCGTTTGTCGAGCGCAGATAGCGCATCACGTCGAGTGCCGCCCGCCCACAGAGGTACAATGCCATGCCTCCCCCTTTCAGTGGGGGAAGCGTACCACCTTTTATCGTTTCGATGCCATAAATTCGAGCTTTTTTTGGAGATACGGGGGCTCGTATCGCCCTATGGGGAGACACCGCACCCCACGAATCCGCAGGTGGGAGGGTGCATAAAAGACCGGCTGTTTCCAGGCGTCCGCTCAATCTCCAAAATAGCTCGAATTTATGGCATCACGACGTCAAAACACGGTACGGGCTGGCGATCAGAATCCATGACGGCGTAATCGCCCACTGCCACCGCCAACGCAACGGCAACCCAGACGTGGCCACCGCCAACGTAACGGCAATCCAGGCGCGGCCACTGACAAGCTTCGACAACAGTTCGCGGCCACCGCCCATAAAGTTGCGGTGGCCGCGAATGGTACGACCCTTGGCGTCGGACTGCGCAACGGAAGCGCAGCGCAGCCCGACCAGCTCAA
>ONMP01000370.1 GCA_900318935.1 uncultured Actinomycetes bacterium
GTGAGGCGCTGCGCCTTCTCGAACTTCCGAAGCGGCATTGCGGACCGCAAGGTATCTTGCTATACTATACGCAATTGACAGGAAGGATGTAGTCGCATGCAGAAGCAGAGGGGAAAGGTCGAGTACCGCAGGGAGTTCTTCGACAGGGACTACTCGATGCGCGAGGCGTATGCCCGCGTGTGGAAATACGCGAGGAAATACAAGCTGCGCCTCGCGATAGGCGTTGTATGCGGAATGGCGACGGCCGGAACTCTTGTTCCGTTCTTCCAGATTGTCCAGCCTGCTCTTCAGCACGTAGAATCCCATGACGCTTCGGCAGAGATGGCTTCGCGTGAAGAGCCGCCGACCCAGGCCGTCTCGCCGGCGGAGGATGCGCATGTCCGCGCCAGTTCGGACGCGAAAGCCGGGCGCAGGGCAAAGAACGCCTTTGAGAAGGAGATAGCAAAGAACTCCAAGCTCCCGGGATGGTATCCGAAGGTCGAGAAATGGGCTGCAAAGCTCGGCATACGGCTCCAGGACGAGAAGGGGGGCATGGGTGGAGCCTTGGTCCTCATTGTCTGCTTTATTGTGCCGATCGTCGCGCTCCTGCGCCTTGGGCTGATGTACCTGAACCACTACTGCCTGAGCTGGTCTGGGGCGCATGCCGTGACAGATCTCCGCCAGGAGATGCTTGAGCATGTGCAGAAGCAGAACATGCAGTTCTTCGGGCGCGTGGACATGGGGCAGGTCTTGTCTCGCATCTACGGCGATCCTCACCAGATACAGATAATCCTGTCCACGATCCTTTCTGAGGTTGCGCTCGCGCCGTTTGAGATATTCGTTGCGATCGGCTTCATCGTCTGGTTCGCGGCTTCCAATCACATGCTTCCGACCCTCTGCCTCATCTTAATCGGGTTCCCGCTTTTCGTCCTCCCAGTTCAGATGCTCGGGCGAAAGATCAAGAAATGGGCAAGAAAGACGCTCGAGCGCGCGTCGATGATAGGCGCAAAGATACACGAAATCCTCACGTGCATCCGCGTCGTAAAGAGCTACCACACCGAGGAGCACGAGAACGTCCAGTTTGCCAAGACGAACCGCTATATGCTAAAGTCGACGATGCGCGCGCTGCGCCTCGGGCTCATGGTCGGCCCGACGGTCGAGACTATAGGCATACTGCTCATCTGCGCCTTTGTTGTGTGGTGTTTCCTCACGGGCGTCAAGATGTCCGACGTGGTTCCGATGCTCGCTCCGCTGCTCATCATATATAAGCCCGTGAAGCAGCTCTCGAAGCTGCAGGTGCAGATCGAGAACTCCCTTGCCGCCCTGAGCCGAATTTACTCCCTGCTCGACCTGCACATGGAGTTGCCCGAGGCCCCGAACCCCGTGCGCAAGTCGTCGTTCGACGACAAAATCGTTTTCGACGACGTTTCCTTCCGCTACGACACTGCAGACCGTGACGCCGTCTCGCACGCCTCGTTCGAGGTGCCGCGCGCGATCAGCGACAGCATGGAGCCGATCACGGTCTATGGGATAGCCGAGAACTCGCGGTACTGGCGCGACGTCGACGTACGCAACGGCGCTGTGGTCATAGGGTCGGGCCTTGCGCAGAAGTGCCGGATCGAGCCTGGTGACACGGTCATGCTCACCGACAAGTACACCAACAAGACCTACGAGGTGGCGGTGACCAGTACGTGGGGAAGCTCGGCCAACATGAACGTCTACATGGAGATGGGTGCGCTCAACGGGCTGCTCGACGAGGACGCGGACAGCTTTAGCGGCTATGCCTCCGATGACGAGCTCGAGATCGACCAGCGCTATCTGGCGACCGACATTACGCCCGACTCGATGAGCTCGTCCGCCGACCAAATGCAGGAGTCGTTTGGCGACATGATGAACATGGTGGTCGCCTTTGCCATACCTGTGTACCTGATCCTGGTGTACCTGCTGACCAAGACAGTCATCGACCGTTCGAGCCGCTACATCAGTTACATGAAGGTGTTTGGCTACCACACCCCCGAGATCAGCCGCCTGTACGTGCGTGCCATCACGGTGACCGTCCTGGTGAGCCTGGTCGCGAGCCTACCGTTTGTCATGTGGCTGGTGCGGTTCTTCGTCTCCTTTGC
>ONMP01000362.1 GCA_900318935.1 uncultured Actinomycetes bacterium
GCGGCTACATTGTCAAGCCATTGCAACAATCCAAGAATAGAGCATAATATCCATTTTCGCACTTTTTGCCCGTATATCCACCTCAAGACCGCCGCCGCCCCATCATGGTGATTCAGTTTGAAGGCACATCCACGACCAACCGCAGCGACAGAGCGTGATCAGCCTGGAGTTCTTCCTTGAACACCTGGCTGTTCCCGATGTCGCGCTTGGCCATGAACACGAATGCCGGGGTCCTTGCCAGCATCATTGCGCCGATGATGTTGGCGCAGCAGCGTCTTGTCCTGACGTCCTCGCAGTAGGCGAAGTCCCTTTTGCCGTGGTATCCCGTCTCGATCATCCACTCTGAGCGCACCGCATTGGCGAAGAAGTCCACGCCGTGCCTTTCGTCGATCTCGATGGTCGAGGCGTGGTATGAGGTTTCCACCTTTGTCCGCACTCCCTTGTGAGGGCCGGACAGGTGCTCCCACTGCCGCCGGGTCTGCACGAGCGTGCGCATCCCGAACATGCCGAGCTGCGCCGGGTCGTCGAGCCTGAACACCTTTGTCGCCCGTGCCTCCCGACGCCCGTGCCCCGTCTCTACTTTTTTTTGGAGGCCACGGGGTTTCTGGCCTTGACGACCGCCTGGGCGTTCCTGAGCAGGCTCTTCTGGTTGTCCTTTATCTGCACGAGGCTCTCGCCGTTGGAGCGGGCGACCGCCCGCACCGTGTCGTGCTGGCAGTGGAGCGCGTCCGAGCAGACGAGCGCGTTGGTGAGGTCCATCTCCGACAGGAGCCTGCGGCCGACGGGCATCTCGCACTTCCCGGACTCGCCCTCCTTGCGCGAGACCGGGGCGACTGCCACGGGCGCGCCGTTCTCGACGTTCACGACCGACACCACGCCCATGACCTCCTTGACGAACTTGCCGTCTAGGGCGAGCTGCCTCGGGAGCGTTCCCTCCTGCGCGGACATCCACCCGGTGAGCTTCCTGGCGAAGTCGTCGAGGTCGAGGGTCTTGAGGAAGTTGTATATGGTGACGTAGCTTGGGACCTTGTACTCGTGCTTCGCGACGACGCCCGCCTTGCTTTTCGCGTGCGGCATGCACAGCTCCCTCCGCTGCGGCATGTCGAGCCTCTCTGCAAATCGCGCGATCGCCTTGACCGAGTTCGCGCCGCTCATCATGGCCATCACGACTATGGAGAGCATCGCGCCGATGTGGAACGTCCTGTTGCTGTCCCGCGTGTCCCTCACGCGGCAGAGCGCGTCGTACAGCGACTCCCTCTGCGCCTTGCCGACCGGCAGCACGCCGTCCGAGTTCCCCCGTGCGCCGAGCGCGCAGTCCTCCGGCAGCTCGCGCGCGTTCAGCAGCTCCAGCGCGTTCGGCGCGAGCGGCTTGACCCAGAGCGTCTTCGGCCTGTCGTTGGGGACGTAGAAGTCGCACTCCTGCCGGTTCGTCCTGGTGAAGCCCTTCGTCATGCCGAGCGGAATCCACCCTGCGGCCTTGTAGCACGTCCCCGCCGAGTGCTCGACGTCGCAGAACGTCTCGGCGAGGAGCGGCCGGTAGCGGAACTTCCTCGTCCACAGGCCCGCGATCTCGCGCGCCGCCAGCGCGAGGCACTGCGAGGCGAGGTTCCTTCGCTCGCCGGGCTTCGCGAGGATCGTGAAGCGCCGGTTGGACGCGACGAGCTTGAGCCGCTGCGCGCGCAGAGACGGCGGCCAGCCGATATACTCGTCGCGGTGCTTCAGGTGGTAGCACGCGCCGCCCCAGACCATGATGGCCACCCATTCCCCTTCGTCCTCGATGACGAGGCGCAGCGTGTCGCCCCCGGAGTGGGTCTCGCCCATGTAGTGGTGTTTCCTCTCAAGCTCCTTGAAGCGCTTGAGTTCCGTAGCTTTCCAAATGGACCGTATCTTGAGCATGTCCCTCCCTTGTCGGCATGATGTGACGAGTGTATCATCTCATATTCCGCCGAATTTGTCAAGGGGGTGGCGCAAATTCCCTAACTGCTACGCCAATCCGCATTGAACTGAATCACCATGCGGAAAATCAAGGCATAGCACCACGGTCGGCGATTTTTTTTGGTATAATTCACATCAAGAAAGCGAGGTAAAGATGAAAACAAGCATCGGCAACTTCCTCTCTGGCACGACGGAATGGATTCCGCAGGTGTTCGAGTTCGAGACGGACGAGTCG
>ONMP01000361.1 GCA_900318935.1 uncultured Actinomycetes bacterium
TGCATTCTCCAAAGAATTCTCTTGCGCGCCAGGACCTTCCTGTCCCGTATCACCCACCTGGTCCGCCTGCTTCGCCGCGGGGCTCAGTCCCCGCAGTTCCGACACCCCCTCCGACAGCGCCTCGATCGGCACCAGCGACAGCACCATGCTCAAGGTGATGATCACACTAAGGAGTTGCTTCAGTTGTTTTTGTGTCATGGTAATTCCCGACCTTTTATAAGTATAGAGAGATATATAGCATTACTGTAACATACTTTCCCGCACAGCCGGTTGCGCCATCTGCTGCAACCCTGCGAACGTCGTATTGCGTGGCGAGTGGTGTCGCAAACGCCCCGGCCTTCGATCCGCAGTTCCTGGAGCGCCACCACTCCAGATGCGTCAACGCGTGCGGACCCGATGGTACAGGCAAGACCGCGTTCGTCGAGACGCTGGCGGACTTCTTCGACGAGAGCCGCCATTCGTCCGAGGAGCTTGCCGAGACCGATGAGATTGGCCTGCACGAGATGGGCCGCCATCTCGTCATTGAACCGCCTCCCTTTTCTTAAACATGAGAAGTGGGGCGGTTCAGAATTCTGAGGGTGTTGCTCTCCCCGCCCTCACATCTGACAGAGATGCCAACGGGAGGACTGTTGAAGTCCGTCCTGATGTAGCACGCGACACCACTGATCAGACGGTCGTGGAGATGAGGAGGCGTGCCGGGAAATGAGCTCTGCCCTGGCAGTACGGGGTGCCCGTGTGTACACAAAGACAACCGATGCCCCTGCGATGGCCAAGAGCACGATGAAAACCACGAGCGTGAGCGTGTAGCCGCTCGAGAAGTCGTACATGAAGCCTACGATCGAAGAGAACACGACGTTGGCGATGTTGCCCGAGAGGCTCATCGTCGGATACGTCCTACCGTAGTTGATCACTCCGAACGCGTCACGGGTGAGCATGCTTATAGCCACCGTGCCAAGCGCGTAGACCAAGCCGAAGGCCGCAGCCGCGATTATGAGTAGACCGCACCACGCGAGAAGATGAGCAGCAAGAGCGCCGCCATCACGATGCACAAGCAGATATTTTCCGCTAATCCTCATAGATTCTCTCTTTCGATTAGCAGCTATACACTATGCAGCAATGTGCGTGCCATACTTCATCTGATGTTTCGGTGAAGGAAAAGTGTTTGCAAACCACCGGGCAACTGGCCCACCAATCTGGGAAGCCGATCCGTCCACTTGTCAGGGCGGGGCGACACGTGCGATACTAACCCCCACGTTTCACGCAACAGAGGAGTTCGTATGACCAACACCAACGACGCGCAGGTTCGCGTGCGTTTCGCGCCCTCCCCCACGGGCAAGCTGCACGTGGGTGGCGCACGCACCGCCATCTACAACTGGGCCTTCGCCCGTGCCACGGGAGGAACCTTCATCCTGCGCATCGACGACACCGACCCCACCCGTTCCACCGAGGAAAACACGCAGGTCATCTTGCGCGCCATGCGCTGGCTGGGCCTCGACTGGGACGAGGGACCGGAGGCTGGAGGCGACTGTGGCCCGTATTTCCAGACCGAGCGACTCGGGCTCTATCGCGAGGCGGCGGAGCGGCTCGTCGCGGAAGGTCGTGCGTATTACTGCTTCTGCACGCCCGAGCAGCTCGCCGCTGACCGCGAGGCCGCCAAGGAGCGCAACGACACGTTCCAAGGTTACCAACGCACCTGTCGTGACATCGACGCGTCCGAGGCACAGGCTCGCGTCGATGCTGGGGAGCCACACACCATCCGCATAAAGGTGCCCGACGATCGCGGAGACGTCGTGGTGCGCGACGCGGTACATGGCGAGGTGACCTTCAACGCTCGCGAACTCGACGACTTCATCATCTTCCGCTCAGACGGCACGCCCACCTACAACTTCGCCACGGTAGTCGATGACGCGCTCATGGGCATCACCCACGTCATTCGCGGCGATGACCACCTGTCAAACACCCCTCGCCAGGTTATCGTCTACGAGGCTCTCGGCGCACCGACGCCGACCTTTGCGCATATCTCCATGATCCTAGGCGCCGACGGCAAGAAGCTCTCCAAGCGCCACGGCGCCACCAGCGTGGAGGAGTATCGCGATGCGGGCTACCTCTCGGACGCCTTCGTGAACTACCTCGCACTGCTCGGCTGGGCTCCCGACGGCGAGAGCACCGTCATC
>ONMP01000354.1 GCA_900318935.1 uncultured Actinomycetes bacterium
CGGAGCTGGCCGATATCCTGGCCAGCGATGACCTGGGGCAGGCTTTCTTTGTCCGTTTGCAGCAGGGGATGACGTCCTTTGCAAGGCCCCCCGTGGCGACCACCGTACAGGAGTAGCCCAGCTCCGCCTCCATGCGCTCCAGCATACCGTCGAGCATGGAGGCCGTGCCGAAGATGGCGCCGGAGCGCATGGCGTCGACGGTGTTGGCACCGACCACCTTTTTCGGCGGCAGGATCGCCACGTCGGGCAGCAGGCTTGTCCCGGCAGCCAGCGCCCCGTAGCCCAGCTTGACCCCGGGCAGGATCACCCCGCCGCGGAAGGCGCCGTTTTTGTCCGTGGCCACCAGGGTTGTGGCGGTGCGCATGCTCACCACGATCACCGGCGCGCCGTAGCAGGCCACTGCGCCCACGCTGCCGACCACCAGGTCGGCCGCCGCGCTGGAGGGCTCGTCGATGCGCATGTTGAGCCCGGTCTTGATCCCGGGGCCCACCACCATCGCCCGCTTCCCGGTGAGGGTCTCCACCGCGGTCTTGAGCGGCTGGGTCAGCCGCGGCACCACGGAGGAGAGGATGCTGCCCTCAAAAGCCGTCGGGTCCAGTTTGTAGTAGTCCGTGATCTGCCGAAGCTTGATGATCAGCTCCGTGGCAGTCTCCCGCACGTCGGTGTGCAGACGCACGATGCTGCAGATCTCTCCGTTTTCGATCATACCGATCACAATGTGGGTGTTGCCCACGTCGATGGCGAGGATCATAGGCTCCTCCTCAGTTATTCAGTGTGTGATGCATGGCGGGGCTGTCCATTGTCAGGGCCTTGAAGCTGTAGCCGTTTTCCAGGCCCCACTTGATGATTTCCTCCACCGCCGCCACGCTGTAGTCCTTGATGTCGTGCTGCAGGATCATGGCGACCTTGTTCTCCTCGCAGCCCTTCTTGATGTTCTCGATGATCTCCTTGGTCTTTTTTGTGCCGCCCGCGTCGCCGGAGAGCACGTAGGTACCCTCCTCGGTGATGGTGACTTCGCGGTCGCTCTCGATCGTGAGGTACGAGGCGTCGGTGAGGTCAGCGCTCTGCTCGAGGTCACGGTCAGTGAAGAGGTCGGTGGTGTCCACCACGCCGCCGCTGATCATGTTGGTGAGCGCGGTCACGGCGCCCGAACCGCTGGTGGTCGCAGAGCTGGCAGACGCAGAGCCCTCAGAAGCAGTGGCGTCGTCGCCCTGGGAGACGGCGGCCTGCTCGACGCCGTTGTCAACGACCTCGACGATTGCGGACTCATCGCTGGTCTCGGCCTCCGCCGCTTTGCTGCCCGGGATGAGCCCGCAGGCAGTGAGGGACATCGCGACCGAAGCCGCGACCATTGCAGATGCCGTCATGCGTTTGAGCGTAGTCTTCATAGTGGGAAAGCCTCCTTGTTTCTCGCTCCCACCGTACGGATATCAGACTACGGCCCCGAACTTTAACATTCCTGAAAGTCCTTTGGCTACACAGATGCGCATACAAGGCTTAAGACCCTTTCAGGTTCGGCATGGCACAGCGCGTGGACAAAAGGGATACTCCCCTTTGTCCACGCCGCGATGATCCGCCGTGCCATGCCCGGCTATTACGAGGCAAGCATCATGGCAATGATGAAGGCGAAGCCGTCAAGCAGGCTCTCGGTCTCAATCCATTCCCCGCGCGTGTGCAGGTCAGCGCCACGCACGGCTCCCACGCAGATGGCGCGGACGCCCAGCGAAAGCGGGATGTTGGCGTCCGTGGAGGCCGGCGCGATGCGAGGCTCAGCAACACCGAGCAGCCCGAGCGCCTTGGTCGAACGGGCAACGAGCGCTTCGAGCGCCGCCTCGTCCACCACGCCGCATCCAGGCCGCTCCCCCACGAGCTCGACATCGAAGCGCACCCCCTCACGCCCGTGTCGCTCCACCGCACTCTCAAAGCTCGCGCGCATGAGACCCAGCGCCTCCTCGCTCGTCGAGCGGTACTCATAGAGCATCTCGCACTGCGTGGCAATCGAGTTGACCGTGGTGCCGCCGCTTACGGTCCCGACGTTCTGGGTGCAGACACCGAGACTGGGAAGCGGCGTATGAGAGAGCTCGACCACCAGCTCGGCAAGCTCCGCGATGGCATTGGGGTTACCGTAGTCGCCAAAGGAGTGCCCACCAGCCGTCTTGCAGCTCACGCGCCACCGATGCGAGCCCACGGGCTCA
>ONMP01000353.1 GCA_900318935.1 uncultured Actinomycetes bacterium
GAGGGCTACGAGGTGCAGAACTTCGGGCACTCTGGTGCTACCTTATTATATAAGGGACATCGCCCGTACATCGGCCTGCCGGAGTTCCATCAAGCGCTCGACTTCAAGCCCGATTGGGTGGTCATCCACCTTGGCCTGAACGACACAGACCCGCGCAACTGGCCCGACTGGAAGGAGGAGTTCATCCCGAACTATCGCGCCCTGATTGATTCCTTCCGCTTGGTAAATCCCGAGGCCCGCATCCTCGTCTGCAAGATGACGCCCATCTTCGACCGTCACCCGCGCTTCCAGAGCGGCACACGCGACTGGCACGCTCAGGTTCAGAAGGCCATCGAGCAGGTCGCACATGGAGCCGGAGCACAGCTCATCGACCTCTTCACGCCCCTGCACTCGCGTCCCGACCTCTTCCCCGATGCTCTGCATCCCAATCCAGAAGGCGCGAAGATTCTGGCGAAGACCGTCTATTCGGCACTTACGGGCGACTACGGAGGACTGCATTTGCCGCCTGTATATTCCAGCGGAATGGTCTTGCCGCGCGACGAGCCCCTCCTGTTGGAAGGTCGTGCCAATGCGCGAAGCAAAATAAGACGCGTGCTGAGCAAGGACGGCAAGGTGGTGGATGAAGGTGAGACTTTCTCGCGCGCCGATGGCTCGTGGTGGATGGAGATGTCCGAGATGAAGGCTGGCGGCCCCTACACGCTTACCATTACCGCCAAGCCGCTGAACCCCGACCATTATCGCTTCTACTATCCCGAGAAGTATCCCTATCTGCTCAAGAACCTGACGAAAGCCGAGCCGCAGACGCTCACGATAGACAGCCTCTACTTTGGCGACATCTGGCTGGCAAGCGGACAGTCGAACATGGAGCTGCGCGTGGACCAATGCAACACGCTCGATCAGGACCTTGCCGACGCCAAGCGCCTCACCAACCTACATATATATAATATGCCCGCGCGAGCGAGGACGGATGCTGTGGAGTGGGACGACAGCGTGCTCGCCTTCACGAACCAGCTGCGGCACATGGAGTTCCAGGGATGGAAGACGGCTTCGCCCGAAGTGGTCGCCAAGTTCTCTGCTGTTGCCTTCAACTTCGCCCGTGTGCTATGCGACAGCCTGCCCGATGTGCCCATCGGCATCATCTGTAACGCCGTGGGAGGCTCTACGACGGAGTCATGGATTGACCGCTCGACACTCGAATGGGAGTTCCCCAACATCCTGCGCGACTGGCGGAACGGCGATTTCGGACAGGCTTGGGCACGCGGCCGCATGACGCAGAACATCGCCCACGCCCTCAACAAGGAATCGGCTGCATACAATCCCCTCCAGCGCCATCCCTACGAGCCTGCCTACCTCTTCGAAGCAGCCATCGCGCCGCTCGGACATCTGCCCATCCGTGGCGTCATCTGGTACCAGGGAGAGAGTAATGCCCACAACATCGAGGCACACGAGCGGCTCTTCACGCTCCTTGAGCAATCGTGGCGTGGGTTCTTTGCCCAGCGCTGGAGGAGCGAGTTCCACAAGAAGCATCCGCTGCCCTTCTACGTCGTCCAGCTCAGCAGCCTGCCGCGACCCTCGTGGCCTGCCTTCCGCGATAGCCAGCGCCGCCTGGCTTCCGAGCTGCCACATACCGCGCTCGTGGTCACAAGCGACCTTGGCGACCCGAATGACGTTCACTACCGCACGAAACGTCCTGTAGGCGAGCGTCTTGCCCTGCAAGCGCTGAAACACACCTACGGCCATGAGTTGGAGAGCGAAGGCCCGACGCTTCGTTCTGCTGTCCGAGGAAAGGACAACAACATCTGCCTCCGTTTCGACCATGCAGACGGTCTGACCTGCACAAAGGGCTTCGAGATTGCTGCCTACGACGGCATGTTCCATCCAGCCGACATCAAGATAGAGGGCGACAAGATTCTCCTCTCCTCGCCTGCCGTCAAGAATCCGACGCTCGTCCGCTACGGCTGGAGCGGCTTTACGGATGCCGACCTCCGCAACAAGCAGGGCCTGCCTGCCTCGACCTTCAGCACCTCGGTATGGTAAAAACGAGCTGAACCGACTCTCAATATAGTTTCAATTCGGTCGCACAATAGCCTCAAAAAGACGAACTGTTTGCGCAAAAACTGCAGCCGAAGGGTCTCAAATGCCCCTTTGTGACTGCAAAAACATGGTTTTTGTTGTCATTTTACGAGAACATTAATTCCGTCAAGT
>ONMP01000347.1 GCA_900318935.1 uncultured Actinomycetes bacterium
AGACGTCCTCCATGGCCTCGGCGACCTTGTTGTCGTCGCGCTGGGAATCGTTAGACATGTGCTCCACCCCCTAGGCAATCCGGACGCGCGGGTCGACGACCGCGTAGAGGATGTCAGAGATCAGGTTGCCCAACAGCGTGAGGATCGCCATGAACACCATGTAGAACATCGAGAACGGGATGTCGCCCGCCACCATGGACTGGTAGGACACGAAACCGATGCCCGGGATGGAGTAGAGCGTCTCGGTGATGAGGGCGCCCGCGAAGAGGCCCGGTAGCGAACCGCCGAGCATTGTGACCAGCGGGATCAGCGTGTTCCTGAAGGCATGGTGGTAGATGACCTTGCTCTCGGAGAGGCCCTTGGCGCGCGCCGTGCGGATGTAGTCGGCGTTGAGGACCTCGAGCATGTTGGTGCGGGTGTAGCGCATGAGCGAGCCGATGGAGATGACCACGAGCGTCACGATGGGCAGCACGAGGTGGTTGGCCTTGTCGAGGATCTGTCCCGCTGACGAGAGCTGCTCGTAGTTGCGACCGATGAGGCCGCCGAGGTCGAACCAGCCCAGATGCACGCAGAACACCAGCTTGAGCAGCGAGGCGAAGAAGAACGTGGGCAACGAGTAGCACGCGAGGGCCACCACCGTGATGGTGTTGTCCACCCAGGTGTACTGCTTGGTCGCCGCGACGATGCCCAGCGGGATGGCGATGATGATCTCGAAGAAGAAGGCGATGGCGCCCATGATGAACGAGATCCAGACCGACTCCTGGAACTTCTGCGTGACCGGCACGGTCCACTTCCACGAGTCACCGAAATCGCCGCGGAGGGCACGGCCGCACCACGAAAAGAACCCGGGGATGATTCCCTTGTCCATGCCATACGTCGCAGAAAGCTGCTCCATCCACTCCTCGAAGGTCTTGGATCCGGGTTGCATGGACTTGGCGCGCGCGACCTGCTCAAGGTAGGACGTGGGCAGGCAGCGCATCAGCGCGTAGATGATGAAGGCCACGAAGACCAGGATCACGCAGGAAATCAGCACCCTTTTTAGGATGTACTTCTTCACGAACTCACCTCGCTTGTATTGATGGGGCCATAGGGCTCAACGAACCACCTCAGCCAGCCGCCACAACGAGAGCTTGCATTGGGGATACTCCCAGCGCGACATGGGCAGGGCTCACAGAAGCCATGCCTTTGCCAGGGGAAACCCCCGCACCAGCTCGTGCTGCAGCTAGGTGGCCAAACCAGAAGGCGTGCGGTGACAGGCCGAAACCTGCCACCGCACCCAATCGGTCGTTAGTTCATCTGGGTGTTCTCGAGCTCGCTCATCCAGCCGTAGAACGTGGTGATGTCGGGCGTGACGGTCTCGACGTTCACGCGCTCGGTCGAGAAGATGATCGCGTTGGAGCGCTGGTACGTGGGGATCTCGACGGCCCAGTCGAGGATGATGTCGAAGCACGCGAAGAAGACCTGCTTGCGGTACTCCTGGTCGGTGCTGTGGCGGGACTCGAAGATGAGCTCGTCAAGCTCGGCGTCCTCGATCTGGTACATGTAGTTGGAGCCGCCGGCCTCCTTGCCGCCGTTGGCGATGTCGGAGTAGTAGACCTGCGTGAGGTCGGGGTCGATGGCGGCACCCCATGCGGCGCACCACATCTCGGCCTGGTTGGCCTCGAGGGCGGTCCAGAGGTCGGAGGAGTTGGTGAGGTCGTTGATGATCAGGTTGATGCCGATCTCGGCGAAGGCGTTCTTAGCCTCGGTGAGGACCATGAACGCGGGGTGGTCACCAGAGCCGTCGGCGGGGATCATGACCTCGTACTCGAGCTTGGCGCCCTCGGGGGCAGCGGTGACCTTGCCGTCAGCGACGGTGCAGCCAGCGGCCTCGAAGAAGCCGAGGGCGGCCTGCTTGGCGGCGGCGTACTTGTCGTCGGAGCTCATGTCGGAGGTGTAGATGGGGTTGCCGGCGACGTCGGTGGAGAAGGCCACCTTGTAGCCGTCATCGGTGGGCTGGGGAGCGGCCCAGGAGGTGCTGGTCAGCGGGTAGTTGATGACGATGGCGCCGTCGCCGTAGTAGGAGTCGATGGTCACGTCACGGTAGACCGCGAAGATGGTCGCGAAGCCCTTGCGGAAGTTCTTGGAGGCATCGGAGCCCGGCTCGCCGCCGACGGAGACGTTGTGGGCGTTCATGGCGATGTAGCCATAGCCGAGGTTGTCGACGAGGCTCGTGGTGATGACCTTGCCGTCGAGCTCGCCGCCGTTGGCCTGCTCGACCG
>ONMP01000343.1 GCA_900318935.1 uncultured Actinomycetes bacterium
TGCGCAGCGCGTCAGCAGACCAGTAGCGCCGGACTTCTGCTGCGTCGCGCGCGTCGAGCCCCGCAAGCGTATTGATGACTGTCAGCATACGCGCTCCTATCGCCCTTGCCCCTGCTTGTTCGCCTCAACGGCCGCCAGCACAAGGGGATTGGTCGTACTACGCCACTTGGACGCGCCACCCCACTGAGTAAAGACAACGAAGTCATCCTGCGGCGTCTCGAGAAGGCTCTTCTTCGTTGCCTCGGCGGCGCGGCACTCCTTCGACAGGATGAAGCGCGTGCCTGCGAAGGCACCCTCTGCGCCCAAGATCCCACAGGCCCAAGACCCGAAGGAGCGACCATGACCCATGACGACATGCCGGTGATCATGTACAAGACCCTCGCGTGCCTGTACGACTGCATGAATAGGGGCGTGGACCCACAACGCTCCATGCTCTCCCACGATGGCTCGATGCTCTCGATCCCCTACAGGTACTGGGCGCGAATCGTCGCAGAGCTCGCCGGCCGCGGCTACGTGACCGGATTCACCGCGACGAAGGACATCGCAGGTGGGCCCATAGTGGACATCCGCAATCCAGAGATTACATTCGAGGGGGTCGAGTTCCTGCAGGAGAACTCCGCGATGCGCAGGGCACTGGAGTTCCTCAAGGACGCGAAGAGCGCCCTCCCGTTCCTGTGATTCCCCGCCTGCTATAGCGAGCGATTCTATTCCACGAAGTCGATTCCGGGAGCACCTTCCAAGGAGTCCCGCTTATTGACGGCACCAGCGTCTTGCGGCGTGCCCGACTCGATGTAATCGATGATCTCTTGGCGATGGCTCGAGAGATCGTCGTCCCAGCTGACCATAAACGGTCTTTGGGGGAACATCTCGTCGTAAGCGTCACATATTTCATCGACGCTCATCTGAGAATAATCGTATTTCATCGGGCCATCACCTCCAGCATTTACAAAAAGGCCCCTTACGGAGCCGTTGCTTGCATTCAATCAGGACGGTGGGAGTCGTACCCGTGGGTAATGCGCTTACGTGGCAACCTTCGCGACAGAGGCAATCTCAGACCCAGATAAACCGTAAAACAAGCCATTGTCACAGTGAATGCAGAGGTGCTCCTCCCCGTCGTCAGTATCCTCAGCACCGTCGACTCCGTAGAACTCGCCGCGCATCACGCGCCCGCCCACGAGCGTAACCGCCAAGATGTCACCGTAGTCAAACGAAGAGTCGTCGATCATCGTTGCTGTACCCTCCCTGACCACATGGGCGCTGCACGCACCGTCCTCTTTCTGCCCTTTCCATAGTTTATTTTAACACCTTCCACTGGTTTATCTCTTTCTCTGTCGATGGCGTGGATGCCGGCGTGTGGAACATCTTCCATCCCGTTCCACTGACCGCTATTGCGTATCTCGGGCACACCGGTGCCCGCAAGGGCGTTAATCGTCTTGCGCAACCACGGGATGTCCTTAGCTTCCAGCGGGGTAACGCCATCGTCATGGACGAAATAGCTTGGCCGTCGTGCCGGGGCATTATATTCCGAGGTTCCCTTGATGTGCTTCCTCTGGCTGTTCTTCGTTCGCGTGTCTTTCGCCCTGACTCTCGACACGGCATCCTGCCATTCGGCATACGCAGCAGAGTATTGTCGTTCTATTATTTTTACTTCCCAACTAGCCGCCAGCCGCGTCGCCTCGCACGTGCCCGAGTACAGCCACTCGCGGTCGCGGGTGTCCATCTCGGCGGTGATGCGGTGGGCGTAGTAGTCATTGAACACGTCGGCGCTTCGTCGGCGAGGCTCGTCTGCCCGCCTGCTTTCCCGGGTTAGAGGACACCGAAATGCGTGTCCCGTTGCCGTAGGCGAGCTCGGACGCGACCACCCCGTCCGTGAGATCGGGGTGGGCGGCGCGGTGAAGGTGTCCGCGCCTTAACCCAGCCCATCAGCGCAGTCTGCCCAATTACGCACAACGCAATCCGGTGTGCGTAATTGGGCATGTGCGTTGCTAGGCCAACTGGCCTTTCTCGAGAAACTACGCACAACGAAACACGGTGTGCGTAGTTCCTCGTCTGCCCGCGGACGCGCAAGTCCTGGAATAACTCGGAGCAGCGCATGCAAGATGAATGGAAGCTCGATTGGTGCCCAAAAATGAGAAAGGTCGACGCGGAGAAGAACGGTTTCTCGTTTGAGTCTTCGCAGCCCGTGGACATTGCGGCTGCTTCTGTCTGTCTGGATGACGAGGAGATGCAATCTCTGGTTGACTTGCTGCCGAGTTCAAGCATCGCGGAACTCGCCAGCAATGCCGACGACGGGGAGGCAGCGCCTGAACTAGGCTCCTGTCCCAGATGAGTCTCGATGAGGCTTGGGGGCTCGCCCAGCCCGGCGTGCGTGAGGAACTGGCACACGGGGCGAGTCCCCGGCCACAGGCCGCGCAAGGATGCTATGGGGGTCGAGGGGGATACTCCCTCTTGGACCGTTTTCGGACGGTTTGCCCCGTCCCCACCGTCCCGCGACGTTACTTCGCGGGGTGGCAGCTAATCCAGGAATGCGCGTGAATGTCTTTGATTCGATGGCCCCTTAAGTAGTACTCATTGTGTCCGTCGCGACTGGTGACGCACCTCACGCCCGCGCGTGCCCAGGCCTCTTCGACCTTGGCCGAGACGGCGTCCCAATCCTTGCACTCGTCTCCTGGGTATTCGGTAAGGTAGCCGGCCTCCATGAGCTTCTTGATGTCGTATGCGACTTGATGGTACTTGCCACCCGCAATGTTGTCGAGCGCGTCGTCATCGAGCTCGGCGATGCCCTCGTCGCGAATGCTGTCGTCCGTTGCTGTGGTCATGGTCTTCTCCTTTGAGCGTAGGTCGCGGGCTTCACACTTGCAGCCTCTGCTCATTCTACGCCGACGGGCGGTGCGTGTCTCAGATTCATTTCGGCTTTTGTATCCGTTTTGCATGATGCCCGAAGTCTGTGCGGCCTCCGAGGGGTCTCGCTCAATCGGACACCGCGCGTCCGGGCCTTCCCCACCTGTCTCCGTCACAGATGGTCGCGCAGCACCTCACGCCAGCAGATGTCGAGAATGCCTTTGATCGCAACACGGTGCCTCTCCAGATATCGCCATCCAGAGCCTCATCGCACACACGCACGCCGAGCTTCTTGGGTTCGAAGTACAGGGTGCGCAGCGCGTCAGCAGACCAGTAGCGCCGGACTTCTGCTGCGTCGCGCGCGTCGAGCCCCGCAAGCGTATTGATGACTGTCAGCATACGCGCTCCTA
>ONMP01000340.1 GCA_900318935.1 uncultured Actinomycetes bacterium
TCCCCGAGATGCAGGTCATCGCCGGCAATGTGGCGACGGCGGAGGCGACGAGGGCCCTGATTGAGGCCGGCGTGGATGCCGTCAAGGTCGGTATCGGCCCCGGATCCATCTGCACGACCCGCGTGGTGGCCGGTATCGGCGTTCCGCAGATCAGCGCAGTCATGGACTGCTACGCCGTGGCGAAAGAGTACGGGATCCCGATCATCGCGGACGGCGGAATCAAGTATTCCGGCGATATCACGAAGGCCATCGCGGCAGGCGGAAGCGTCTGCATGATGGGTTCGATGTTCGCGGGCTGCGACGAGAGCCCGGGCGATTTCGAGCTGTACCAGGGAAGAAAGTACAAGGTTTACCGCGGTATGGGCAGTATCGCGGCGATGGAGAACGGCAGCAAGGACCGCTATTTCCAGGAGGACGCCAAGAAGCTTGTGCCGGAAGGCGTCGAAGGCCGTGTGGCTTACAAGGGACTGGTGGAGGACACCGTGTTCCAGCTCATCGGCGGTCTCCGCTCCGGTATGGGGTACTGCGGCGCGCACAATATCCCCGAGCTGCAGGAGAATTCCCGCTTCATCAAGATCACGGCGGCATCCCTCAAGGAGAGCCATCCCCACGATATCCACATCACAAAAGAGGCGCCGAACTACAGCGTCAGCGAATAAATGGCAAATGCCCCGGAAGAACGGCACGTCCGCCTGTGCGGATGTGCCGTTCTTCTTGCGCTGTGGGGCCTGTTGCGGTATAATGTAAGTTCAGAAATAAAGTGGCGTAGTATGCTGATTTGGAGGACTTTATGACCAGGAGAGAACTTAGGGAACACTGTTTCAAGCTGTTGTTCTGCACGGCCTTTTACCCTGAGGAAGAGGTGGGGGAGCAGATTGAACAGTATTTCGACGAACCGCAGGAGACTGACGATGACCCTGAAGGGAACGGATCGGTGATCCATGATCCTGCGATGGACGTGTTTGACGGGGGATATGCCCGTGAAAAGGTCCGGAAGATCGTGGAAAAGGTTCCGGAGCTCGACGAAGCGATAGGCAGCGTTGCGGAGGGATGGAGCATCAACCGCATGGGGCGGGAGGAGCTGACTATTCTCCGGCTGGCGCTGTATGAGATAAAATTTGAGGAAGATATCCCGGAAAAGGTGTCAGTCAACGAGGCCGTGGAGCTGGCGAAGAAGTACGGCGGAAAGGATTCCCCGTCCTTTGTCAACGGCATCCTGGCGAAGCTGATGCCCGCCGGTTAAGAGCGGGGACAGACGGATGGCAAATGTATATTCCGTCTCCCAGGTCAACGCCTACATCCGCAACATGTTTGGCTACTACCTCGATGTGGCGGACGGCAAAGATGAGGCCAGCACCAACGTACAGTGCTGGTTCTTTAACGGATCGAACGCACAAAAGTGGAAGCTCGAGCGCCCGACCGTCGCCTATGCCGCCGTTGCAGCCATCGCCAACCAGACTTATACAGGCTCGGCGCTCACGCCAAGTCCTGTGGTCACCTGCGGCGCTAAGACACTCACGAAGGGTACCGACTACACTCTCTCGTACCAAAACAACACCAACGTTGGCACGGCGACTGTCACTGTCACCGGCAAGGGCGCATACGTCGGCACCAAGTCCGCAACGTTCAAGATCGTGGCGCAGGCCACCACGCCCACGCTCAAGCTCTCGGCGACGCGCTTCACGTATAACGGTAGCGTGCAGAAGCCGACCGTCACCGTCAATGCCGGATCGTCCACCCTCAAGGAGGGCACGGATTATTCGCTTGCCTGGCCATCGGGCTGCACGAACGTGGGGACCTACAAGGTGACGGCCACGCTCAAAGGCAACCGCTCGGGCTCCGGCAGCGCGAGTTACTCCATAGTCGCAGCGGATCTCTCTGGCGCGACCGTCTCTAGCATTGCCAGCCAGACCTACACCGGCAAAGCTCGCACTCCCGCCCCTAAGGTGACGCTCGGCGGCAAGACGCTCGCCTCGGGCACCGACTACACCCTCTCCTACGCGAACAACACAAAGGTCGGGACCGCGACCGTTACGATTGCAGGTAAGGGCAACTACACGGGTACCAAATCGGCGACCTTCAAGGTGGTCAAGGCCGCGAACGGCCTCACCACGAGCGCGCAGGAGACCACTCAGACTATAACGTACGCACCCTCGGCACAGGAGCTCCCACCGAACGTCGTCGTGGAGGGCGCGCACGGGGCCGTGTCCTTCGAGAACGCCTCTGAGGGCGCTGCCGAGGCCTTTGAGGTGGACGAGGAGACGGGTGCCCTCACGCTGCCGAAGCCCACGAACGCCGGGACCTACGCGGTCGTCGTGCGGGTCAGC
>ONMP01000339.1 GCA_900318935.1 uncultured Actinomycetes bacterium
GACAAGTACTTCCGTGACGTGCCCTCCGACGACCATCCCGCCGTCCTCGGTGCGCTCCTCAACGAGGGCAATGCCACTGATGAGGGCCTGACCGCGGCACTCATGCGCCTCACGGACGAGGGCTACATGAAGCTCGATCTCATCAAGTACCACAAGAAGGGCCTGCTGGGCCGCGAGAAGCTGGTGGAGGACTACTGCCTCACGCCGCTCAAGTATGCCAACGAGCTCGGTCGCGAGACCCAGCTCGACCGCGTCGACCACGAAACCATGAAGTTCCTCTTCGAGCGTCTTGCGCCGAAGGCCGCACGCTACTCGAAGCGAACGGACGTCGATCCTGACAAGCTCTTCTTCGGAGACCTCGAGCGTGTGGCCAAGAAGAGCCCTGAGCGCTACGACGATTACTACACGAGCTGGCAGGCCGCCGTCGAGTCCGAGTGCGATCGCCGTGGCTTCTTCTATGACAAGAAGGAGGTCGGTAGGGGATGGGCCGTCGCGGCCTCCATCCTGTGCGGTCTCGTCGCTATTGGCGGCGGTTTCCTCATGTTCATGTTTGACGCCCCGGTTGCTGCCCTCATCGGCGTTCCCTGTGTGGGCATTCTCGGTGCGCTCATAACGGCTTACATTGCCACCAAGCTCGATCCCGTTTCGGAAGAGGCCCTCGAGATCACCGCCAAGCTCAAGGCCCTGCGCAACTGGCTCAAGGACTTCACGCGTCTCGACGAGGCGGTGCCTCAGGACGTGATCCTGTGGAACAAGCTCCTCATCATGGCCGTGGTTCTGGGAGTGGCCGACGAGGTCATCGAGCAGCTCAAGATGGTTGCCCCGCAGATCCTCGACGACCCGTACATGTATCCGGTCTACGGCTGGTACTACTACGGTGGTCCGAGCTCGCCTGCCCGTGCGTTCACGCACTCCGTGAGCGAGGCACACTCCGTGAGCTCCGCGGCGCTTGCCGCGTCCTCTGACAGCAGTGGCGGCGGCGGAGGCGGCGGGTTCTCCGGTGGCGGCGGAGGCGGCTTCGGTGGCGGCGGAGGCGGTGGCGCCTTCTAGCGGCCGAACGTCACGGCACGCTGGCCAGACGTTTGACGGGGCGGGCTGCGCAACGGCGCACCCGCCCTGTTTCTGTTGCGCGCCCGTTCAGTGAACACCGGAAAACTGAGGTTGCTGATTGGGCGGAACCGACCCTCGCGTCACGAACGGACCCTGCCGCCAGAGGCCGAGCCTCACCCTACGAGAGGACCCTGCTGCCGGAGGCCGAGCCTCGCTCTACGAGAAGGTCCTGCCGCCGGAGGCCGAGCCTCACCCTATGAGAGGCCTTCCACCGTTCAGAACCGGCGTCCCGCGCCAAGAAAAGGGCGCCTGCCGCTCGGCAGACGCCCTGTCCACATCTGATGGCCCGCACCGCTTAGCGCTCGTGCCAGGACTCCTCGGGGTTGTCCCAGTCGCTTGCCGGCGAATGGACGTGCTCGTCAACCACGCCGTCCTTGGTGCGGATGAGCTTGCGCTTGATCTTGCCGCCCACGGTCTTGGGCAGCTCGTCCACGTATTCGATCACGCGGGGATACTTGTAGGGGGCGGTCAGCTTCTTCACGTGGTTCTGCAGCTCCTTCGTCAGGGCCTCGGAGGGCGTCCAGCCCTTCGCCAGCACCACCGTTGCCTTGACGATCTGGCCGCGGATGGGATCGGGGGCGCCGGTGATGGCGCATTCCACCACGGCGTCGTGGGCGATCAGCGCCGACTCCACCTCGAAGGGCCCGATGCGGTAGCCGGAGCACTTGATCACGTCGTCGTTGCGGCCCACGAAGCGATAGTAGCCCGCGCTGTCGCGCCAGAGCACGTCGCCGGTGTTGTAGCCGACGCCGCCGAACTGCTCCTCGGTCATCTCCGGGTGGCGGTAGTAGCCGGTGAACAGGCCCACCGGCGGGTGGCGCTTCACGTCCATGATGGTCAGCGAGCCCTCCTCGCCGTCCTCGCAGACGTTGCCGTTGCCGTCCAGCAGCTGGATGTCATACAGCGGGTTGGGCTTGCCGGTGGAGCCCTCGATGGGCTCGAACCACTGGCTTCCGAAGTTGGCGATCAGCACCGGGCCCTCGCTCTGGCCGAAGCCCTCGTAGATCTGGCGGCCCACCTTTTCCTTCCACTGCTTCACCACCTCGGGGTTCAGCGGCTCGCCGGCGGTGGCGCAGTGGTGCAGGCAGGACAGGTCGAACTGGCTCAGGTCCTCCTGGAGCATGAAGCGGTACATCGTCGGGGGCACGCAGAAGGTGGTCACGCGATACTTCTCCACCTTGGACAGCAGGTTCTTCGGGTTGAACCGGCCCACCATGTCGTAGCAGAACACCGT
>ONMP01000336.1 GCA_900318935.1 uncultured Actinomycetes bacterium
ATCCATCTGGCGTGTGGTCGTCGCCAAAGATAGCGTCACATGAGTGTAAGACCGGGTCCGCCCAATCCGCCTTCTCCCTTACCCAAACCGCCTCATCAGGCTGACCATACTTCTCGAGGGCGTTAGCGTAGCGCCTCAGACTCTCTGCGCGGTCGTGTGCCTTGGCGAGTCCGATCATCTCTTCGTATCGGTCCACCTCTCGGTTGAACTTCTTTCGCAACTTGGTGCGCCACGTTAAAGGGTGAAACAGGGGCCGCGCCAAGCGCGGAAGGCCACCAGGGCTCGCGTGCATCGGCTGGCTGGGACTCAACCGCAGTGGTCCTTCAATCTTGCTCATCGAGATTTTCAAAATAGCTGAGACGCCGCCCGCCCGCCGGCGTAGAAATAGCCAGTAGACAAACGCAACGCCCACGCACGGGACCAAAGGAGAAAGCCATGACCACAGCAACGAAGACCACCAGCCGCAACACAGCCGTCGTCGAGCTCGACCTCGGCGAACTCGACGCAATGTCGGGCGCCAGCATCAGAGAGGTCGATGAGGACGAGAAGGCGCTGCGCGCGGCCGGGTACCTGAACGAAGAACTCGGCAGCCCGTACTTCCACTGGAAGACCACCTCCGCAAAGATCGACGAGGCATGGGCCCGTGCGGGCGTGCACTGCTACACCAGGCCCAGCGACCCCAACACCTACGTCATCGACGGCGAGAGCGTGCTCCACACGACGGCACTGCGCCACCTCCTTAATTATCCCGCACGGAGGTAGCAGGGGATGGGTGACGGGCCGTTCGTTCCCTGTCACCTTGTCATGTCCTGGCCCAAATCCAGGCTGGCAAGAAGCTTGTGAAGCTCGAACTGGTTGAGGTAGCGGCTCTTTTTTGGGCCCGGCGCCTTCCCCTTCACGATAGCCTTTCGTGTCGGATCGCGCGCCACCAGCCCCTCGTCAACTGCATCAAGAACAGCTCTTTCTCCTTTCGTTGTCTAGGACGACTCTCGGATAAAGGGTGCGACAGTAATGGTGATGTATGAGCAGGATATGAGGTGGTGGCGGAGTCACGCTGATGAAGGGCGATGAGGGAGTCGAGGGAAGAGAAGGGCCGAACTGGTTGATGTGCCCTCAGCCTCGCGAGGGGACGAGAACTACCGGTACTGGGGGGTACTGGGGGGACAGTCCCCTTGGTACCTAACGCGCTCCGGCTCGCTCGATTCCTCTGGCACCAAAAGTATTGCCAATGAATCCTCAAGGCCAAGGTCGATTACGGGTTTTCTATCTTTTCTACCATTTCTACTATTTCTACCTTTTCTACTTTTGTGCGCGACACGTCACCTGTCACCTTGTTGCCTACGCCGCTCATGGAGATGCTTTCGCAATTTCAATAACGTCTCTTGACTTAAACCATGGTTTAAGTTGCAAGCTGTAATTTGCGATGATGCCGCATAAAAAGGCGCTAAGACTTCTGAGGAAGGAAGAGGATCATGGATAGCAGCATTACGAGACGCACGTTCCTGCAGCTGGCTGGAATCTCGACGGTGGGAGTAGCCACAGGACTTGCCGGATGTTCGCAGAGCCGCAACAGCGACACCGCATCGAGCTCGTCGGAGAGCTCGTCACCGGGCTCGTCTTCAACCGACGCTGCTGCTACGGACAGCGCAGCCACCACGGACAGCGCGGCGACGGACGCCACTGCTACGGACACCACTGCCTCTACCTCCCAGGCGGAAGCGGGCAAGGGCAACTCTCTCGTCCTCGTGTTCTCGCGCGCCGACGAGAACTACGTCGTGGGCACGGTCGAGGTGGGAAATACCATGGTGCTCGCGCAGATGATTGCGGAGAAGACGGGTGCCGACCTGTTTGAGATCGAGCGGGTCACGGCGTATCCCACAGGCTACGACGACTGTTGCGACGAAGCCCTCGAAGAGCAACGGGCAAGCGCTCGTCCCGAGCTAAAGACGATGCCCGACATAACGGGCTACGACACGGTCTACTTCGGCTTCCCATGCTGGTGGGGCGACCTTCCCATGCCGGTGTACACCGCAATCGAGGCGCTCGATTGGAACGGCAAGACCATTTCGCCGTTCAACACCCATGAGGGCAGCGGTGAGTCGGGCATGTTCTCCACGCTGGCGAGTAAGTGCGCTGGCGCGACCGTCACTGATGGTCTCACCATGACGGGCGGGACGGCGCAGAACAACCGCAGCGAGGCCGAGTCGGAGGTCGACTCCTGGCTGGCGAGCCTGCAATAAGAGAGGGACGCATGCGAATGATGACGCGACGCATGTTCGCGACGGCGGGATTGGCTGCTGTCGGAACGACGGTGCTTTCCGCTTGCTCCGATACTATCGCGGATAGCTCCTCCGAGAAATCCGCAGCAGCATCCGAAGGTGCTTGATTTTATTCAGGCGATC
>ONMP01000334.1 GCA_900318935.1 uncultured Actinomycetes bacterium
GGCTAATTCCCCGGCTATCTGCTGCTCGCCGAAGGCGTCATGCTGATTTTGGCAGCCATCTGGCTTGTCATCATGGGCTTTGTGACCATCATGAACGCCGTGACCGTGACCAAAGCCGCCGGCTCCGGCATCTGCTTTCCGGTACGCCGCAGATCATCGTCCGCAGCGGCGAGGGCTACATAGACGTGGGCGACGAGCGCCACCTCAGCGCGCTCGGCTACCAGCTCGGCATCTTCGACAACCAGCAGCTCGTCGACTTCGTGCGGCTGCTGCTCGACTCCGGCGCGTGCGAGCGCGCGGCGTACGAGGCCAAGGGCTGGCTCATGATGCCCGACGCGTGGAACCAGCTCTCGGCGTATCAGGCGCAGGTGCGCGCGAACCGTGCCAACGGCGCGAAGGGCGGTCGCCCCCGCAAGCAGCAAGCCCAGCCCGAGGCCGCCGCGTCGGGTGCCGCAGAGGAAAACACCAGCTCAAAACCGTCGCAAAACCCAAACGAAACCGAACCAAAACCCAACCAAAACCGAAGCAAAACCGAAGCGGAACCCAAGCAAAACCCAGACGAAACCCAACCAAAACCGGAACCCTCTATTAGAGAAGAGAAGAGTATATATCCTACTGAGTACGTAGACCCTGCTGGTAGGGATGCGGAGTTTTCAACAATTCCAGACTTTTCAACACATGCCGTGAGGGACGGGCCTTTGGCGTGGGAACCACCCCTCATGCGCCACGCACGGGACGACTAGCGCCATGGCGCAGTTCTGCCGCTACTGCGACCACGTCTCGGTGCCTGGCACGGGCATGGCGTACTGCGAGGCCCGCAACGTCCTCATGACGCGGGAGCACCTCAAGCACACCAACGACTGCGATATCTTCGCATACAACCCCATAGACGCCCTGCGCACCAACCGCGCGGGGCACCAGCCGAGGAGGGATGCAGAACCGTGCGACCCCGAGATCTGCCCCGGCCAGACCAGCATCTTCGACCTCGAGAAGAAGGAGGAGGAATGAGCAAGCTCGGAATCATGCGAGGCATTGTGCAGGGGCAAGGCGTCTTCGACCGTACCCTTCGTATCCTGTTCGACCTGCGCCACGCTACGCGGCGTGAGCCGATTGACTACGCGCGCACCCACGGAAGCCGCAAACGCAACAACCGGCGTGGGAAGGGAGGCCGCTGATGGGCAGGGGCAAGGCGTGGACGAAGGAGGAGGACGAAATCCTGGTCAACCATCGCGACCACGGCCCGAGCTGGGACGGCTACCGCCACGTCCTTCCGGACCGCACGGAGTCCGCGATAACCCAGCGCAGGAAGGTCCTTGGGATTGCGTTCGTCCAGAACGCACGAGCGTACGGCCCGGAGATGCGTGTGAGCCATCCGAAGCCGGCACCGAAGCCGAAGCAGAAGCTACCGACCCGGACGGGCAAGCCCTGGACCGACTCGCAGCGTATCGAGCTAGTGAGGCTGGCGACGGAGATGGTGGACCGATGCGGCCACGACCTTCCCGAGTGCCTGGGCGAGCTCGCACGGATCGTCGCCGAGTGGCGGCGGGAGACGAGCGCGGCATGAGCGTGGATGCTGGTGGGGCCATTGGTTAGGATGACGAGCCGTCGCGACGACGGCATACGAGCCACTCAGCTCGGCGAGCTGTCGGCGAGGAGGCGCTGCAGGAGCAGCTTCGCGTATGAACACGGGGACGATGACGCCATGGGCGCGAGCCGGTATCGCGGCTGGGTGCTCGTTGACCGCCTCGGCTGGTACGAGGCGGTCAACGATGCGAGGCGAATGCGGATGCGCCTCCGCAGGGCGAACGTGGGCACGTACGGCCATGCTGTGCCGTCCGAGGTGTTCACGGAGTTCAAGGAGCTGGTAGACGGGATGGAGGGAGAGACGCATGGCTAGGCGCTACAACACGACCGACGAGATGCGGGCGAGGTACGAGCGCGATGTGCGCTCCGCGATAGCCAAGACCGTGCTTTGGTACGGAGGATGGGCGCTGCTGGCCGTCGTCCTGGCGGCGAGGCTTGCGGGGGTGGTTGGATGACTCGCGAGGAGTTCAGACGGGCGGCAATCTGCTGCCCACGGCTGGTGAAGGAGACGTGATGTACGGGGAGGGGTTTAGCACAGGCACGCTCGCGGCCAATCTCGTCGGCATCGCGCAGGATATACGCGACATGCGAGACGATGGCCACCCATCAGACGAGCGCATGCTCGAGCAGTGCAGGAACCTCATGGAGGGTTCCATGGTGCTCTGGGAGACGGTCATGAAGGAGTCGATGGAATGAGTGACCGGGCGACCGACCTGCTATACAGCTGTGACAGCCGTCAGGAGCTGTGCGAGCGCATTGTGAGCCTCGAAGACCTTGCCGAGGATGCCATTGCTGTGGTCCTCGGTTGGGGTGCCAGGCTCAACGAGGTTT
>ONMP01000333.1 GCA_900318935.1 uncultured Actinomycetes bacterium
AGGTACGCGGATCCGATTACTGCGTCAGCCATTTGCACCTCCTTCTTTGCGGAATAGAGATAACAGTTGGTCTAGCTCGCTCTCGTCCACCTGCTCTGCCGTGGAGAAGCGCGGAACCGTGCCCGGTCGCGCCAAGTGCTCGTATTCCTTGGCGAACAGGTCGCCGATGAGGTCATGGAGCGCGGCGAGCAGATAGGTCTCGTCGCTCCACTGCGTGCGTGGCTCTATCTCGCGCATGGTCTCGCTGTCATACGGCAGATGGCGCAGGAATAAAGCAACGGCCCCCCAGCCTATGCTGAGGGGCACGTCGCGTAGTCTCACTCGCCATCTGTCAAACAGGTCGAAGTCCAGCGCGTCGTAGTGGTCGCGCACGACTGGTGCGACGCTTAGAATTCCCCCACGCTGATGCCGCTGCCCTCTGCGAGAGCCGTGAACAGTTGGAGGTAAGCCATGTCGGTCATGGGTTCGCCCGCGATGTCGGGACAGAGTGTGAGCACGAATCCGCGCACTGCGTCAATGCGCTCGGCCATGCTCTTGTCCTCGGCTTCGGAAACCTCGCCCATCGCGGCAACCTGCTCCGCGCTGAGGTCTTTGAGTCGGGGAAGCTCGTAGGTCGCGCCGTCCACGCCCTCTACGACGAAGGGGACGGGCTTGACGATGGTGAAGTCAGCCATTTACGCTCCCGTCGTGGTCGTGGTCGTGGTGACGGCCACGGGGTCGAGAATCTTGAAGTAGCCACCGATGGTGGAGTCGGAGAGCGCTTGGAACGTCACCGTGTCGATGATGAGCGAGTCCTTGGAGTGCGTGCCGAGCTCAAGCTCCTGCGGCACGCAGTTGGGATAGACGGTACGCACGATGGCTGCGGGCTCGCCGTCAGCGTTGTTGTGAAGCTCGGTGATTACGACAACCCACGCATCAGTCGTGCCGTCGAAGGTCGCACCGCCGTTGGCCGTGGCGTTAGCGGAGCCGTACTTGAGCTTCTGCGCGGCCTGCGAGTTGTCGATGATGGGGACGGCCAGCGTCGCGGAGGGGTTGGACGGGGCAGAAAGAACGTCCACGCCCGCCCAGTCCTTCGCGGGGTCAGCCTTGCCGAGGTCAACGGCAGGGGAAATGCCAGCCTCGGAGACACGCACGGTCGAATAGCCCGTGAGGGTCGCGTTAGAGGTCGTGGGGATGGTCGGGTTGGAAGAGACGAGCGCCACGCTGAAGTAGCTCTCGTCTGCTGGACGGCCAAAAGTGGCCAATCCTGCGTTGCTGTTTGCCATAGTTGCTCCTTAATGCGCTACCAGAGCGCGTGAATCGTGAATGTCGCTTGCCACCAGCGGTATGAGCCGTCGTAGCCCAGTGGCACAGGGTCTGCGTAGACGGTGGCGTTTAGGTCGCGCATCGCGTCGCAGACCTCGCGCATGAGGGCTTCCGCATCGGCGTAGGTCGTTGCCCACGCCTGAATCGCGTAGTCGCTGTGCAGCGCGTCAAGCGTCGAGCGCCCGCCCACGGGGTCAACGACCACGAACGCGGACGGACGCTCTGCGGGAACCTCGGTAGACACGCCCACGTCCAGCGCTGACGAAAGGTGCGCCACGACTTCCTCTAGGACTGAGCGCATGGCATCACCTCGATTTCAGTAGCGTGTTGTAATGGGCGTTGTCCAGACGTGCCGCATTGTTCGCCGCGACCACCTTGCCGATTGCGACGTAGGTGCCTTGGTCTACGAACGTCACGTAGAGCGCCTTTTTGTACGTCGCGTTGGCGTTGGCCTTCGCCGCGATCGGCTCGCAGATTGACGCGAGTTTCGCTTTCACGCCGCCGCTGCTCAATGCCTGGTCGATGCCGGGGACGTTCGGCGTGAATCCGTAAAGACCGTCAGCCATCGTGCCGCCCCACTTCCACTGGCATCGTCCACGCCCCGCGCACGTTGGATTCCGTGTATGGCGCTGGCGAGCCAGAGACATAGAACTCGTCACCGCGCACGGTCACCTTCGCGCCACGGAGCGCGGACGAATAGCCGCGAGGGAAATGCAGCGTGTAGGTCACGGTGATGCCGTCAGGTCGCTGCACGCTCTGGTCGTTCGCTGTGGCGGGAACTACCACGACGTTGTCAACGGCCACGGGCTTCGCGTAGGTTCGCTCGGGGTTGCCCAGACGGTCGGCTTCGCCCGTGGTCAGCAGCGACACATAGACCGTCTCGCCCCTAATCATCGCCGCCTGCCATCCTGCCGCAGCCGATGCGCCCGCCGAAGATGCCGAGCATGGCAAGCTCCGACGCGAGCAGCTTGGGCGTGCCGTAGGTGGTCGCAAGCGTGAACTGCTGGTTGTAGGGGCCAGCCGTGAAGCTCGCCTGCGTGGCACCCACGGGGATGTCGCTGCCCTCGGTGGGCATGACGCGATTGGCCATCGAACGGCACGCACGCATGAGGCGCGCAGACG
>ONMP01000332.1 GCA_900318935.1 uncultured Actinomycetes bacterium
CTCCACACGTAGTTGTAGGTGCACCGGGCGGGGTCGATCCCCGCGACGACGAGCGAGATAGTGATCGAGCCGTGCGTGTCGATGGCGGTGTCGGAAAGCTCCATGGTGAAGGTCCACGGCGCCTCCGGCGTCACGGCCTGGGCGTCGAGGATCGGGCCCTCGTCCGCGGCGGCCACAGCGCTCTCGGCAAGCGCGTCCGTCATGGCTTCCTCGAGGGGAGCCGCTTCCAAGGCATCGTGCGTGGTGGTCTCAGACATGGCCCTCCTCCCTAGATGAAGAGAATGAACTTGCGCTCATGGCGACGGAACACGAACCACCCGAGGGCGAAGGCACCGAGGCCGATGCCCAGGCAGATGAGGTTCATCTTGAGCGACGGCAGGCGCCGGTACATGAGCAGCTCGCGGATGTAGCCCACGTAGTGGTACATGGGGTTGAAGAGCTCGAGGCGCAGCATCCACGCGGGGAGGATCTCCTCCGGGTAGAAGAGCGGCGTGGCGTAGGTCCAAGCGGTAAGCACGACGCCCCATAGGTGCATGACATCGCGAAAGAAGACCGAGAGCGCACTGAGCAGAAGTGAGAGGCCGCTACAAAAGAGCGTGATGTATATGAGGAACAAGGGCAGCACGACAACCGTCCAGGTCGGATACACGCGCACGAAGAGCATCACCACGAGTACTGCGACTAGCGAAAAGACGAAGTTGACGACTGCGAAGAGCACCTTCTCCACTGGGAACACCCAGCGCGAGACCTTGACCTTCTTGAGCAACGACGCAGCGCCTATGATCGAGCCCATCCCTTGGCTCGTCGCATCGCTCATCAGCGCGAAGGTGACGTTGCCAAGGATGATGTAGAGCGGATAGCTGGGGATGTTGTCAGAGGAGAATCTCATGAGCGTGGAGAACACGGCCGCCATGACCGCCATCATGAGCAACGGGTTTAGCACGCTCCAAGCCACACCGAGTGCGGAACGTCGATACTTGAGCTTGAAATCGCGCGTGACGAGCTGCGAGAGGATGTAGAGAGCCTTCGTGCGGTCGGGATACCATGCGTCGAGCTCGTTCGTCTCTGCCTGTAGTACGGTGTCTGCCACGCCAATCCCTCCCAAGCCGCCTTAGTTTTCACGATGGTACGCCAGCGCCGCAATTTATGTCAAATCAACCTGCTCTCGAGATAAGAAAAACCCGCAAGCAAAACCTGCGGGCTTTTCTTTGACCTACTGGATGCATTGGTTCTGACGCTCAATTGCACAAAACAAATCAAACCCTCCTCGCCACGGTCGAAGAGGGTTCGAAGAAAGATCTGGCTCCCCAGGCTGGATTCGAACCAGCGACATACGGATTAACAGTCCGCTGCGCTACCACTGCGCCACTGGGGAAGGTAGGTGCTCCTTCGCACAAGTAAATATTATACAGAAGCCGAAACGCAATGCAAGAACTTTTTTTGGAATTCTTTTTACTCGCACTCGTTCGCGGCACGGCGACGCTCGTAGGAAACCACCGCCATGGTACCCAGTCCGAGCGCAAATCCTGCGGCTCCCGCACCCGCTCCTACAAACGCCGGTGCTGCATGTTTCTGTAACTTCTCTGCCTGCGGACGCTTCGCAATGTCCGTTGGCGTGAAGTATATCTCGGCAAGTTCTACCGCATCGGCGCAGTACTTCGCGCAGTTCTCCCATGGATCGACACCCTCCGGTGCCTTTGAGTTTGGGTCGGCAGCATCATAGTTGCCACTGAGGAGGTCACGACACATCAACGACCCGTTGCGCTCGATGAAAGCAGCTTCAAACTTTTTTACCGTATCTTCCACGCCGCCCTTGGCACCCGATTCCGAGCCTTGCGAGAAGCCATGCACGAGACCCAACGCCAACACCGTTGATGTGACAGCGCCGCACGAATCGCCATGATTCACGCCCATCCCAAGTCCAGACGATACTTTTATCGCAAACTCGTCTTCGATGCCCAACAACTGCGCCCAGTGTAGAAACACACACTGGGAGCAGTGGTAGCCATCGTCAAGCATGGACTGAAAAGCTGTGAGGCATTCCTGACGCGTCATGGATGCCTAGTCCTCCATGTAGTCTTTGAGCTTGCCGGAGCGACTGGGGTGGCGCAGCTTCACGAGGGTCTTGCTCTCGATCTGGCGGATGCGCTCACGCGTGACGCCGAACTCGCGACCCACCTCTTCGAGCGTGCGCGGATGCCCGTCCTCGAGTCCGAAGCGGAACTTGATGACCTTGCGCTCACGGTCGGCTAGACCGTCAAGTACCTGCTCGAGCTGTTCGCGTAGCATGGAATCGCTTGCGGCCTCCGGGGGCGCCACGGCTGTGGAGTCCTCGATGAAGTCGCCGAGCTGGGAGTCCTCCTCCTCGCCGATGGGGGTCTCGAGGCTCACGGGCTCCTGGCTGATGCGCTGGATCTCGCGGACGCG
>ONMP01000330.1 GCA_900318935.1 uncultured Actinomycetes bacterium
ACTCCCAGACACCCTCATGGCATCCGAAGCCCTTGCCGAAGCTGCTCTCATAAGTCCAGTCCTTGAGGTTGGGCGAGGAATAGATGCGCATCTCCTGACCGACGGCCAGGATGAGGTTCCACTTCTGAATCTCCGGATTCCAGAAAGCCTTGGGGTCGCGGAAGTCGGGCTCATTGCTGGTGAGGATGGGGTTGGCAGCCCATTTGCGGAAAGTCATGCCATTGTCGGTGGAGACAGCCATCGACTGTGTCTGGTTCTGATGAGCCGAGGTATAGAAGGCCACGACAGCATTCTGTCCGAATCCGGCCGTATTCTTCTTATCGACCACGCAGGAGCCGCTGAAGATGGTGCCCAGGGCATCGGCCTCGATGGCATTGGGCTGCGGTGTCCAGTGAATGAGGTCGGTAGAGGTAGAGTGGCCCCAAGTCATATTCTCCCACTGCGAGCCGTAGGGATTGAGCTGGAAGAAGAGGTGGTAGACCCCATCCTTGTAGAACATACCGTTGGGGTCGTTCATCCATCCGTAGGCCGGTGTGTGGTGATAGGCGGGACGGAATTTCTCTCTATTGGCCGTATCGAAGACATCCGTCTGCTTCATTTCCTTCCAGCAGAGGAAGTCCTTGATGGAGCCTGTGGAGCGGCGGTCGCCGTGGAAGTTGATATCAAGGAGCACGTTCTTGCCTCCAAAGCGCTGTATGTCGAGGGGCACGAAATAGTCGATTTTGTCGGCGGCCAGTTTCACATTGAACGTCTGTGCGACATTGTTGTCGACGATGACCCTGACGTTGGCAATCTCCTCCCGCTCCTGTACCGGGAGCAGCAAGTAGCGGTTGGAAACATCGACACGCAGCATGGCATGATTGTCGCTCAGCATCTGAGGCGACTGTGCCCAAGCAGTAGTGGCCATGATCACTACCACCAGCGAGGCAAGAAACACCGGAAACGCGGGGCTCGTCACAAACTCCACCGTGGCGGCGAACGCGACGGTTAGAAGCATTCCTACCAGCATGAACGGCCAGAGGACAAGCATCAGCAGGATGATGGAGAACCCAGCCATCACACGGCTCCCTTCGAGACGATTCCTCCGCTAAGGCATCTTGGTGCACGTGAATGATCCACCATGGTCTCCCTTTGCTCAATAATCGAGATGACTGGATTCGAAGCAGTAATCTCATTTGGGAGAATGGCACAGATTAGCGGGTCGTTTGTGGCATTTGCAAAAAAGGTCGCCGGCGTACTGCCAGCGACCCCCTCGTGAGCCTGGTCGGGACGACTGGATTCGAACCAGCGGCCTCTCGGTCCCGAAAAAGTTCCAGCGCTCAAAGATAGGCTTTACCGTTCTGGCCGTCAAGTCACTTTTCGGTATTTGACCTGCAGTTTTGTCAGCATCGACCGTTTCCGTCGAGTATTGTCCCTTCCATCACTGGACGGGCGTTTGTGGCCAGTTTGTGGCCAGTCGAGACCGCGTTTTGTGGCCACTCCCGAACGCCCAAGTCGATGGAAGGACGCAGCCTATGAAGCCCATGAAGTACTCGAACCCCTCCGTGAGGGACCGTGGCGGCGGACACTGGCAGGCCCGCTTCAGGTACAAGGAGGGCGACAAGTGGAGGACCCTCTCAAGGAACTTCGAGGCGACGTCGAAGAGGGACGCGAACAAGAAGGCGACCCAGCTTCACAGGCAGCTCGAGGAGGAGGCTGAGCGCGCCAAGCTCCGGGTGCTGCTCGTCATGGACGAGGACGAGGCCGTCTTGGAGAGGTTCCTGGAGAAGTACATCTCCGGGATCGAGGGCTCGGGGCAGATCGAGAGGACGACCGCTGCGGGATACCGCTCCTCGGCCGCGCACATCTGCAGGTACCTCGGGGACGTCAGGATCGACGACATCACCGCCGACATGATCGTCACGATGCAGAGGAGGCTTCTCACGGAGGACGGCCTGTGCTCTGACTCCGTGGCCAAGGACCACCGGCTGCTCAAGCAGGCCCTGTCCTACGCCGTGGAGACCGGGGCGCTCGCCAAGAGCCCCTTCACGAAGTCGCTCAAGGCGCCGAAGAGGCGCCGGCGCGAGCCGAACGCCCTCGACGACTCGGAGCGCCAGAGGCTTCTGGCCGCGCTTGACTCCATGGTCGACAGCGAGCTCACCCTCGCGGTGCGCCTCGGGCTCTCCGCCGGCCTCAGGCGCGAGGAGATATGCGGGCTCAGGTGGCGCGACATCGACTTCAAGAGGGACCTCATCCTCGTCAGGAACGCGGTAACCGAGGCGGCCGGGCACAGCTTCGAGAAGGGGCCGAAGTCCGAGACCAGCCGGCGCGACATCCCCCTCGAGCCGGACCTCAAGGTGAGGCTCGAGGCCAAGTACAAGAGGGTGCTCGCCTCATCCGGCAAGGCCAAGGCCGCGAGCCGCTACGTCATCGAGACCTCCGAGGGCAGGT
>ONMP01000328.1 GCA_900318935.1 uncultured Actinomycetes bacterium
AGATGCGCTCGACTGCGCCCGGAGTCGCCGCAGCGCTCGTGGGCACGAACCGCGCAACCATGCGTCCGCCTGCGACGTGCTCGGCGATGGCGTTGTCGGAGTCCTTCCAGCGCCCCGCGAACGAGACGTCGCAGAAGCGGTAGAGGTCGCAGTGAAGCTGTAGGATGACGCCCGGGGTCACGGGGATGCTGTCGTAGCTCTCGTGAATCATGTCCAGTACGTAGCGGTACCCGGCGATCTCGCGCTCGTCGCGGTTGGCGGGCTCGACCTTGCGCTGCATAAGCTCGCGCAGGCGCACCTCTGAGGTCGAGATGTTCTCGATGCGGTTCGAGGCACCCGTGCTCTGGATCTTCGCCACCTCGCAGAGCCTCTCCAGCGTCGCAGGCTGCAGCGACTTGTAGAGCTCCTGCCTGCCACGGTGCTCGCGCACGCTGCCGAGGGCAGACACGACTTCAGGTGTCATGAGACGGTTGAGGACCTTTCCGTATTCAAATTGGGCCACCTGGGTATCTTCGCCACCTTTAATCTATCTTAGCCATATTAGCAATTTTTGGCTAGTATACATTATGGTTGGCTAAGATACAAGGACCCCATTAGAAGCCGCTGATACTTAAAACCGATGCAACCGTACTCACCTCTTAAAAATGAGTAATACTCCCCATCACTGACCTACGGCTGTGACTACTCCCCGAGGGTCTCGTGATCACTCCCCGAGGGCTGAGTACAGAAAGTGTACTCAGTGGTGAGTACAGGTGAGTACACCCTTGGAGCACCTCGGCGAAAATACTCCCCAATAACGAAACATCACGTTGATACACGTGGCAACACGGGAGAGCACGAGACGACAAGCTGTTAGTGTGAGGAAACCTGCCTTGTGACAGTTGAGTGGGAATAGGTCTGAGGCACATTTCCCTAGCAGAACACGACAGCCTCTCGGCAACAATTATGTTGCCGAGAGGCTGCGTTAAGCCTGAATAAGCCCTTCAAATCCAATCCTCGTATTGCGTTCTAGCCCTACATATTGACTGGGCAGCGCTTCTCGTTTCCCTGCATTGTTCAGGATAGCCTTCGACAATGGAACCTCCGACAATCGTCCTCGTCAGGTTTATGAAACGAAACCTGCATGAGCAGACCGGATTGTCCTAAACACAAAAGATGAAGGAGGCCACCATGCCGTATTCCGTCGATGACAAGTGCAAGAAGCTTGCGAAGTGCCCCGAGGCAGCAGCAATCATCACCGAGTATTCCCCCGGGTTCACGACCGACCCGCAGATGAAGATGGTCATGGGCCTGACGCTGCGCAAGCTCGCCAGTTTCCCGCAGGCCAAGGAACTCGCCGACGCTCTGGACGAGATCGACGCTCGCCTGAAAGCGATCGAGGACTAGTATCTACAAAGCCTCATACATGCAAGGGCGGAACGACAACGCTCCGCCCTTTTTCTATGCCTGTTTACGTTCTTGGGCTGATCTGAGCTCCAAACGTGATTGCATTGCCTTCAGGAGAATCCTGAGACGCAGCTGCACGTCAGGGTCGTCAAGATCGAGCCCGAGCTCCCGCTTTATACGCGCAAGCCTTTCCATGAGGGTCGAGCGATGGACGTAAAGGTCCGATGACGTCTTCGCGATGCTCTGGTTGTTCTCCAAGAACACCCGCAAGGTTTCCACATAGCTCGTAGTGGACGCATCGTCATGCTCGACGAGCCTTCTGAGGCCTTCGGGGTAGTGTAGCTCCAAACGCATATCGCTTACCGAGCTCATCACAAGCGAGCGGAGCGCATAGTCCTCGAAGAAGTGCAGGCGCTTTGCAGGCTCGAAGAGCAAGCCTATGTCGAGCGCTTGATTGGCCTGGGAGAACAGCGATTTCGCCACGAAGAGGTCGTTGTATGGGTTCGACACCCCGGCATCCATCGCCATCGCGTTCACGAACGGGCCGAGGCCCTTTTCAATCGTTGCGTGGAAGCCATCGCCGCCGTCCTTGCCTACATCGAGCATGGCGACGACCGAATTTCGGTGGTACTCGAATACGATGATGCCCGGAAACGTCTCCTCTACTGCGTTCCTCACGAAACCGAGCGGGAGCTGCTCGAGCTGGTTCGACAGCTTCAACCTGATGCAGGCGAAGACCCTCCCATCGTTTGCCGTTGCGACGACATCGCGTTCGACGGAATCGAGGGGGCGCTCCTCCACGAGCGCCTGGACCGCCTGTCTAAGAGATCCGAGGCCTTCGGGCGCACGCGCGGCGAGCTGCTGCTTCGCAATCAGGACGAACCTGCCAAGCTGCTCGATGAGGGGCTTGTCGCTCGGGCGGTACGGCCTGCCTTCATAACGCACGGTCAAGCATCCCCGGTATGCATCGGATTCGAAGAGGTTGTAGTTCAGGGTCGTCTGGTCGAGAAGCGTCAGGACAAGCGGCTCCCTCTCGTCCATCGACAGGTCGTGCAGCTCGAGGAACTGGTCGAACA
>ONMP01000327.1 GCA_900318935.1 uncultured Actinomycetes bacterium
CTGGAGCAGATAGAAGGTGCCCGTTTCGCTCGAAGTGAGATCGACGGCAAATTCGACTTCGACAGGTCGGCGCATCTCCTCCTGTCCGTACTGCAGCACCTTCTGCATGAGTTCGGGGAGGGGGAAGAGCCCGTTGTGGAGCACTCCGGCAAAGCTGATGATCTTGCGGTTGCGGCCCTCGTAATAGCCATCGTAGATGCACTGGTCCATCGGGTCGTAGGTCGAGCAGACGGGCGGCAGCGTGCCATCGGCATCGGCTGCACGCACGGGCCACTTCTTGAGGTTGAAGCCATCGTCGGGCTTGAACTCGAGCGGCGGGATGTCGCCCGATTCGGTGGCTGCAGGGATGTCGAGCGCGAGGAAGGTGCTCTGCGTGTCGCGCAGGGCAAACTCCATCTCACTCATCTGAAGCACGTTGGCGGGATGATAGGGGCTGACGCGCAAGGATGTGCCGCCATCGACAATGTACTTGCCGAGACCGAAGGCCAGCGAGACGGTGCCTTCCTCGGCCTTCTCGTCGTCGATGGGGTAGTAGTTGATGCTGCGTGCCACACCCGAGATGTGGGGATAGAAGCGCGTGCCATGCTGCTGACCGACAACCTCCTGCAGGATGACTGCCATCTTCTCCTGGTCGATGACGTTCTTGGTGGCTGTCATATAGTCCTTCGACCCCTGATAGAACACCGAGGCATAGACCGCCTTGACGGCATCGGCAAGCATCGCCAGACGCTGGTACTTGTCGCTCGAACTCGGGATCATGTAGGTGGAATAGACACCGGCAAAAGGCTGGTAGTGCGAGTCTTCGAGCAGCGACGAGGATCGTGCGGCGATGGGGCCCTTGACCACTTCGAGGAATGCCTCGAGGTCGCCGAGCAGACGCTGCGGCAGACGTCCGCGCAGGAAGGCTGCGAAGATCTCTTCGTCGGGCGCATTGCTCAGCGCAAGGGGATAGAGCTGGTTCTCGTCCATGAACTGGTCGAAGACGTCGGTGCAGAGCACGACAGTCTTGGGGATGCACACACGGGCCTGCTGCTGCAGTTCCTGCGTGGCTTCATCGAATCGGACATGGCTCAGGAAGCGTTCGGTGCGGAAGTCCTGCAGGTCGGGATGCCGGCTCATGAGGTGGTCGAGGAAGGCGAGGCCGCGTCCCTTGCCGCCGAGCGAGCCATCGCCGATGCGGGCAAAGTTGGAATACTGGTCGAAGCGTCCGCGCTGGAACACTGCCACCACGCCCTGGTTCTTCATGCGACGATAGGCGACGATAGCCTCGAAGATCCACTGGCGATGCGCCTCGACGTCCTGCAGACGGCCCCATGTGATGCGCTTGAGGAAGTCGGACACGGGGAAGAGGGCACGCGAACCCAGCCAGCGCGACACGTTGTTGCGCATGACGTGATACATCAGACTCTCCTTCGGGATGGAGAGGATGTTGTCCTGCAGGTCCTTCAGGTTGTGGACGTGGAGCTGCGTGTTGAACTCGGGCTGCCCGGGGAAGGTGGGGTCCTCGATGTTGAAGACGAGGTCGCCGAAACCGAAGGCATTGTGCACGATGTCGCGCAGATCGACGTCCATCTTCTTGGAGTTCTTGTCGATGAAATAGTAGCCCTTGCGGTCGGCCTCCTCGAGGTTTTCGCTCTCGGCACTGTCCATGATGAGGGGCATGTAGGGATCCTCGGCACGAATGGTGTCGAGCAGACGGAAGCCGGCGCGTGCGTCCTTCTCGTCATCGGTAGGATTGGCGCCCTGAACGGGATGGAGGGGGAAACGGCAGTCGGAGATGACGCCGAGGGTGTTGTCCTTGAACCGGCTGTAGAGGTCCCACGCCTCGTCGAAGTTGCGGGCCAGCACAATCTTCGGACGACCACGCATACGCAGCGTCTCGAGCGAGGCGTTGAGGGCCTCGGTGGCAAACTCGAGACTCTGCTTGAGCACGAACTGATAGAGGCTGGGGAGGATGGACGAATAGAAACGGATGTTGTCCTCGACCACCAGGATCATGCGCACACCAGCCTCGACGTCGTGCTCGAGGTTCATCTTGTCCTCGAGCAGCTTGATGATGGTGAGCAGCAGTTCGGTGTTGCCCAGCCAGCAGAAGACGTATTCGAAGAGCGAGAGGTCGATGTCCTGCATGCGTGCCGTGATGCCATGGCTGAAGGGGGTGAGCACGACGATGGGGATGTTGTTGTGCTCGAGCTTGATGGTCTTGGCAATCTCGAAGACATCCTCCTCCTGTGCATCGGCTGTGCGCGAAGGCATCACGATGACGAGGTCGATGTCGTTGGTTTCGATACGCTGCTCGGCCTCGTCGAGCGACGAAGCCTTGATGAAGCGCGGCGGGAAGCGAAGTCCCAGGCGGGCATATTCTGCAAAAATCTTTTCATCGACTCGGCCATCGTCTTCGAGCATGAAGGCATCGTAGGGATTGGCCACAATCAGCACGTTGCAGATGCGGCGCTGCATGAGT
>ONMP01000325.1 GCA_900318935.1 uncultured Actinomycetes bacterium
ATCCATGCTGCCGGAAATCAAGGATACCTCCGGTTTCTTCGGCTACATCGATCCGCGTCACTTCTTCAATCGGACCTGTCCGATCACTGCTTTGGTAGGTGACCAGCAGGCGGCCTTGTTTGGCGAATCATGCTTTGAACGTTCTGATGTCAAGAACACCTATGGCACAGGCGGCTTTATCTTAGTCAATACCGGTGATGAGGTCATCATCTCCAAGTACGGCTTATTGTCGACCGTTGCCTGGAAGATCGGCGATGAGGTCAAATATGCCTTGGAAGGTTCGATCTTTGTCTCGGGTTCTTTGATTCAGTGGTTAAGGGATGAGATGAAGTTCTTCATTGAGGCGAAGGAATCGGAAGAGTTGGCAAGATCGGTGACCGATGCCGGCGGTGTCGTTTGAGCTTCCGGATTCAGGGCTGGCGGATTCGGCAAGGCCGGGGCTTGTGGCCCTGCTGCTCCCTGGCGACGGCAACGATGCGCAGGCAAGCGGTCTTGACGTGCTGCCCACTGCCGAGGATGCCGTCGCGTGGGCCAACGAGCTGGTGGCTAAAATCGATGCGGCCAGCTAACTTGCATGGGACCCAGAAACCGGAACTCACCTGCTAGAGGAGAAGATGACGTTTCCGCAGGTAGACCGCAATACTCCCTATGTCGGAAAACGATACTCCCCATACCGGACGAGAGGCCCGAAAACCCGGCTGGAACTCACTCCATCACGATGGAGCGGCAAAACCGCAGGTCAGGGGCAATACTCCCCATGTCGGGCAAAATACTCCCCATAAGTGAGTTCCAACTGGAACTCACCCCGCTGAGTTCCAAGTGAGTTCCAACAGAACAGCCTGAATGTAAATACTCACCTATAACGAGACGACACGCGTGGCACGAGGCGACACGAAACGCCACGAGGATGCTAATTCGGACGGAGTTGGAATCATTGAGTGGGAATAGCCCACGGAGTAGCACCGCTTAGCTTCTCTTGGCATCGTTTGCCACGGTTTGGCACCAGGCGCACGCTTGCAGAACATTAAGCCGATTGCAGGCTGCTCCAACGGGGGTGAACGGCGTCGAGAACCGCCTCGATTGTTGCTTCGAAATCCGATTCGATTATCGTGACCTTCTCGTTGCATTTCGCGAAAGCGTCGATGCAGCGTCGATTGTCTTCCCTCAATTCGCCGAGCGTGCAGCCGGAGTCTTCCAGCCTCGCCTCGACGGCACAGGCGTATTCTTCTATCTCGCCGATATGGGCATCGATGTAGGCATCTGACATTGCCAGGCAGACGAACTCGATAGACCTGAGGTATTCTTCCTCGAAATCCCCTCGCCAGTCGGGCGGGATGTAGCAGCCCTCGATGACAAGATTCTGTCTGTTCTCGATGGCGGTCTTCACCATCTCGCGCACGATTGGCCAAAGGTATTCCGTGATCGCTTCGTCATCCTCTGGCGTAAGGTCGGTGTTTCCGCTGCGGATGAGCCCCATCTTCAAGTGATCGATTGAGAAGTAGGGAAAGGCGTACTTCTCGAGAATGCGCTGTGCGAGGACCGTCTTTCCCACATGCGATGCCCCGGTGATGAGGACGATCATGGCGCTACCTTTCAACGCGTCTATAGGTGGTTGCGCGAGCCGCGCCCACCTTTTCGATGATGCCTTCCGACTGCAGCTTCTGCAAGACGCGCTCAACAGTGCGTCTGCTGAGCGTTGGGTTGTCGTCGAGAATCCGGCGTTTGGTCGCCGTCCCGACGAGGTCTGCGAAGTAGGCCCGCAAGATGTCCTCGCCCTTGCCGCCCGAAGCCAGCAGCGCAACGCGCGCGTCGAGGTCGGCGTAGCACGCGGCCATAACGCCCAGCATGTAGGTGACAAACGGCGCGTAGTCACTCTCCCCTTTGGCCCATCCGGCGGAGCTCGCGGCCAGCGCCTCGTAGTAGGTCGCCTTCGTGCGCTCGATTTCGGCCTCGATTGACACATACTTGCCCACGTCGTAGCCGCTACGGTAGGTGAGCAGCAGCGTGAGCAGGCGGCTCATGCGCCCGTTGCCGTCGCTGAAGGGGTGAATGCACACGAGGTCGAACACGAAGACGAGCGAAACGAGCAGCGGGTCGTAGGTGCCGTCCTTTGACCAGCGGCTGTATTCGTTGCAGATGCACTCGACTGCTCCCGGCGTTGCCACAGCGCTCGTGGGCACGAAGCGCGCCACCATGCGACCGTCCGCGGCGCGCTCCGCGATGATGTTGTCGGAGTCCTTCCAACGCCCTGCGAACGAGACGTCGCAGAAACGGTAGAGGTCGCGGTGGAGCTGCAGGATGACGCCCGGGGTCACGGGGATGCTGTCGTGGCTTTCGTGAATCATGTCCAGTACGTAGCGGTACCCGGCAATCTCGCGCTCGTCGCTGTTCATGGGCTCGATTTTGCGCTGCATCAACTCACGCAGGCGCATCTCAGAGGTCGAGATGTTCTCGATTCGGTTCGACGCGCCCGTGCTCTGGATCTTCGCAACCTCGCAAAGCTTCTCCAGCGCCGCGGGCTGCAGCGACTTGTAGAGCTCCTGCCT
>ONMP01000324.1 GCA_900318935.1 uncultured Actinomycetes bacterium
TCCACCTAAAGGGTGTATGCTAAAACCCACGCAAGCTACCCATGGGCGGAGGATGACATGCATGCAAAAAGGTTGCTGGTGGTGCTGACGCTTGGAATGTGCCTGCTCTTTGCCGCGGGCTGTGCGCAGCAGACTAAGCCGACGTCCTCCGAGGATAACACCAAGCCCGGACAGACTGAGCAGGCTGCCTCCACCAAGAATAACGCCCCCGCCGATACCAGCCTAGATCCCCTCGCCAGCATCACTTCTTCCTCGCGCGTGGTGGCACTCTCGCGTTCCGTAGGCGAGATGTGGCTGCTTGCGGGAGGCCAGCTGGTGGGCACGACCGATGACGCGCTCGACCTTCCCTCCCTCGCCGGGGACTGCGTAAGCATTGGCACTCTGTCAAAGCCGAGCCTGGAGCAGGTTGTAGCCTGTGAGCCCGACCTGGTCATGCTGACCGAGGACCTCTCCGTCCACAAGGAGTTGCACCAGAGCTTGGACGAGGCGGGCATTCCCGTGCTGGTGGTAAACATCGACTCGTTCGACGACTACGACACTGTCATGCAGCAGCTCACTGCGGCGACGGAGCGCGATGACCTGTATCAGCAGAACGTGGCAGACGTGCGCACGCAGATAGAGAGCGTCATTGCCAACGCCACGCATGAGGCGGGTGGCACCTATCTGGCGCTCAGGACCTCCGCGACAAAGAACAAGGTGCTCAAGAGCGACAACTTTACGTGCGACATGCTGGATGACCTCGGCCTTTCCAATGTGGCCGACGACACCTCGACGCTTGACGACCTTTCGCTTGAGGCAATCGCCGACGTGGATCCCGACTGGATCTTTGTCGTGTACCAAGGCGACGAGGCCGAGGCGCAGAAGGCTTACGAGGAAGCCTTCTCGCAGAATCCGGTGTGGAGCGAGCTCTCGGCCACCAAGAACGGCCATGTGGTCGTGCTGTCCAAGGAGCTCTTCCAGTACAAGCCCAACGCCAAGTGGGGCGAGGCCTACGCATATCTCTCGCAGGTGCTGTACGGATCGTGGGCATAGCTTGCGAGCTCAGGGCGACAGGGGCGATAAGGACGACGTGGCCGCCGACGCAAGCCGACGCGCGGTGTTGGCGCTCGTAGCGGGTGGGCTCTGCCTTGCGCTGGCAATGGCGGCGTCTCTTCTCGCCAGGACAGGTGCGCTCTCCACGGCAGAGGCGTGGCACGCTCTCACCGGCGCGGCAACCTCGTCCTCGGCGCACCTCATCGTGTGGGGCGTGCGCCTTCCGCGCGTGTTGGCCGCCTGTGCCTGCGGAGTCTCGCTGGCCGTGTCGGGAGCCCTGCTGCAGGCCGCCCTCGACAACGATCTTGCCTCGCCCCAGGTGATGGGGATCAATGCAGGCGCTGGCTTCTTTGCGTTGGCTGGGACGCTGCTCTTTCCGTTTAGTGGGGTCGCGCGGCAGCTCATGGCGCTTGTCGGTGCGCTCGTTTCGACGCTCATGGTGTATCTGGTGGCGCGTCGTGCCGGGGCGGCACGCACGACGCTCGTGCTGGCGGGCGTCGCGGTGTCGAGCCTCATGAGTGCTGGCTCGAACGCCATCGTGACCATCTGGCCCAAGACGGTGGTGGACAAGCTGGCCTTCAGTCTGGGAGGTCTCACGGGTGCCACGGTGTCACAGCTGACCCTCTCTGCTCCGTTCATGGTGGCGGGCCTTGGGGCAGCTCTCCTTCTTGCTCCGGGCCTTGACCTGCTGGCGCTTGGCGATGAGACGGCTATCGGCCTTGGTCTTGACGTGCGGCGCCATCGCGTGGTGGCCATCGTATGCGCGGCGACCCTTGCGGCGGCAGCGGTCAGTGTGTGCGGGATGCTCGGCTTTGTGGGCCTCATGGTGCCCAATCTCGTACGCATGGCGGTGAGATGCGGACTTAGGTGGGGCCTGCCCCTCTGCGCGATTTGGGGCGCGGTGCTGTTGGTAACGTGTGACCTGCTCGCTCGCGTGCTCTTCTTCCCCTACGAACTGCCCGCTGGCCTCTTGCTCTCACTCCTGGGTGCGCCGTTCTTCATCATGCTGCTCATGCGCAGGAGGCGACCGCGATGATCGAGCTGCGCGAGGTGACGCTGGGATATGGCGAACAAGTCCTGTTGCGGGTGGACGAACTCACGCTGCCCCGAGGCAGGATAACTGCGGTAATCGGACGCAACGGCTGCGGAAAGTCGACGCTTCTGCGAGCGTTGGTGGGCGTGCTGCCCTATGGGGGCAGCATCCGGCTGGACGGCGATGAGCTGCGCTCACTCTCTCACCGTGAGCGTGCGCGCCGTGTGGCGTACCTGCCCCAGACGCTTTCGACACCCGCCATGAGCGTGCACACGCTGGTGGGGCACGGGCGTTTTGCCCGTCTGGGCCCCCTGCAGTCGCTCTCGAGAGCGGACCGCAGTGCCATCCAGCAGGCAATGGAGCTCACCGACCAGAAAGACATCGCACAGGAGAGCCAGATGCTGCAAGGCATCATACGCTTTGGCGGCGAGATGGCGCGCGAGGTCATGACACCCCGTGTGGACATGGTGGACCTTGACATC
>ONMP01000323.1 GCA_900318935.1 uncultured Actinomycetes bacterium
AGTCCGTCACCGATGACAGGGGCAAGACCGGACTGAGCAGGTCCCCATTCGTCCTCGCGCGGAAGAGCCCCTGCGCCTCATCGAGCTCGAACGCCTCGCCGCAGCGCATGGCGGTCGGCTCGAAGCCCTCTGCAAGTTGTGCGTTTCGCAGGGCGTATTCCAAGGTGTCGCGAATAGGGTCAAGCGCCATGGGCTTGAACGGCTTCCACAGGGTCGTGTAGGTGACGCTTTTCTGGGACTTGAGCACAAGCGCCGAAGGGGCCTTCCTTCTAAGCAGCGGGAGGACTAGCCCGAGGCAGTCGTCGCAGATGAACCAGTCGTTCTTCCAGTTGCTGGGAAACGTCGCCGCCGCCCCACAATGAAAGCACTTCCCCTCCTTGGGTTCGAACATCATGCCCACCTCCCCGGCTGACCGTATTCCTAAACGTTACCACAGACTGCTTAAAGAGTTATCGGGCACAAAAGCAGGCATGCACAGGACAGAGCTGGCCAAGCGACTTGGCAACGCGGGAGGAGGCCTCAGCCGCACGCTCGACGACCTGGAAAAATGCGGCTACATACGCAAGTATACGAACCCCCATGAAAGATATCGAGTCGCGACGTTTCAGATGGTTGACCCGTTTCTGCTGTTCAGCTTCAAATTCATGCAGGAACAGAAGCTCGACAGCTGGCTTCCATTCGAGGGCTCGCCCTCGTACTACGCATGGCGCGGAAGCGCTTTCGAGATAGCTTGCCTCGGTCACATCGCGCAGATCAAGGCAGCTCTTGGAATAGCCGCGGTCCAGACCAGCTGCTTCTCTTGGTCAAGCGGCTCATCGAACCCAGGCGCTCAGGTTGACCTCGTCATCGAACGAAAAGATGGCGTCACTGACCTCTGCGAGATGAAGTACACGGATGGGCCCTTCTCTATCGACGCGGGCTGTGAGCGGCAACTTATGCATAAGCGAGAGGCGTTCAGGGACGAGAGCGGCACGCGAGACGCCGTCCATCTCGCGCTCATCTCCGCAAACGGACTCGCGCCTAGCGCGCACGCTGGGGTGGTTGCCGCCACCGTCACTGCAGACGACCTGTTCGCGTTCTAGGTCTTCTCGCACACATGCTTGCCCTCAACTGACATGTATCCCCAAGACCCAGGGAACGTGACTCGTGAGGGCCAACCACGGCGGCGGTCCGGGAATGCAAGAAGCATGACCTCTGACCACAGGTTTTGCGATTGACCCTTTTAACCCCGCCTTCCGGGATGCCACTCCCGAGTGCCAAACCCGAGGGCGAAAAGTGCAGACTTTTACGAGATATGTATAGTTTTTCGGTCTCGAGTTTTGCGGGGTCTGATTTTCGGTACCTTCTACCTGCTGTTTTGTGGGGTGCCTTACCGCCCCTATGGCGAATCGGCACCCAAAAACTACTCATAAGTCGAAATTCTTTGCACTTTTCTACCTCGAGATTGGCACTCGCCGGAAGGACCCGGGAGAGCGGGGCCCGCCACAGGCCCGTGAGGTCGATGCCCGCGCGAGATGCGGCCCTGCCCCCGTGCCGACACCCCGTTCGAGCGTCTTGGCCTCTAACACATGCGTCTCTTTGGCGCCTATACCGTGCACCTCCGCCATTTAACTACGCGTTCATCATGCTGAGCGAGCTGTGTGTTAGCTTGATTCTTGTTCAACAATTGAAAACCATCGAAGCTCGCTTAACTGCCCGCATGTCGTATCGGAGGGACCAATTGATAAAGAAGAGTTTCGCAAGCTGCTCGCACTTTGTTGTAGCGTTACTGGCCATCGCACTCATGCTTGCGCTGCCAACAGTAGCCCATGCGGAAACAAAGCGATACAGCGTGCCGAACGCATCGTTCGAAATATGGCTAAACGATGACGGCTCAGCCGAGGTCGAGGAGACGTGGGAGGTCACTTACAAAGAAGGAGACTTCACCAGGTTTTTCAAGGACATCTACACGTCAGGCCTAGAGACGGAGGAGCGGTTCTCCAACATCTCCGTAAAAAAGTAACCATAAACGGCAAAAAATGCAGTCATACAAACGACACAGTCGGTCGCCCAGACTACCACTACAACGTATCCACGATGGGTCATTGCAAAGAGATTGCGGCATATCTAGCCAGCCACAACCAAACAAATACGTACGTGTTTCGATATGTCCTCTCCGACGTGGTCAAGAGCGGCCCCGATACGCACTTCATGGTCGATGAAGTGAAAACCAGGGTCCAGGCTGCGGAACGGACCGCGATCGGAAAACATTTTGTGGACTTTACCGTCATCCAGGATCCGGAGCACCCCGAGACTTCCACGGTCAAGCTCTCCGACTATGTCGGCAAAGGCAAGTATATTCTGATCGATTTCTGGGCTTCCTGGTGCGGCCCTTGCATGAATGAAATGCCCAACCTCGTGAAGGTGTACAACACCTACCACGGCGATAAGTTCGACATGGTCAGCATTCCTGTCTCGGCAGGCATGGAAGCCAGCGTCGCGCAATCCAAGGAGCTGGGAATCGTCTGGAACCAAATCATTAACGCTCCGGATACCATCATGACGGATCTGTA
>ONMP01000321.1 GCA_900318935.1 uncultured Actinomycetes bacterium
TGCAGATCGTTGCGGCGTGGTTCCGGGCACTTTCTCCGAAACGTTCAACTCGCAGCGCTACTTGGAGTGGCTCGAGGGACTGCGTCCGATACAGTTCAGCGACTCCATGGGCGCGTCGACCTCCACGGGCAAGCGGTTGATTCGCGACCTTATGGGTGACCGCATCCTCTCTGCCACCGAGGCGCTTGGGCTCTTTGGGGCCGGCTACCCCAACGTGCGCCTCGCTCGGCGCATGGAGTTCCTTCAGGCAGACTCGCTGCGACCGCGTATGGCCGTGGGATATGCATGCCTGATCAAAGGTATCTTTTGCAACGCACTCGCGTTCGACGCTGCCTGCGACCTTGTCGGCCAAGTTAGGGAGGACGACGTAGACCTCGCCACCTACGAGCTGCGCGTACGCGGATGGGATTCCCGCATTTACGATAGGCCCGTGCCCGAGTTCATCGAGAGTCTGCTCACGATCGCACGCAACGGACTCGCGGACCCGCAGGAGCTTGCCTTGCTCAATGCAGCCGCTGAGCTCTGGGACTTCAACATGGTGCCTCGCGATGCGTTTGTGCACCAAGAAGAAAAGGCCGAACGCGGTTGGTAGCCATGACAAAGCTGGGACCGTTTACGCGCACGCAACTCCTTCTCGGCAAGCAGGCGATGGAGCGGCTGTGGAACGCCCGCGTGATTGTCTTTGGCTTGGGGGGCGTCGGTGGCAGCGCTGCCGAGGCCTTGGCGCGTTCTGGTGTGGGCCATCTCGAGCTTGTGGACAACGACGTCGTCAGCACCACGAACCTCAATCGTCAGCTTGTCGCCACCACGCGGACGGTGGGAATGTCCAAGACCCAAGCGATGTCGGAGCGTCTGGCGACAGTCTCGCCCGATGCCGAGGTCACGACCCACGAGTGCTTCTTTTTGCCAAACACGGCTGATAACTTTGATTTCTCACGCTATGACTACGTGCTCGACGCCGTGGACACCCTTACCGCCAAGCTGCAGCTCGTACGCAGCGCCAAGGAGGCCGGCGTCCCCATCATCTCGTGCATGGGCACAGCAAATAAGCTCGATCCGAGTGCGCTCAGGGTGGATGACATCTCGCGCACGAGCATCTGTCCGCTCGCACGCGTCATGCGCAAGGAAGCTCGCAAGCGCGGGCTTGGGCATTTTAAGGTAGTGTACTCAACCGAGCCCGCTCTGGTGCCTGTGGCGGACGAAGAAACCTACGAACCCATTCCCGAGGGTTCAAGCCGTCGCAGCCTGCCGGGGTCAACGGCATTCGTGCCCCCGGCAGCTGGACTTCTCATGGCAAGCGAGGTCGTACGCGACCTTATACGAAGCGATACCTGACGTCGCGACGACCCCAGTCGTCCGAGTCCACGGCACCGAACTCCTCATAGACGCCAGGGTTGAGAATGATACCCGCAGGACCTGCGCCGTAGTAGCCACAGTCAACGACCTGCGCCGTCACGACGATGCCCTCGTACTCGACCTCCACGTAGTCGCCGAAGTGTGCCCAAGGATACGATGACTTGTCAAGGCCGACCTGCGCCTCGTCGTCATCCCACTTGTAGGTGGACGCCGTCTGCGAACCGGTCGCGGCATACTCCGTGGCACAAGAGCCAGCCTCTATCCAACCGGAGCTCTTGTCATACAGCGGGTCCTTCTTCCTGTCGGCTACCGCACCGCTCTCCGACGAGTCAACCTGGGCCGAGCTGGTGCTGCCGCCAGATGTTGTGCCCGTGCTTGTGGATTGGTCCTCGTCGCCACTCTCGGAGCTGCTCTTTTGCCCGCCCGTCTGCGACTGGCCTTGGTCGTTGGAATTCGTCTGGTCGCCAGTCGAGGCTTCGCCGTCCTTCGACTCCCCGTCCTTGGCCTGGTCGTCGGTCTTTGACTCCCCGTCCTTCGACTCGCCGTCCTTGGCCTTGTCGTCGGTCTTGGCCGCATCGTCGTCCTTGTTGACGAATGCATTGCCCATGGGTGCCGACGCACCGTTTGAATCAGCGTTTTGGTCCTTGCTTGCGTCCTGGCTGTTAGCTTCCGTGCCACCCTGAGCGCCTGTGGCATTCGCTGCGGTACCACTCGTCGTGGCATCCGCGTTCTGCGCGTCCGTTGACACGGCCTGCACGTTGCCTTGCGTGGGCGATTCAGTCAGCCCCGTACGCAAGCCCATAAACGCGGCTCCAGCCACGGCACCGGCGATTGCGGCGGCAACGGCGATGGGCACGACCCCGCTGCCGCTGCGCGAAGGCCTCTGCTCTCGTGCACTTCTTCTCATGTGTTCCGACATGCACAACACCTCCCAAAGGTTGCGTGAGGATGTTATCGTACCCCAACGAGGCCAAAGCTACCCCGTCCCTACGGCGTGCCACACCGATACCGCACAACGCCCCGTCCTCACACCTATGGCACAACGATGCTATGATGGTGCGGTATGAGACGACCGGAGAGGAGCGCACCCATGAACTACTTCATGCCAACTCGACTGTACACCGGAGATGACTGCATCGGCAAACACGCGAAAGAGCTGGCCACCCTCGGCGCGAGTTGCATCATCGTCTGCGAAGAGCAGGCTGCCAAAACCAGCGGCGCTCTGACCAG
>ONMP01000318.1 GCA_900318935.1 uncultured Actinomycetes bacterium
CGCCGGCACGAAAACCCCGAGTGGACGGCAGATGCTCCGAGACGAAAAGGGATGCGCAGGTGGCACACACCACGCTACACACACCATACGGCGCAGACAGCTGATCCCACAATGCTCTAGAGGGTGCCGATTCGGCGGAAAGGTCGCTCACAGCCTGTGCCATCCAGTCGTAGCCAGGATACGCCAGGGGTGCCAACACGACAGCTGCCGCATACGAGACAAGCGCCACGACTCCCGTGAGTCCCAACCAGTTGATGAGTGCCCTACGCATGGGTGGCCTCCATCTGCCGTGAAAACCAACCAATGTAGCGCTTAGCCTCGTCAAACAGTGTCGGGTCGTCGCATGCCTGCGTACCGGCAGCCGTCAGCTTGTCCAACTGATAGTCCACCAGGGCGTGTATCGTCATGGCGTAGGACAGCGCTGCCATGTCCACATCATCGCAACTGAGCCTCCCGTGCACTGCAAGCGCGTAGAAGAGGTTCTTGACCTGTCGCACCATGTGCTCGGTCTCCTCCAGTACGATCCGCGCCGCCACAGGACTCGTCGTGCGCTCCGCGTAGAGCACACGCCAGAGACGCAGCAGGTCCTCGTCCAGCACGAAGGCGCGGTACGACTCGAAGGAGGCAAGTAGGATTTCCTCGAGGCCCTTGTCCCCTATGAGCCCAGCGTAATCGCCGTCGAATGCCGCCTTGCGCTCGCGAGCCTGGGAGCGCAAAAAACGATAGGCCTCCTGCACGATTTCGTCCTTCGATGCGAAGTGGTTGTAGAGGGAGGGCTTCCGTATGCCCACCCGCTCCGCAATCTGTGACAAGGTCACCGCACCCAAGCCCCGCTCCGCCGCAAGGTCCAAGGTCGCCTTTACGATTTCCTCTTTGCGCGTCATAGGCTTGCCTCCAAAAACTAATGATTGTTAGTTTATATACTATCCTTCATTAGTCTTGTCAAGGAGGTGGCGCAGACGCTCGGAAGACAGGCGCACACTTCGCGCTCATCACGGGCACAAGAATCCAGCCGAATGCTTAGGTCCTTACTCGTCCAGCTCCAGCCGCATGAGCACTAGCTCCTGCCAGCCGGTCTGGCGCGAGCGAAAGCCCCTGGGGTTCCTTCCGTACTCGACGAAGCCCTCGCTTTGGTAGAGCGCAATGGCTCGCTCGTTTTCTGCCACGACGTCCAGCTCAAGCTGCGCGTATCCTGCCCTCTTCGCACATTCGATGCAGGCCTCGGTCAGCGCTCGACCCAGACCGAGGCCCCAATACGCGCGTTCGACACCAATGCCAAACTCGGCCCGATGCCTCAGCTTCTCCTTCGAGCCGACGCAGCCGATGCCCGCCGTGCCGACAACCCTGCCGTCGACCTCAGCAAGGATCTCTATCTCATTGTCGCTCTCGAATCTCTCCTGCAGGTACCGTGCCTCACCCTGCAGGCTACGGTCACTCTCCTCCGGGTAGGTGAGCAGGTAGTCCGTTCCCCGTGCGTAAGGATAAAGTTGTCCAGCGCCGCGCGCGCATCCTCGGCCGTGCCATTGCGCAAAAAGCACTGCTTGCCGTCTCGCAGCGTTATCGTCTTGCGATACTCCATGGAGTATTCACCAGCTTTCTTGCGAACAGGAGTTGATGCGTAACACAGTGAAGCATAACATATGTTGCGTAACGATAGTTTTCACTTTTGCATCTTCTTAAGAGGACAAGCAGCATGCCTGCCTGCGTCAAGTTCACAAGGATGAAATCGTTAATGCGGCCCTGAGTCAAACAACCTGTCCCCTTGACTCGGGCACCCTCGCGCTTTCTCGCTTACATCTCCCCTTCGACCAAGCCCTTGTACGCCCCGTAGCCTTCGGCGTCCATGCGGTCGTAGGGGACGAAGCGCAGCGCGGCCGAGTTGATGCAGTAGCGCAGGCCTCCCCGCTCGGCAGGGCCATCCGTGAACACGTGCCCGAGGTGGGAGGCGGCCTGGGCACTGCGCACCTCCCTACGCACCATGAAGTGCGAGAGATCGGTGCGCTCCGTCACTGCCTTAGCGCTTATGGGCCGGGAGAAGGCCGGCCACCCGCAGCCCGAGTCGAACTTGTCACGCGAGGCGAAGAGGGGCTCCCCACTCACCACGTCAACGTAGATGCCCCGCTCAAAGAAGTCGTCGTATGGGCCCGTGAACGCCCGCTCCGTCGCACCCTTCTGCGTCACGTTGTACGCGAGCTCCCCGATACGGCTTTTGAGCTCGTCTTCTGGCCGCGCGCACTGTGCGCAACCGCCGCTGTCGCACGCGCGAGACTGCGCGTTCCGGTGCGCCTGATGGTGGTCTTCTGCTGGATAGTAGTTCCGCAGGGGCTCGACCTGCACTCCTGCGGAGGCACCCCTACCCTGCGCGCGTTCGAGCGCAGCATGCACTTCCGGTAGTTGTGCCTCATCAACGTAAAAGATAGCGTGGCGATACTGGGAGCCAAACCCCGTTGCCTGCCAGCTCACCCCCGTTGACGCGAGATACGTTAGGTAGTGGTCAATCAGCTCTCCGAGGGGGACGACGCCCTCATCAAAGCGCACGCGGACCGTCTCGGCGTGACCCGAGTTGGCGCGCACTTCTTGGTACGTCGGGGCCTGGTCTCGCCCATTCGCGTAGCCA
>ONMP01000355.1 GCA_900318935.1 uncultured Actinomycetes bacterium
CAGGGAAAAGAGCCCGACCCCATGTTCGCGATAGAGCGGAAGCAGAATCTCGCAGTCGCTGTCGCTTTGGAAGCTGTAGCCCGCGCTTCGCAGGTCGTCGCGCATGCGCTCAAACCCGTAAAGCTCTCCGTTGCACACGGCGTAGCTGTTGCCGAGGTTGAAGGGCTGCATGCCTTCGGGCGTGAGGCCCATGATCGAGAGCCGATGGAAGCCGAGGAGGCCATGCCCGGTGTCGATGATGCGCGAGTCGTCCGGCCCGCGCGAGATGGTGCGGTTGAAACCCTCCATGAAGGCGTCGCGATCCACGTCGACCGCGCAATATCCCATAATCGAGCACATGTGGTAGCTCCTTTCGTGCGCCTAGCCGATCTATCGCTGCGCGAGGAGGCCCTCGAGCCTGCGGGCGGCCTCGATGGTGTCTTGCGGGTCGCCGAAGGTCGAAAGCCGGAAGTAGCCCTCGCCGCAGGAGCCGAATCCCTCTCCTGGCGTGCCTACCACCTGAATCTCGCGGAGCAGATAGTCAAAGAACTCCCAGCTGCCCATGCCGCCCGCGCACCTCAGCCAGAGATACGGCGCGTTTCTTCCGCCGCAGTACCAGATGCCCACGGCGCCGAGGGCGCGCATGAGGACCTGCGCGTTGCGCTTGTACACGGCGATGCCTTCGCGAATCTGCCGCTGCCCCTCCGGCGTAAAGACGGCCGCGCCAGCTCGCTGGATGATGTAAGACACGCCGTTCGTCTTTGTGGTGCGGTTGCGCACCCACATGTCATGAAGCGACATGCCGCAGCGAACGAGCTCTCGGGGGATGATGGTGTATCCCAGGCGCGTGCCCGTAAACCCGGCGGTCTTGGAGAGCGAGCAAATCTCGATGGCGCACGTTCTGGCACCCTCCAGCTCAAATATGCTGTGCGGAAGCTCGTCGTCCTCAATGAACGCCTCATACGCGGCGTCAAACAATATGACGGAGCTGCAGTCGTTGGCGAAGTCGACCCATTCCTGGAGCTGCGCCTTGCCATAGACGGCTCCCGTCGGGTTGTTGGGCGAGCAGAGGTAGATGACGTCCGCCCGTGCCGATTCGCTTGGCCTGGGAAGAAACCCCTCCTCCTCGCAGGCAGGCACATGAACGATGGACCTTCCCGCCATGACGTTGGCGTCCACGTAGGCTGGGTAGGCGGGCTCTATGACCATGGCGCTGCTCGATGGGTCAAAGAGGTCCAGGATGTCGCCCAGCTCGTCGCTGGCGCCGCTGGAGACGAAGACCTCGTCGGCATCGACCGACACGCCCCGCGACCCGTAGTGCGCGGCGATCGTCTCGCGGAGGAACGGCGCGCCGCACTCCGGCATGTATCCATGGAAGCGGTCAGCATGCGCTTGGTCGTCCACGGCCTCGTGCAAGGCGCGGATCACCGCGTCGCAAAGGGGGAGCGAGACGTCGCCGATGCCCATGCGATAGAGGTGCGTCCCCGGATGCTCTTGCTCAAAGCAGGCCGTCTTTTGCGCTATCCTGCGAAACAGGTACGAGTCTTGCAGGTCGGCGTAGTGCGTGTTTGGCCTTGTCATAGCTCAACCTCTCCTTCGTATACGGTGGTGGCGGGCCCCGTCATCGTTATGGCGAAGTCGTCCCTCACGCGAATGTGCAGGTCGCCCCCATCCAGATGGACGGTAATCGGCTTGCCCTGGTGGCATAGTCCCTCTCGCACCGCCGCCGCAGCCGTGGCGCATGCGCCGGTTCCGCATGCCATCGTGACGCCGCTGCCTCGCTCCCAGACGCGCATGCGGATCTCGTCGTTCGAGAGCACCTGCGCGAACTCGACATTCACGCCGCCGGGGAATGCGGGGTGGCACTCGATGAGCGGGCCGAGCGAGTCCACGGGGGCTGCCTGCGCGTCTTCGACAAATATGACGAAGTGCGGGTTTCCCACCGAGACGGGAATGCCGCGCGCGGTGGTGCCGTTGACGTCAATCGCGAGGGCGTCTCTTGCCTCTGCCCTGCCCATGTCTACGGTGGCGCGCTCGACGCTCCCGCGAACGACCTCGAGGCCTACGTGCTTTATGCCCGACAAGGTCTCGATGCGAAGGTCCGTCTGCCTCGTGAGGCCCTTGTCGTAGACGTACTTGCCCACGCAGCGGATGCCGTTTCCGCACATCATCGCCTCGCTACCGTCGGCATTGAAGATGCGTATCTGGAAGTCGG
>ONMP01000313.1 GCA_900318935.1 uncultured Actinomycetes bacterium
AGCGGAAGCGGTTGAAGGCCTTGACTACCCGCACGCCCGACAGGTATTCCGAATACGATTCCTTGCGCGTGTCTTCCTTGCGGTCGTACTCCTTGCGCTGATGCCGCGCGTTGAGGATGGGCCAGAGCACGCTCCCCACCAGCATGGCTACCGCCATGGCTGCCAGCGGAACGGCCCAGCGAATCAGGAACAGGTAGAAGCGGAAGAGGCGGAAACGGATTGTCCCGCCATTAGTAAGCTCATCGTGCACCAGCCGGCGGTCGAGCTTCCACCCCACAAAGAGGCAGATGACGATTCCACCCAAAGGCATGATAATCTTGGAAGCCACGAAGTCGAAGAGGTCGGCGTCGCACTCGACGCGGAACTGCTCAATGTTCCTGGACGAGCGCCTCTCTTGCAGCAACGATCACTCATGGCAGATCCTTACCTCTAGCTGCGGCTCTTGTTGCTATACCCATAGCGGCCAACGTGTCGCTTTTCGGGTAGCCAAAAGGTGCCACGGCACTAGGGACCGCGGTCCTATCAGCCCACCCTCCGTGGCACCTCCCGGGTAGCCAGAAAGGTGCCACACCCGGCTGTGCCACCGAATCGCACCGACACAAAGAGGCGCGGGCCCACCCGTAGGATGGACCCGCGCCAGCAGGTGCATATGCCTGATTGTCTTGAGAAGCGCTTACTCGCTCACGTAGACAACGCCCTCCCAGGGACGCAGCTTGCCCTCCTCGGGGTCATCGACGGAGGAGATGACGGCCTTCATGCCCTTCACGAGGGAGGCGTCGTAGGTGACCTCCTCGCCCGTGAAGTTGGTGAGGGTCACGGCCTTGTCCTCGCCGCAGGCGCGCTGGAAGGCAAAGATCTCCTCGCTGTCCTCGAGCAGCGTCGTGTAGTCGCCCGCGAGCAGGACGGGGTACTCGCTGCGCAGCTTGCTGAGCTTGCGGTAGTAGTTGAGCACGGAGTTCTCGTCCGCCTCCTCCACCTCGGCGTTGACGGTCTTGTAGTCGTCGTGGACCGGCAGCCAGGGCTTGCCGGTGGTGAAGCCGGCGTTCTCGGTCGTGTCCCACTGCATGGGCGTACGAGCGTTGTCGCGGCTGCACTTCTGGACGGCCGCGAGGGCCTCCTCCGGGGTCTTGCCGGCGCCGATGGCCAGGTCGTACTGGTTGCGCGCGTTGGCGTCATCGTAGTCGTCGATGGAGGCCATGGCGGCGTTGGCAAAGCCGAGCTCCTCGCCCTGGTAGACGAAGGGTGTGCCACGCATGGTGAGCAGGATGGTGCCGAGCATCTTGCCAGCGGCGACCTTGTCCTCGCAGTCAGGCGTGAAGCTGTTCACCGAACGGGGCTGGTCGTGGTTCTCGAGGTAGACGGGGTACCAGCTGTTCTCCGTGTTCTTCTGGCTCGCGGCGAAGGCCTTCTTGAGCTCGGTCAGCTTCCAGGTGGAGTCCTTGTACCAGATCTCGTTGCCACCCTGCGGAACGAGCACGTGCGCAAACTCGAAGACCATGTCGAAGACGCCGTTCTCGCCGACCCACTGGGGCAGCTCCTCGGGCTTGACGCCATTGGCCTCACCCACGGTGAAGGCGTCGGTGCCGGCCATGACCTCGTTCTTGAACTCGTTGAGGTAGTCGAGGATGCCGTCGGTGTTGACGGTGGCGGCGTGGATGCCAGAGAGGCCATCGGCCTCGCCGTCGGGCTCAGCGTCGACGAAGGCAGGCTTCTTGATGTAGGGGATGGCGTCGATGCGGAAGCCGCCGACACCCTTGTCCAGCCAGAACTTGGCCATCTTGAAGAGCTCCTTGCGCAGGGCCTCGCACTCCCAGTTCATGTCAGGCTGGAAGTCAGCGAAGGTGTGCAGGTAGTACTGGCCACGCTTCTCGGACCAGGTCCAGGCGGAGCCACCGAAGATGCTACGCCAGTTGGTCGGCGGAACCCTCTTGCCGTCCTTGTCCTTCTTGGCGTCCTGCCAGATGTACCAGTCGCCGTGCTCGCCCTCGGGGTTGGCCTCGGAGTCCTTGAACCACTCGTTCTCGTTGGAGGAGTGGTTCATGACGAGGTCCATGACGATGCGGATGTCGTGCTTCTTGGCCTCGGCAATGAGCTCGTCCATGTCGGCCATGGTGCCGAAGCGCGGGTCGATGTCGTAGTAGTCAGCCACGTCGTAGCCGCCGTCCTTGTTGGGCGACTTGCAGACGGGGGTCAACCAGATGGCGCCGACACCCAGCTCGGCCAGGTAGTCGAGCTTCTTGGTGATGCCCGCGAGGGTACCGGTGCCCTCACCCTTGGTGTCGAGGTAGCTCTTGGGGTAGACCTCGCACGCGATGGTGCTCTGCCACCACTTGAGCGCCTTGGCGGCCTCGTCGGCATTCTGCGCCGCAGCCTCGCCCTTGTTGGCAGCGGCGTCGTTGCCCGAGTTGTTGCCAGAGCACGAAGCCAGGCTCATCAGCATCATTGCTCCTCCCATGCCTGCAAATGCGGTGAGAGCACCCCTACGCGTCATCATACGTGCTTTCATGTCTGCCATACCTGAATTCCCCCTTCAAAGACGTGCACGGGCCGAAGGCCCGGTTGTACGAGCGGACTGCATGCGGCTTCCCCCGCATTCATGGCAGCCCGTAACTGAACCGCAACAATACAATACGCCCAATTCGAGCAGTCGAACGCGAGAACGATAACAAACAAGGAGTTTCACATACTTATCATAAATCCATGCACATACACTGGCCTAGCTG
>ONMP01000331.1 GCA_900318935.1 uncultured Actinomycetes bacterium
GCGCTCACCGAGGGTGGCAGCCACGCTTGCGCGTGCGCTCCGCTCTCCCTTTACCCACAGGGAGACCGTAGCCTCACTGCTTCCTGGCAGGTCCCAGATCTCCACGCCAATCGTGTGGTTGTCCGAGTTTGCCGCGGTCACCACGAAGTCGTTTCGGCTGTAGAGCGCGTCCCACTCGTCGAAGGAGACGAGGTGGGGATATGGTATGCCCATGTCGTCTGCGGGATGCGTCGGCACCTGTAAGCCGGTGCCACCCTCCACTGTCAGAAGCGCCGTCTTGAATGTGCGATAGTCGTCGCAGGTAACCGATACTATGCCATTAAAATAATAGTCTTTGAGCTCGTCCTCGTCCTCGCCCTCCTCGCGTACCGCGAGCTTACGGACGTCGATGTTGGCGACGCCGTCGTCGTTGGTGACGCCCGTGGCCACCTGCTGGTTGAAGCGCGAGATCACCTCTACGTGAGCGTCCTTTACCGGCGGGTACACGACCATGCCGGCATCGTTCGTCGTGCCCTTGGACACGTCGACCACCATGAAGCCGACTTCCCACGGTGACACGACGTCAATGACCACGTACTCCGACTCCCGCCCGGCAAGCTCGTCCGCATCGGTGGAGTCCGAATCCGCGTACGCGACATTCGGCGCAAGGACGAGGCCTCCCGCAAGGACGGGCAGGTTGGCGAGCATTCCCATGCTGAGTTCGACAAACGAGCGGCGCGACAGGTTGGGCATGGTTTCCCCTATGTGTGCGTTTTAGCAGCTAAATGCAGAAGATATCACGAAGAAGACTCGCGCGTAAAGCACGATTGCAAAGAATATCATCGTCTGAGTAAGGATTCTTCGTTCTTCGTCCCCCGTGCGTCTCGGTCAGGTTTCCCGAACACAGGCATTCGTTACAGGCGCCAGCATCCTTTCCGGGGGACCGGCACTCGCTGCTCGTCGTGCTCGACAAGAGGGCAATCGATCGTCGTGTCGCCCACATCGTGCTATCGCTGATCCGCCTCAATGCCATCAGATAAAAAAGTGGCAGGAGAAACCATCCTCCTGCCACCCAAACGCGGTTTTCCGTCGTCTTACGCGACGTTGAAGCCCATCTTGAGCACGTTGCGATCAACCGAGCGCTCGTAACTGGCGCTTGAGGCAATCTGAGCTATGAAGGAAAGTCCCATTCCGCCCTCGTCAAGCTCTTCGAACTCCAGGTCTGGCGAGTCCTGCGCTAGTGGATCGAACGCCACGCCATCATCGGCAATTGTTACCCACAGCACTTCTCCGTCATGTTCGCACGTCACCTCCACCTCAGTGGCGCCAGAGTACATGACGACGTTCGCGAAGGCCTCGTCGCACGCGAGAATGGCACGCTTCACGTCGCTTCCTTCGCCGCATAGATTGAGAATGGCATCACGCACCTGCGCGAAAGAAGCAAGATCGGAGGGAAGCGTGGCGTGCCAACGCGTCGCGTCGTCTTCAAGCGCAAACAGCGCAAGCATGGTGATGTCGTCGAACTGCTCTCGGCTCCCTCGGAATGCCTCCAGCGACGTGAGCACCCGATCGATCGTATCGTGCGCATTCGTTGCCGAGCGAACCGCCTTCTCGAGACGCTCCTCGCCATAGAACGAGCCGTCTTCTCCGACCGCCTCCGTCACACCATCGGTGTAGAGCAGCACGCCGGAACCCGTAGGTATATGCAGAGTCTGATCTATGATGCCCGCATCCTCAAACACGCCCAGAGCGATGCCGGGGTCCGGATGCTCGAAGCCCGAACCCACCAGAAGTGGTCGCGTATGACCAGCATTCGCATACGAAAGGATCTGCGTATGCGGGTCATAAATGCCAGCAAACACCGTAACGAACAGACCCTCGGGGTTCTCCGCCACAATGGCATCGTTCGCCTCGTTGAGCGCCTCGGCCATCGTCGCGCTGGTGGCAATCTTTTCTCGAAGCAACGTCTTGCACATAGCCATGAACAAAGCTGAGCTCACGCCTTTGCCCGAGACATCTGCCATCACGATGTAAACACGATCGCCATCAGGTATCACAACGAGGTCATAGAAGTCGCCACCAACAATTCGCGCAGAGTTAGCCACGGCATATGCGTCGAACCCGTTGCCCGAAACCTCCTTGCTGCTGGGCACTAACCCATCTTGGATGCGGCGCGCCACCGATAGCTCGGTGTCGCTTACCACACGATCGGCAGTCATTTTTTCGAGCACCAGAACATAGCGCCTTATGTCATCACTCATCTTGTTATATGCGAGTGCGATGCCACCAATCTCGTCATCGCGTTTCATCTTCAAAGGCTCGCCGCTACCCACCTCCGTGAAGAGCGCCATGCGTTTGGACACCAACCTCACCGGATCCAAGACACGCCGCTTGAGCAACCAAAGACCAAGCAGAATGTTTGCAAACAGTATGCCAATCATAGGTACGGC
>ONMP01000312.1 GCA_900318935.1 uncultured Actinomycetes bacterium
GGCCGTCTGAACGGCGCCGAGATGGGTCGTCGCGAGTGGTACCGCGAGGGTCGCGTGCCCCTGCACACCCTCCGCGCTGTCATCGATTACGGCGAGGCCGTCGCCTCCACCACCATGGGCGCCTGCGGCGTCAAGGTGTGGATCTACCACGGCGAAAAGCTCCCCGGCCAGGCTGCTCCCAAGCCCGCGCTCGAGGGCTCCGCTCGTCCCCGCCGTCCGCGTAACGAGAGGAGGGGCCGCTAATGCTCGCACCTAAGCGCGTTCTTCACCGTAAGGTCCAGCGCGGTTCCATGAAGGGCCAGGCCAAGGGCAACACCGAGCTGCATCGCGGCAGCTACGGCATCCAGGCTCTCGAGGCCCATTGGATCACCAACCGCCAGATCGAGGCCTGCCGTGTCGCCATGACCCGTTACATGAAGCGTGGCGGCAAGGTCTGGATCACCATCTTCCCGGACAAGCCCATCACCAAGAAGCCGGCAGAGACCCGCATGGGCTCCGGCAAGGGCAACCCCGAGGAGTGGGTGGCCGTCGTCAAGCCCGGCCGCATCATGTTCGAGATTGACGGCGTCGCCGAAGACGTCGCCAAGGAAGCCCTCCGTCTCGCGCAGCACAAGCTTCCGATCAAGACAAAGATCGTAAGCCGCGCCGACCAGCCCCAGGAGGTGTAGGCAAGGATGAAGTACAAGGAAATTCAGGCGCTCAGCGATGCCGATCTCAAGGCGAAGCTCGAGGCGTGTCGCGCGGAGCTCTTTAACCTGCGCTTCCAGATGGCCACGAGCCAGCTCGACAACACCGCCCGTGTAAAGCTCGTCCGCAAGGACATCGCCCGCGTCCAGACCGAGATTCGTGCCCGCGAAATCGCGGCCGAGGCACAGAAGTAGATAGCAGGTGAGGCTCAACATGGCAGAAACGTCCACTCGCAACGCGCGTAAGGTCCGTACGGGCATCGTTATCTCGCGCTCCGGCGACAAGACTGTCACCGTAAAGATTAACTACCGCAAGCATCATCCGAAGTACGGCAAGATGATGACCGTCTCCAAGAAGCTCCATGTTCACGACGAGAATAACGAGTGCGGCCTTGGCGACACCATCCGCGTCATGGAGACGCGTCCCCTCTCCAAGACCAAGCGTTGGCGCATGGTCGAGATCGTCGAGCGCGCCAAGTAGCGTGAGGAGGTAGACGAATGATTCAGATGGAAACCATGCTCAACGTCGCCGATAACAGCGGCGCTCGTCGAGTGAAGTGCATCAAGGTGATTGGCGGCTCCAAGCGGCGCTATGCCGGCATCGGCGACGTCATCATCTGCGCGGTGCAGGAGGCCACGCCGAACAGCGCGGTCAAGAAGGGCGACATCGTTCGCTGCGTCATCGTGCGCACAAAGAAGGAAACCCACCGCAAGGACGGCAGCTACATCCGCTTCGACCAGAACGCCTGCGTCGTCGTGGACAAGGAAGGCGAGCCCCGTGGCACCCGTATCTTTGGGCCTGTCGCTCGTGAGCTGCGCGACCGCAAGTACATGAAGATCGTCTCGCTCGCGCCCGAGACGCTGTAGGGAGGTATGGATCAATGCCTAAGATGAACGTAAAGTCGGGCGACCAGGTCCAGGTGATCTCCGGTAAGGACAGGGGTGCCACCGGCGAGGTGCTGCGCGCCTATCCGCGTGAGGGCAAGGTCAAGGTCGAGGGCGTCGCCATCGTCAAGAAGGCCCAGCGTCCTACCCAGGAGAACCAGAACGGCGGATGGAAAGAGATTGAGGCAAAGATCGACGTCTCCAATGTCATGCTCATCTGCCCGAAGTGCGGCAAGCCCACCCGCGTCGGTCACGCCAAGAACGACGAGGGCAAGAAGGTTCGCGTCTGCAAGAAGTGCGGCCATCAGTTCTAAACTCTGACGTATAACGTCAATCGAAAGGCCCTTCACTTCGGTGGAGGGCCTTCTGTGTGACATATATCTGTATTGTATCCGCACACACAACGCACACAACAATAGGGTATTATTCTCCCTTGTGTCTATAGGGCACCCATGGCTTCCGGCATGCCAAACCGGGAGGTGCGAGGTCGGTACCCCGCACGTCATCCATCCACGAGTTAAGGAGTTGTTCATGGCAGAAGAGAAGTACGTCCCGCGTCTCAAGCAGCAGTACATCGAGACTGTTCGCGACGAGCTTCAGAAGAAGTTCGAGTACAAGAACGTCAACCAGATTCCGAAGTTCGAAAAGATCGTCGTAAACATGGGCGTTGGCGAGGCAGCCCAGGACTCAAAGGCCATCGACGGTGCCGTCGCAGACCTGCGCACCATCACCGGCCAGCAGCCCATCGTCACGCATGCCCGCAAGTCAATCGCTACCTTCAAGCTACGTCAGGGCATGGCCATCGGTGCCAAGGTGACCCTCCGCAACGTCAAGATGTACGAGTTCCTCGAGAGGCTCATCCGTGTGGCTCTCCCCCGTATCCGCGACTTCAACGGCATCGCCGAGAAGATGGACGGCCAGGGCAACTACACCCTCGGCATCAAGGAGCAGATCATCTTCCCTGAGATTGACATCGACAAGAACCCGCGCATCCACGGTCTTGAGATTACGTTCGTTACGACGGCCCGCACCGACGAAGAGTGCCACGCGCTCCTCAAGGAGTTCGGTCTCCCGTTCAAGAAACATAACAATTAATTGATACAAGATGGCAAAAGAATCAATGAAAGCCCGCGAGGTCAAGCGCGCGAAACTGGTTGC
>ONMP01000310.1 GCA_900318935.1 uncultured Actinomycetes bacterium
GCCGTATGTGATGGACCCACGCGAATCGACGATTGCTATGGTGTCGTTTTGCCCACGGTTGAGCATCTCGGAAAAGAGCATGGGGCGGCTCCAGTTCATCAGATGTGCACTGTGACTACGGTGCGCGTAATGCCTTGAACAGGCGAAACGTGCCTATTGAATTATACATGATATGCAAGAGCGTGGGTACTCAGATGCTTGAACCCGACGTGGTCATGCCAAACAAAAAAGCTCCCCGTTGCGGGAAGCTCGTTTGCAATGGTGCCCCCGTCCGCGAAGTAGTCGAACCCCGGAGGAAGGTCAACCACATACTCGAAGGCAGAGGAACGTGCCTGTAGGCCCTCCACCTCCCCTTCGGGAAGCTTGTGACACTCGTCTCCCCAATACCAGCCAGTGATGACAAAATACCCATCGTCATAGAGGTAGATCCTATCGACGAAATACTCCAACAAGGTGTCCCTCGTCGCGGGGTCTTCGAAGTCGGCGTTTGCGTACTTCTCGAAGAACGCACGTATGCTCGTCTCATCCTTTGCGACGCGCGAGCGCGCCTCCTCGGCCTCGATGGCTTCTGCCAGGGCTTTCTTGCGCTCCTCGTTCTCACTCAATCTGGTGGAGACGGAGTCCGTGAACGGTAGTCCTTGCTCGATGGCACGGACGAGATTATCGATAGCTTTTGTGGTTGAGGCGAGCTCCTCCTTCAGTCCATCGAGATAGTGAGTATCGACATAGTGCTCTCGATAGTATTTGGAGGCATCGACGGCAAGCGACGCCCGGTTCTCGTCGTTTGAGAGGATGTGTCTCAGGATTGACAGCACTTGTCTCTCGATGACGTCCTTGCGCACGTTGCGCTTGGGGCACTTGCGCCTCCTGTGGTTCTTGCAGGCGTAGTAGTAGTGCTTCTCGCCGTGCTTGCCTGTTCCGGACACGCCGTGCATGGTCGTTTTGCACTCCCCGCAGTAGAGTTTTCCTGTAAGCCAGTAGCGAGGTGCCTTGCTGTCGTCGAGCCCGCGCGCTCGCTGCGATGCCGTGCGCTTGTTCTGCTCGAACCTCCTCTGGACCTTGTCGAAGGTCTCTTGGTCTATGAGCTGGGGCATTCCGTCGGGTATGACGACGTCTGCGTAGCGGTATATGCCTAGATACCGGTCGTTGTGGAGTATGTGGCGTAGGCTGTTGACCGACAGCTTTTCCATTCACGCTCCTAACGCCCTGAGCTGTCAGGTCCTCGATGATGTCCGTCATCGCCTTGCCCTCTGCGTATTGGGCGAAGATGCGCTGCACCACAGGTGCCGTGACGGGATCTATCTCGTAGCGACCGTCCTCCGACTTGCGATACCCGAGTACACGATGCCCGTTGAACTTGGCGTTCTCGGCGTTGTAGCGCATGCCCCTAGTTGTGTTTACGCTGAGCTGCGAGGAGTAGAACTCCGCCAAGGAATCGAAGAAACTCTCGATGAGCTTGCCCTCGGGAGTGTCCTCGGGCGTCGTCTCGGCGACGTACTCGATGGCGCATCCCGCATCGCGGATGGTCTTCTTCGCTATCGCCGCGATGGCTTGGTCGCGCGCTAGGCGGTCAGTCTTCCAGAGAATCAGGACCGACGGCCTGACGTCGTGAATCTCCGAAAGCATTAACTGAAAGCCAGGGCGGTTTTCGTCCCTCCCAGACCGAGCTGGATCCTCATACTCCTTGATGATGGCGTATCCGTGCGCCTCCGCATAGGCATGTGCCTGCTCACGTTGCTGAGCTATTGAAGCCTCGTTCTGGGCGGAGCTGGAATACCTATAGTAGGCAATAGCGAGATTGTTGTCGTTGCGTACGAATTTGCGGATTGCCATCCCACTCCATTCTTGGAATCGATGTTTTTATTGATTATACCCATCAGATCATATTTCAAACAATGGTGCCGCCATTGTGCGCATGCCGCCCGCATACGGCCGTGACTCAATTTGGACGAATGAGGCCCATGCCAACGGGGTGGCCGTGGGCCACTCATGGGAAGCGCCGTGGAGGGTGGCCACCAAGCCGCGAAGCGTCGAGCTCGGACCTGTCGGGGCAAGGCTCGTCCTTGCATTTGAATTTGGGGACGAACAGTGACGCCCATCCGCCACGCCCTGCTTGAATCGCTACGTGCGGCACTGGGAGCTCGGCTAGTGGCCACGGCGGGGATTACGTGAGGCGGGGGAAGGCGGAGCCCGGAAGCTTCGGGCAGGCTGTCAGCGACCGGTCTCGCATGCGGTGTCCGCTAGCGCATAAAGGGGTATGCCTCGGCCAGGGTCGGGAAGTCGGGCACGAACGTTGCCTCTCCCGGCTTTGCGTCGATCCTCACGTACGCCCAGTACCAGTGGTTCGTGACGACGTTGTCCTCCGCCCACCGAGAGAGACCCTTTCGCCGCTCATTCATCCAATCGGTCATCTTTCCCCACTCAAGCACGCGGGTGCTGTCCAAAGAAAGCCATGGCCCGCTGGCCGTCTGCTTCGGCGTCATCAGGTCGCGCGGGCTCTTCCGCGGGTCCCAGAAGTCCACCCCATGACCGTAGTCGCGCGAGTCGAGCGCCATCCGGTCCATGGCGGCGAGGTAGAGGCAGAACGTGAGGCCGTGTCTCCAGCCCTCCAGCCGTGGGGGCCGGTAATAGCGCCCGGCTCCCGAGGACCTCGTATCGTCCAGGTCGTTCGCCCCGCCCGCCTCCATGATCAGGCGCGCCATGGTGTCCGCCATCCAGATGCAGGACCCGCCGGCGGAGGTGCTGGAGGC
>ONMP01000307.1 GCA_900318935.1 uncultured Actinomycetes bacterium
AGCGCCGCGCCGATGAGCTTGGACAGTTTGGTGTAGCCAAAGGTACGTACATCGAAATCGGGGTAGCGGTTGTGCAGTCCCTTGCCCACAGCCCCGAGCAGGGTTTCCTCGCCTTTGCCGTCGTTGTTGCGAACGATGCCAGCGACGACGCGTTCCACGTCCTTGAGGGTGAGCTCTTTGGTTGCTGATCCGCCAAGGTCGGTGTCCTCGTCCTTTGCGGCAAGGGTTTCCTCACGCGAAGCGAGCAATTCGATGTTCACAAAGGTGGTGCATGCGCGGCGGAACGACATGCTCGTCTGGTTGCGACCCATGCCCACTACGTGCATGCCGCTTTCTCGCAGGCGTTGTGCGAGGCGGGTGAAATCGCTGTCGGAGCTCACGATGATGAATCCGTCAACCCTGCCCGCATAGAGGATGTCCATCGCGTCGATGATGAGGGTCGAGTCCGTGGCGTTCTTGCCGGCCGATTCGCCTGGCTTGTGACTTTTTACGTTGCTGAACTGCTGGACAGGGGTGATGGAGTTGTCAAGCAGTTTGGTGCGCCAACTAGCGGCTTGCGGGTCCGTGAAGTCGCCGTAGATTCGCCGATACGTCGCGATGCCGTGCTTTGGCACCTCGCTCAAGATGGTCGAGAGATACTTGGAGGATATGTTATCGGCGTCGATGAGAAGCGCAAGCTTGGGAACCTGGTCGTTGGATGCTGGCATGACAGCATCACCTCCTAGAATTTGGGTGATGCATACAGTATAGGGGTTCGTCGTGGCGTAAACGTGGAGCGGCTATGCGTTGGGAGACGGTTCACCCTCGCGCTTCCAGTGGTAGCCTGATTCGGGAGGAAGGGAATCGCCGGTGACATAGCGTGCGGAGTCTTCTGGTACGAGGGCGTATCGATGTGGGATGCCCTGAATATTGAGCATTACGCCCGTGGGGATGTGGTTTTCGGGGGAGTCGCCCTCGCGGCTGTACCAGCGTATCGTTGCGGCATGGTGAAGGAGCGTCGAGTCCGTCGCGTCGGCTTCGACGCGATACTCGGTCGTGATAGCGGAGTAGATCTTCCTTCCCATGTGGCGCGTCGCCCTCCTGTTGCGAACACAATCTCAAAACAAGAGGCAATGATAGCGCAAGAAGCGCCGAAAAATGTAACGAAGGCTGAAATTATTGGTCTGGCTAGAAGTGCCGTTCGTCATGCCGTGTCTTTCGCGCATAGGTGTTTCGTGCGACAATGCCTTTGGGAGGTGAGGCTCATGCTCAACAACAAGCAGGGCAATGTATTTGTGGTGGCTGCGGTGGTGATTGTGACCGTTGCCGTCATTGTGGGGGTGAGTCTTCTTGTCTTCGGTGAATTCCTCATACCGCTCATGCAGGAAGCGATGCCGTATTCGTATCTCACCGTGCTGGTGGTCATCCTTGCCGTGATTTTCTTTCTCTCGTGAAGCTATATGAAAGGGTCATGCTCTTTTGTGCGTCGCGCAAGTCGCCAAAAAAAGTGCTTGCATTGCCTCGGGGAGTCTTGTATATTTACTCCTGCGACGCGGGCTTGGCGCAGTTGGTAGCGCGCAACCTTGCCAAGGTTGAGGTCGCGGGTTCGAACCCCGTAGCCCGCTCCAGTGAGTTCTGAAGGCCGGTTTTAAATCGGCCTTTTGCATAAGCGGCGAAGTGGCCAAGTGGTAAGGCAGAGGCCTGCAAAGCCTTTATCCCCGGTTCGAATCCGGGCTTCGCCTCCAGAATCTGATGAGACCGGGCATGCAGAAAGCCCGGTCTTTGTTGCGTATGAAGCCTGAATGCGGGAAGCGGCCAGCAAGCTTCTCTCGTGCTATGCTGGCTTGCGTACATGGGCGAAGTGTGGGGATGGATGTCGATGCAGATTACATATCTGGACTATGCGGCGGCTACGCCGATGGCGCCAGAGGTCATTGAGGCAATGGCGCCGTATTGGTCTGAGCTCTTCTACAATCCCTCGGCCCCGTATGCGACTGCGCGTGGGGTGCGACATGACCTTGATGCCGCGAAGGCACGCCTTGCCCATGTGATCGGGGCGCGGCCTGGCAACGTCACGATTACGGCTGGTGCCACCGAAGCGAATAACCTCGCCTTTGCGGCGGTTGACGGGCCTGTCCTCGTGTGCGCCATCGAGCATGAGAGCGTGCTCGCCTGTGCAGAGGCGCATGGTGGGCACGTGGTGGCTGTCAACTCGGATGGCATCATCGATTTCGAGGCATTGCGAGAGCTCCTAACGTCCGATGTCGAACTCGTGAGCGTGGGACTCGCGAATGGCGAGATTGGGTGCATCCAGCCGTTGCGCGAGGTTGCCAAGCTCGTTCGAGGTGAGCGCATGCGCAGGCTCGAGGAGGGGAGTGCGGTGCCACTGCTGCTCCATACCGATGCCTCGCAGGCGGCGGGGCAGATATCGGTGAACGTCTCGTCACTTGGGGCGGACCTTATGACGCTCTCGGCTGCGAAGGTATACGGACCAAAGCAGGTGGGGCTGCTCTGGCATGCGGATGGCGTGGCGTTGCGCCCGCTCGTGCGGGGTGGCGGTCAGGAGGGCGGCATTCGCTCCGGCACCGAGAACGTTGCGGGGGTCGTCGGATTCGCCAAGGCTCTCGAGTTGGCTGAAGAACTGCGGCCTGTGCAGACGCGCTGCCTCCGTGCGCTGTCTGCGCGGTTGTGCAAGGGTTTGGCGCAAGCTGTGCCTGATGTGGTCGTTTCGGGGCCGAAGCGTGCGTCCCGTCGTCTGCCGGGACTCGTGCATGCGAGCTTTCCCGGTGTGGAGGCGC
>ONMP01000306.1 GCA_900318935.1 uncultured Actinomycetes bacterium
AATGAACACGAGTGCGCATATAACCCCGAAAGATGCGAGGCCACACACGAAGTCACGCAAATACGAGTGCTGTTTGGCCCCGCGCCAGAGAAGCGAACAGCACCCGAGTCCTGCTGAGAGGGCTGCAAACCCGAACAGCATACCGCTGGAGATCTCGTAGGTGTAGCCTCCGCCAACGGACAATGCCGTGCCAAGGGCAAAGATGTCAGAGGGAAGGATTGCTGTGCCTCTAAACTCCAGAACATAGTGTTGGACGATTCCGATGGTGGTGAGGGCTACGAGTCCGAACGCTGGTCCCACGCCACGTCTGCCACAGAGGAACCAGAGACCACAAAGCGAGCTAGCGACGAGGGCAAGCTCTACGGCCCAGAACTGTGGTCCGATGGTGTGGAGCTTTGCGTTACAGCAGCACTCAAGGGCAAGGACACCGAGGACGGAAATGGCAGTGAGCAGGAGTGATAGGGGAGGGAAGCGGTCGTCGCGATGAAGCGTCAGCCTTCCCGAGAGAACGCATACCACGCACATGAGGGCAAGCGCGACAATGCTTGGAGATCCGTTGCCGTATGCGTAGCAGACGGTCGTCCCCCCAAGAAGGGCGAGGTGAGGAAGCGTCCAGACAAGGGTCGAGAGCTTCAAGTGACGGTCTGCCTTTCGTGCCGCCATCTCATGACGAATGATGAAGACGAACAATGCGAGGCAGGCGGCAAGGGGTATGAGTCCCCAGATGGGTTGCGCATAGCTTACGTCTACGAAGCGGACATCATCCATGACTGACCCTCTCGCCTAGTTTGCATTATCCAAGTATACACGTGCTGATGTTAAGGTACAGAAAAGCGGCCATCCCTTTCATGTGTCCCTGCCAAATTTTCCGAAAAAAGTTCTTGCAATTGGAGAAGAGGTTCCCTATACTTCTCTTTGTTGCCTGAGCGGCACAAGACATACGGGCGTTTAGCTCAGGGGGAGAGCGCTTCCCTGACACGGAAGAGGTCACAAGTTCAAATCTTGTAACGCCCACCACAAAAGATGCAGATAGATGGTACATACCGTCTACCTGCTTTTGTTTAGGACACCAGTCGGGTGTTTTCCTCTTTCAGCCGGTTACCTGGCCAAACAATAGACAGATTGAATCACAAAACCTGAAGGACGGCGCAAATCGCGAGACGAAAACGAAACAACATCCGCATAATCATTCGAGAAGCGGAAAACCGCACGCATCGGCGAGATGCACGCAACCAGAAGGAGAAAAGATGGGCATCAATGATTTGTCCCCCGATCTGAAGGAGAAGGCGCGCGCATGCCGCACCGCTGAAGAGCTGTTAGAGCTCGCCAAGGAGAAAGGTATGGATATTCCCGACGAAGTGCTCGACGGCATTGCCGGGGGTTGGTGCGATGAAGCAGAGTGGAAATGCCAGGCTCATAAGTGCGACGTCAAACACATGCATCGGTAAACCCGCTTGGCACCAGCAGCAGATTAATAACACCCATGTAGAGATAGCACAGGGTCAAAACCCAGAGAAGCTCGCCGAGCTTGCTCTGGATTTCAGACACGAGCTTCTCTTCTTCTGTGCACAACTTACTCCGCCAGCAGCTCCTCCAAGGTCTCGAACAGCAAATCGGGCTCGACTGGCTTTGACAGATGGGCGTTCAGCCCTGCCTGCATGCTGCGCTGCACGTCCTCGTCGAATGCGTTGGCGGTAAGCGCGATGATCGGGATGGTTTTGGCGTCCGCTTGGTCTGAGGCCCGTATGGTCCGCGTCGCCTCCAGACCGTCCATCTCTGGCATGCGCATGTCCATCAGGATGGCATCGTAGTAGCCAGGCTCATGGTCTTGGTACATCGTCACGGCAATCCTGCCGTTCTCCGCGTGGTCGACGTCCATCTCCCGCATGGACAGCACCATCATCATGATTTCCGCGTTGATTGCCACATCCTCGGCTAGCAAAACGCGACGACCGCGCAGGTCTGCCTTGGGCCGGACCGAATCGGAGTTCTTCTTGCGGAATGCCGTGCGGAACTCGTCCATGATCGTGCCGGCGAACAAAGGCTTGGAGGCGAAGGTGTCAACCCCGGCCTCACGCGCTTCTTCTTCGATGTCTTCCCAACTATAGGAAGTGAGGACGATGATGGGTGTGTTGTTGCCCACGATCGAGCGAATCTGTCGGGTAGTTTCCACGCCGTCCATCCCCGGCATCTTCCAATCCACAAGGATCAAGTTGAAGTCCTCGCGACGGGTATGGTGAATTCTCACCAGTTCCACCGCCTCTTCGCCGGAAAGAACGGTCTTGCAGGTGATTCCCAAATGGCTCAGAACGAGTCGTGCGTGGTCACACGCGATACGGTCGTCATCGACGACCAGCACGGTCATATCATGAGGATGTAGCTCGAACTCGTCCGCTTCGCTCGTCTTGCGGTCGGCTTGCATCAGGGTGATGGTCACGGTGAATGTCGTTCCCACGCCCTTCTCGCTTTCCACCTCGATGTGCCCATTCATCAGCTCGACGATGCTCTTGGTGATCGGCATGCCCAATCCCGTGCTGCCGAATTGGCTGGTCAAGGAGGAGTCCTCCTGGCTGAATGCATCGAAGATGCGGGGCAGGAACTCCTTGCTTATGCCGATTCCGGTATCGCGGATGGTAAAGCGCAGCGTGGCTTGGTGGTTCAGCCTATTCACGTCTTCGATGGTGAAGTTGATCGCACCTCCCTCCGGCGTGAACTTGACTGCGTTACCGAGGATATTGATGAGCACCTGGCGAAGCTTCATGTCGTCGCCGATGTAATAGTCCTC
>ONMP01000305.1 GCA_900318935.1 uncultured Actinomycetes bacterium
TGCGGTTGGCGAGCTGCATGAACGCGGACTGGTCGATGGCCTTAGCCCAAATCTCGGCAGAGATTTCGGGGTCGAGGATGACGTTGGAGGTGTGGCGGGAAATGTCCTGATAGGTAGGCATTGCTTGCCCTTTCTACTTGTTTGCGCCCATGGCCGCGTCGAAGAACTCGGCGAATCGCTGGGCGTTGGTGGTCTTGGCGGCAGCACGCGTGCCGCCGTCATCGGTGCGGGATGGGTGAACGGGCATAAGCTTCAGCAGCTTCTTGGCCTGCTCAAGCAGCTCGGCGGCGTCCTTGCCGTTGAGCATCTGCGCGACCTCAAGCGGGATTCCCGCGCCCTCGGCTGCTGCGCCCACGGCTGCGGTGCGCTCGGCGTCCGCCCTGAGCTGCGCCAGCTCGGCCTCGGCTTTGCTCGCGCGTTCGGCTGCTTCTGCGGCTTCCTTGCCGTCCACGAAGCCCTCGTACTTCTTGCGCTCCTTCACGCGGGCTTCGCCGACGAGTCGGTTTACGTCCTCCTGCGTGAACGTGCGCTGACCAGACTGCTCAGCTGAGGCAGCCTGCTCGGTGGTGCCCTCAGTGACTTCCTGAGTGTTGGTGGTGTCAGTCATTGCTAGACTCCTTCCCCCGCCCCAGCGGGTATCGGTGCGGCAGTTGACCGCCTGCCGCCGTGCGTAGGCATGAAAAAAGCCCCGAAGGGCTTGAATCACTGAAACTAGTGCTTGATTTGCTCGTGCAAGCGCATCACGTCATCCCATGACGTGTCACGCCAGCGACGGACGCGGTAGTCGTTAATCCATCCTTCGCGCTTGACGCCCGCGTAGTGGACTATCTTCGCGCCGTCCGCGTTCTTGTCCGTCCACCAGTTGCTGTTGTAGCAGCTCGGCATGTCGTGGATGCGACCTTGGCAGAGGTAGTTCTGCACGTCCTGCTCTAGCCATGTGTACTGGCGCGAGTTGAGCACCGATATGCACTCGTCCGCCTTGCCGTCGCGGAGCTTCTTGAGGTTGTAGAGCGTGACTCCGGCGTTGCAGTAGAGCAGCCCGTTCGCCGTCCTGTGCCACTCGTGCGCCGCGCTGAAATAGCAATCGTCGATGGGCAAGTCCCAAAGGTCTGACACGTCGGACATGCAGACGGTATCGGCGTCCAGCGAAAGCACCTTGCCGACGCGGGGCAGCACGTGACAAAGGGCAAGGCGCATCATGACCATGTACGTGTAGCCCGATTTCATGTTCGGGCCGTCCTGCGCGAAGTATCCCTGATCGTGGACGTTATGCACTTGGATGATGTCGGGCAGCGGATTAGGCCACTCCGCATCCTCGATGAGGAAATGAACCACGTCCACGTCAGAGTTGGCGATGAGCGACTTTGCGGAAGTCTCCATGTCACCGTAGATTGCGCGGGTGCCGCAGTACGCCGCGTGCTTCTTCACTCTGGCCACTTGACCTCCCTGAACTCATGCCCGCACGCGACGCGCGTGTCGGCGTAGATGGGTATGCCATGGTTCGCGGCTCGGACGCAGAAGTTGATGTCCTCGCCGCCTGACTGGAACGCGTCATAGCAGGAGTAGGCGTCTTCCTCGTCCAGCGCCGTGCGCCCCAAGTCCGTCCACTCGAACCACGGGAAGTCGAGCATGGCGAACACGGCGGGGTCAAACAGCGCGCAGCCCATGCCGCCGCCCTTGACGCGGATGAGGTGCTCGCCCTCGTCGCGGAGCTTCAGCAGCTCGTCGGCTGCGTACATGTCCCACGCGAAGCCCGTGCGGTAGAGCGTCGTGAACTTGTGCTTGCCGCGGGCGTAGCGGTTGAGGTAGTAGCCCATGACGATGAGCTGGTCATGCTCTAGCAGGTTCCTCAGCGCGTCCTGCGGCAGCTCGATGTCGTTGTCGACCATGAGCACGCGGTCGTAGTGGGCGTTGAGCGCGTCGGCGGCGATACGGTTGCGTGCCATCGCACACCCGTAGCCCTGTCTGGGCTTGTAGTCCACCTCATGCCCGCATCGGTCGAGCCGCCACAAGCTCTGGGACGTGGCTTGGCTGATTCGCCCGTCGTAGGTCGGTACCTCGATGAGTATGCGCACTACTTCCTCCGTTTCCGCGCGTTCTTCGCTGACTCGCGGTAGCGGTTCATTATCTTGCGCCGCTCTTCCTCGTAGCTGGTGCCGTGCAGCTCTGCTCGCTTGTTGGCCTCCGCGTCGATGGCCGCCTGCCACTGGTCGTAGAGCGTGGTCGGGTCATAGCCCTGCACCTCGCGGGCTTTCCACGAGGGCGTCACTCTACAGTCACATCCGCAATGAGAATGGCTTGCGTTGACCTCACTGCGATACACGAAGCCGCGAGACGCGAGCATCAGGCAGAAGTCGCATGTCTCCGCTCCTGACGGCACGCGGGCGTAGCGCGGATGGCGCGAGTCTCGCTTGCCGTTGTTGAGCACGGTCTGAGCCGCCGCAACCTTGGTCTCGTAGTCGAGGCGTTCGAGGCAGAGCGTGATGAACTCGGCGGTCTTGCCCTCCACGAGCTTTTGTGCGAACGCACGAACCGCGCCGTCGGTCGCTGCGGGGTCTCGCCCGCTCTGCGCCACGGCACCCATGCGCTGCCCCAGCTCGAACTCGCGCATGCCGTCGTAGAACTCGGCGGCGAGCTGCGCGGCGAGGTCGGTGGAGCCGCCGCAGTACACGTCCATGATGGCGATTACCTCGTCGCGGATGGTCGCCACGTCCTGCGTGTAGTCCACCGCGGCGAGGGCATCGGCGAGCTTCTGGCGCGAGTCAGCCGATACCAGGTTGATGGCCTTGGTGAAGCTGT
>ONMP01000300.1 GCA_900318935.1 uncultured Actinomycetes bacterium
TCGGTGATGGTTCCGTCCTCGATCTCGAAGTCGATACGAGAACCTTGGCCATCCCGAACCACCCGCTCCATGTCCGAGAAATTCTCGAGAGAAAGGTCCCCGCCCAATGAATCGGCGTACACAGCATAGAACGCATAGGTACCCGCATCGAGGAAGGGCGTGCGCAGCACGTCCACATCGCCAATCGCCGCAGACGACGCCTTGTCCTGCGACTCTGCGCTGGTAATCGTGCCTTCCTCATCAAGCGTGGTGCGGAAAAGTGCCACGTTCGCCAGCTTGCGCGACCCCTTGTTTATCGGCACCAGCGCATAGCCCCGCGACAGGAAGGTCGTGTCCTCGATGGCGGCTGAGGTGACCTCGCGGGAAAGCCTGATGTCAAACGACTCGCTTGCTGCAACATCAGTCGTCATGGTGCCAACGTATTCGGGCGCGCCCGGATCCTTGTGCGTCACCGTCACGCGATAGAAGGTGTCCCCTTCGAAACGCATGAACCGCGGTTCGTCCTCGTAGAGCTCCGGCTGCAGGAGAATGCTGCTGCCGTCAAGGACATAGCAAGGAACCTCTTCGTAGTATTGGATGTCCCCGTCCCAGTCATACCCAATCTGGACCTTGACGCCGGTATGGCCGTCGTTGAGCGTGAAGTCCGTCGTCTTGCCGTTGACATCCACGAAGTGCAGGCCCTTGAAGTCGATGACTCCCTTCGCCAGGGGCGCTACCAGCTCGGCGGTGAAATTCCCCTCGGCTTCTTCCGGCACGGTATAGGAGACCTCGCCGCCCTTCAGGTCCACGATGGGCGTGAACGTGACCACGGCGCCCGAGGTGAGGTTGGGCACGGATACGGTGCCCTCGCCTGCCCAAAGGTTATACGTCGAGATGCCTCCATCGTCTGTGATGGTGCTCACCTCGATGATGCCCCAATTCGTGCCCCCTGCCGGAACCTTGCCCGACACGCACGAAAGCGTGAACGTTCCCGTGAACCGCTGCTTGCGTTCCAGCTTCACCTGAACGACCTTGTTGTCTTGGGAGACCTTCAGCTTCTTTGCCTTCCAGAAGGCGTTGTCGCGGCCCGTAGGCACGACCTCAACATACAGGTCGTAGTCAGACCGGCCGAACACCACCGTGTCGCCCGTTGCCACGAGCACGTCTTTTGCGGGGTCGCTTTGGCCCACCCGACGATACCAGCGGACCTCATACTGCACATAGCCATACACACCAGCATCGCGGCTGTTCGCATAGGTCCCATCGGTCATCTCGAAGGTCGGCGAGACCGAGTGGCGGTTGACATCGCTCATGCCCTCATACGAGTAGGTCACATCGATGCCCAGAGGATCGCTCTTAGTTCCCTCGTTGGGACCGACGGAAAACACATACTGCTTGGGATAGGTTCCCTTGAGCACGCTAGCGCCGCTCACCTTACCCACGACATCGATCCAGACGTCGGCGTCCTCTATTTCGACGCCGTTCTCGTCATAGGAGGGCACCAGCCCCTCGACCGTGAGGGCATAGGTGCCCGGCTTCAATTTGAAGACGGCATCGGTGGAAAGGTCTCGTACCTGCGGCTCGCCCACCGTAGTGGTGCCGTCGCAGGCCCACAGGCGGACGCGTCCCTCATCAGTTGCGTAAGCGGCATCGCCCTCAAGCTCGAGCTCTGGTATGGAAATCCAGCTACCGAAGGTTATATCGGGGTTCTCGAGCGCCGTGTGGGGCATCTCGGGAGCGTTGTTGTAATACGCGTAGTCGCCATACCAGCTTGCTGATGTCGAGCTGCCGTCTGCACTCATGTAGACATAGGACTGCGTCTCAGACAGATAGCCGTCCTCATTGACGACGGCGTCTTGGGACTCCGCGCCATAGCGTTCGGACAGGGTGACTTCGATCGGAAGGATCCGGTATGGGGTGCCATCAGAATAGGTGCCGTCATTTTCAAGCTGCCCGGGGTCAAAGGCATAGTCGCCATTATTTGTCTTGGGAACCAGAAACGCACGGATCCTCGTGAGGGTCAGAGGATCCAAGAGGAGACCCTTCTCCACGGGAGCGGCAACCTCGAGCGCCGTACCGTCGGCATTCATGAGGTCCACAGCTCGGTCATGCCACACGCGATAGTGCGGCCCGTCATCGTATTTCGTCGTCATCTTGAGCATGTACCACAGCTCGGTTTCGCCCAAGTTGTAGCGCTCGTCACGGATGTCAAGGGAGATTGGGATGCGCAGGGTCGTGTAGGTGGCTTTGTTGTAGACACCTGACGTCCAAATGGTGCCGGGCGTATAGCCGATCTCGCCCAAAGACAGCCTGTCAAAGGCGTTCTCGGACACAGCCGCCTCGCGCACGCGCAGGGAGAAGGAGCGCATGGTCGTACGGTCTTCGCCACCAACCGTCTCGGTGAGGGTCACGGTGAAGTTCGCCGTGCCTTCCGCGGCAGGCGTACCCAAAATGATGCCCGTCGAAGCCTCGAGGGAAAGGCCTTCGGGCAGGGTGCCTTCGGTCACGGCCCAGGAGAACGTGCCCTCCTGGATAGATCCGCTCTGGGCTTTCAGTGTGATGGTGTACGCATCTCCCACACGCCCGGCAGGAAGTGCCGAGGTCGTGATGCGCGGATCGCCGCGCACATCCTCTTCTGCCGCCACCTCGATCGGGTAATACGCGTAGGTATAGGACTCGCCGGCGATGGTCGCCTTCACGATTGGGAAATACACCCCGTCCTCGACCGCGCTGTTCGCGAAACTGACCTGGTCGATGATCACGGACGTAGACGTGCATTGACCGTTCTCGACATCGGTTGCGTCAAGCTCGATGCGCTCGTTCAGGCTCGCGTCGCCGCGCTCCCACAGCGTCGTGAGCTTTTCGGTCTCGCCAAAATTGA
>ONMP01000389.1 GCA_900318935.1 uncultured Actinomycetes bacterium
ACACACATAGGCAGGTTCGAGCCCCGCGATACGCTTGCCGTACCACTGGTGCCGCGAGGGTCAACGCTTGTCCTTGATGATTAAAATATGGCCATAAAATGGTAATATAAGGCCATCTTAGATAAGGAGGTTGTCATGCCAGTTTGCGTTCCGATAAAAGACCTGAAGGACACGGCGAAGTTCTCAAAGCTGGTGGAGGAGTCGGTGGGTCCGATCACGGTCACCAAGAACGGCTACGATGCGTTCGTCGTCATGCGCAGCGCCGATTACGACCGCCTGGCAAACAGGAGCCTGGAAGAAGCGAAACAGAGACTGCTTGAACGCATCGCGCTAGCCGAGAGGGAGAAGGCAGAGGGCGGCTATACCGATGGCCCGGCTGCCATGGCGGAGCTGAGGGAGCGCTATGGCCTGTAAGTACGTATTGCTCGATGGCGCCAAGGGGGAGATTGACGAGGCTGCGGCCTATCTCCTCGCCGAAACAGGCTCCAAAAAGGCAGCATCCGATTTCTTCGAGATGATTCAGCGGGCAATCGACATGACGTGCGAGTTCCCGACCATGCACGCCGTCTCGCGTATGCCCGAGCTGGCGGAGTTGGGCTACCGTGTTATGCTCGCGGGAAGCTACGTCATTCTTTACACGTTCGAGGAAGACGTGATCTTCATAGCGCATGTGTTCCATCAACGGCAAGATTACGCACACCTGGTCTAATCGCCGCGCATTGGAGCAGTGCGCCCCGCGGCTGATCTCGCACACCTCCACGCGTCGGCTCGCAAGCCCATGCAGGCATTCCGATATGCGCTGTAAGCAGCTTGCTGATCTGGGCTTCTGCAACCATGATGAATGTCCTCAATCGGATTCGAGTTTAGGGATAGACAATACGTATCAGCACATTGATATCGCGTTGGGGCGCTTGCGGAATCTCTTCAATATAGTGATTTGCGAGGACATCGCATGAGCATGAGAAGACGAGAGGAAGCGCTATGAACATGAAAGAACAGGCCCTGAAGGTCTTGCATGGTACGACGCCCGACATCCTGCCGAGCTATTTCACGACGTGCCAGATAATGGTGTGCTCAGCTTATCCCGATAACCCTCCTGGGACGGCGAGTGGCCACTGGGAAGACGCCTACGGCGTCACGCAGGTGCAGGAGGGCGGCACCTGGACGGTCGACACATCGGTGCCTAGCGTTATCGACGACATCGACTCCTGGCGCGACCAGCTGGTTTTTCCCGACCCCGAGGCGGTCGATTGGGAGCAGGTGAGCGCAATCGACGAGAAGATCTTCCACCCCGACCGCGAGAATATGGTCGTGGACCTGCTGTGCACCAAGGGCATCTTCGAGCGCATGCACTTCCTCATGGGCTTCGAGGACACGGTGTGCTCGCTTCTTACCGACGAGGACGAGGCCCGCGCGTTCGCCGATGCGGTGACCGACATCAAGCTGGCGTGGATCGAGAAGATGCTCACCTACTACAAGCCGGACATGCTGTCGTTCCAGGATGACTACGCGTTCAAGGACGGCCTGTTCTTCTCGAAGGACACGTTTCGCGAGATATTCAAGCCCAACCTGAAGCGCGTGATCGACCTGGTGCACGACCACGGCGTCATCGCCAAGATTCACTGCTGCGGCAAGATGGAGGACCTGCTCGACGAGTACATCGAGCTCGGTGCCGACTGCCTGGACCCCGTGCAGCCCGTGAACGACATCGTGTCGATGCTGGACAAGGCAGAGGGCAAGATCGGCCTCGTGGGCGGGCTCGATTTCCAGAACGTCATCGACCGCCCCGATGCAACTGAGGAGATGATCCGCGCCGAGGTGCGCCGCGCATGCGACACGTACGGCGGCAAGGGCCCTTATATGGTGTACGGTGCTAGCGTGCGCCAGCAGGACCCGACGGCCTACGCCCCCGGCCAGGTGATGGGCATCGTCATCGACGAGTACGTCAACTACGTGCTGAAAGGCGGGCAGAAGGTTGCATGAAAAGCGGGACTAGGGATGTACAGGCAGCTCTCTACAAGGTGTACTTGTTCCACGGAGAGCGCTAACGTGAAAACTGAAAGCATGATAAGCTGGACCAAGCCGTCGGCTTATGCAGGCCGCCCCTCGTAGGGCGGCCTTTCGGCTTGCGGCATGACGAAGCGGAAGGGGAGCAAAGTGGAGTTGTTCCAGCTCGAGCAGTTCCAAGCAATTGCAGAGTGTGGCACCATGCGCGAAGCGGCTGAGAAGCTGTACCTCACCCAGCCGACGCTCAGCCGAAACCTGAAAAAACTCGAATCGGAGCTCGGTTGTCAGCTTTTCACGCGCGTTCACAACCAATTGAGGATTTCGCCATACGGAGAGATCGT
>ONMP01000345.1 GCA_900318935.1 uncultured Actinomycetes bacterium
CAATCCCGGTGGCCCCGTGCGTGGAACCGGCCGCAAGCTGTGGATCGGGCTCGCAGAGATTCCCCAGGGGACGGTCGTGGTGGACGACGGCGCCGCAAGGGCTTTGCTCGTCGATGGCGCCTCGCTGCTTCCCGTGGGCATAACCGCCACGGAGGGGGACTACGGCGAAGGGGACGTGGTAAGCGTCGTGGATTGCCATGGCACCGAGATCGGTCGCGGGGTCGCGCGCTTTTCGTGCGAGGACATGGCGCGCGTGCGCGGCCTCAAGCTCGACGTCGTGGGAAGGTTCTATCCGCACAAGATGGGGCAGCCCGCAATACACCGAGACGAGCTGCTCGTTCTGGCCGACTCGTACAAGGGTGCAGACGATGAATGAGGACATGGCACGCATCGTCGCGGAGCGCGTCGTGGAGCGGGGCGACCTTCCGCTGCTGGGGCAAGACCCCAAACGAACCTATCGCATGGGCATCATGGGTGGCACGTTCGATCCCATCCACAACGGTCACCTCGTCGCGGCCGAGCAGGCGTTCGACGACCTCGGGCTGGACGTGGTGGTGTTCATGCCGGCGGGCAGACCCGCATTCAAGCAGAACAAGCGGGTGACGGCGGGGGAGGACCGCTATGCCATGACGTTGCTGGCCACATCGGACAATCCCCATTTCCTGGCAAGCAGGTTCGAGGTGGATCGCGAGGGCGTTACCTACACTGCCGAGACCCTCGAGCTGTTGGCATCGGCATATCCTCCCAACGTCGAGCTGTATTTCATCACTGGAGCCGATGCCATTGCTGAGGTTGTGCATTAGCGTGATGCGCACAAGATTGCTCGTCTTGCGCATTTGGTGGGAGCCACCCGACCGGGATACGACCTCGCGCACGCCCGCGAAGCGATACGACAGTCTGAATACGAGTTTGACGTCACCTATCTGGAGGTTCCTGCACTTGCCATATCATCCAGCTATCTGAGGGAACGTGTGACGGCGGGTCAGAGCCTACGATATCTCACACCTGATCAGGTGACCGGATACATCCACAAACATCGGTTGTATGGCGTGCGTCCCAGGCGCTATGGATCGTCGGATCTCATGGACGCATAGGCATGCCGGGAAGGCGACGGCGAGGGAGGTTTACATGGCACATAGGACGACAAGAAGCAAGGCTACGTGGATGCCCGCCAAGGACGAGCGCGTGGACTATGAGCCATGGCAGCGCCTCACCCTCACGCGGGTGGAAGCCGACACGCGCTCGCAGTTGGCATCAAAGCCTCGTCGGCTCGCCCATTCGATTTCGGTGGCTCGGATGGCGGAGCATTTGGCGGTGCTGTATGGGGTTGACCCGTATCTGGCTCGGGTATCTGGCCTGCTCCATGATTGGGACAAGGCTGTTCCTTCGGACGAGCTCATCGAACGGGCGCGGTACTTCGGCATCGACCTTGGGGTGCCCTTGGAATCCGTAGAGCCCTTGCTCCATGGCATGGTGGCTGCGCGTGAGCTCCCCCAGCGCTACCCGCACCTTCCCCGCGAGGTTTGGCACGCTATCGACTGTCATACGTCAGCGGCAGAGGACATGGGTCCGCTTGATATGGTGCTCTTTGTTGCCGACGGAATCGAACCGCTTCGTCGGGCTTCCGAGGGCATCACACAGACGAGGTCGCTTGTCGGCAAGGCGTCGCTTGAGGATTTGTTTTGGTGCGCCTTCGTGGGTGGCATCGTATATGTTCTCGAGGGAGGCCGGTATCTGCTGCCTCGCACCATAGACATCTATAACACCTTGGCCCAAAGTCGTGCCCGCAAACGTGAGCTGGGTATCAACTGAGAAGGAGGCAAGCATGGCAGTGACTCCAATGGAGCTCGCGCGCATCGCGTGGAAGGCGGCAGATGACAAGAAGGCCACCGACATCGTGGTGCTCGACCTCACGGAGATTTCGGACGTATGCGACTACTTCCTCATCTGCACGGCAATCAATACCCGCCTACTTGATGCCGTCGTGGAGGAGATTGAGGAGAGGGTTCGTGTCAACGCTGGTATCAAGCCGTTGTCACATGAGGGGCGGGCTGGTGCGAGCTGGATACTGCTCGACTATGGCTCGCTTGTCGTGCATGCATTCTTGCCCGAGGCTCGTGACTACTATCGTCTGGAACGCCTGTGGGGTGATGCACCGCAGCTCGACATGAATCAGTGATCGTGGGCGTGCGAATAGATGTTTCAGGACTTGTCGGGCCTCTGGGACGATAGTCTGAAGTCCCTGCCATAGGTTATGGCGTTCTTGCCGAAGCGTTTTCGCCGAAGGAGCTGATGCCGACGCCCACGAGCCGCACGGGCGTCCCCTCGGACCACAACCCGTCGAGCAGCTCGCGTGCTACCGGCCCAAAGACACGCTCGTTGTTTGTGGCCTGTGTGAGCTGGCGCTGTGCGGTATGCGTGTGAGTGGCGTCGAACTTGAGCTTGAGCGTGACCTGCGAACCCTTGAGGCCCTTTGCTCTCAGGCGAGCACCGACTCTCTCGCTTACGCTTCCGATAGCCGCTTCGAGTTCCGCTCGCGTCGTGAGGTCGTGCGCAAAAGTGTGCTCGTTTGAGACGGACTTTGGCTCCTCATGGTCCGTCGCATCGCGAACTACGCTGCGTTCTCGGCCTTGTGCCCTCAACAACATGCGAGGGCCGCTGACACCGAACCAACGCTCCATGTCACGCGGATCTTGTGACGCAAGCTGTCCAAGCGTGCGGATGTGCATGGCGGACAGTGCCCGCTCGGTGGACTTGCCGATTCCCGAGAGCGCGCGAACGGGAAGTGGTGCCAGAAAGGATGCTTCGGTACCTGGCGGCACAATGGTGAGCCCGCGAGGTTTCTGACGTTCTGAGGCTATCTTTGCTACTGTTTTGTTTGTCCCGAGACCGATGGAGCAGGTGACCCCGAGCTGCGCGACACGCTCGCGTATGCGCTCGCAAACGTCGATGGGACCCTCTCGGTCGTATCTGCCCGGAGTCACGTCAAAGAACGCCTCGTCTATGGATACCTGCTCCATACGTGGCGTCTCATTGAGAATGATAGACATGACGGCATTGCTTACTTGCCTATAACGCTCGAAGCGCGGGCGTGCCCAGACGGCGTGCGGGCACAGCTGCTGGGCCCGTGACGAGGGCATCGCCGAATGGACGCCGTATCTGCGGGCCTCATAGCTCGCCGTGGAGACGACGCCGCGGGGATGGGGTGATCCGACTATCACCGGAAGGCCTCGCCATTCGGGGTGGTCGAGCTGTTCCACCGAGGCAAAGAACGCGTCAAGATCCATAAGTCCTAAGGCAGGCCCGCTCCACCGGTCGATATGTCCGACTGAATCATCCATGGATCGCACTGCTATACGCAGGGGAGGGTGGCGCGGAAGGTCGTGCCCTCCTCTTCGCTGCTCGTTGCCACTATGTCTCCGCCATGTGAGGTGACGATGCCTTTGGCTATGGCCAGACCTAAGCCGAAGCCACCAGCTTTCGTCTCGCGTTTGCGCGCCTTGTCAGTGCGATAGAATCTGTCAAAGATATGAGGGAGGTCCTCAGGGTCGATTATCTGGCCTTGGTTGTTGACCGCGAGCAGGCAGTTCCTGCCCTCTCTGGAAAGCCGTACAGTGATGGTGGATCCGTTTTTCGCGTATTTGCAGGCATTGTCAATGAGTATCTTTGCCAAGCGTTCCAGCCACTCGGGATCACCCATCATGTGAATGCCGAGAGTTACGTCATCCTCGATGAGGCAGCCGCGCTCGAAGGCGATGGCGTCGAA
>ONMP01000299.1 GCA_900318935.1 uncultured Actinomycetes bacterium
CGTTGGAGGGGTAGCCGTCGATGAGGTAATGGCGGTAGCAGCGGATGCCCATCTGCTCGAGACGCTTCTGCCAGGTCTCCGCGTGCGGCTGGCCCGTGAAGTGCGTGATGACGACGCTCTCGGCGAGCAGGCCCATGCCGCGGAAGATGTCCATGAGGCGCAGGACGTCCTCGTCATAGGTGATGCCGATGTCGGAGCGACGGCGCGCGTGCTCGATGTCCTCGGCGTTGATGACGACGACCACCTCGGCGTCGTCGGCGAGCTTGGCGAGCATACGCACCTTGGAGTCGGGTTCGAAGCCGGGGAGCACGCGGCTTGCGTGGTAGTCGTCGAAGAGCTTGCCGCCGAACTCGAGGTAGAGCTTGCCGCCGAACTGGCTGATGCGCTCACGGATGTGAGTCGCCTGCATCTCGATGTATTTGTCGTTGTCAAACCCGATCTGCATGGCCTACCTCACTCCATAGAGCTCGTAATACGCGTCGATGGCCGCCTTGAGCTCGTCGTCGATGACGACGCGGCCAGCGACCTCGTGGTTGTGGAGCGCCTCGGTGACTTCGGCCATGTCCACGATGGCGGAGGTGGGGAAGCCGTACTTCTCGGAGACCTCGTCGATGGCTGCTATCTTGCCGCCCTTGCCGACCTCCATGCGGTTGAGGGAGACCATGAGGCCCACGACCTCGACGTTTGCCGCCGCCATGAGCTTGGGGTAGGTCTCGTCGATGGACTTGCCGGAGGTGGTGACGTCCTCGACGATGACCACGCGGTCGCCGTCGTGGAGCTTGGCGCCGAGGAGCTGGCCCGCGTCCGCGCCGTGGTCCTTGGCCTCCTTGCGGTCGGAGCAGTAGCGCGCCTCCTTGCCGTAGAGCTCGGAGAGGGCCATGCAGGTGATGACGGCCAGGGGGATGCCCTTGTAGGCAGGCCCGAAGACCACGTCGAAGTCGAGGCCGAAGGTGTCGTGGATGGCCGTGGCGTAGGCAATGCCGAGCTTGTGCAGCTGGCTGCCGGTGACGTAGGCGCCGGCGTTCATGAAGAACGGCGACTTGCGCCCGCTTTTGAGCGTGAAGTCGCCGAACTTGAGGACGTCACTTTCGACCATGAACTCTATGAAATCGCGTTTGTACTGCTCCATGGGGGCTCCCTTCGCGAAGAGGGTTTCGAATCAACCCCTTAATGATAGGCCATTGTGGCAATCGTGGCAGCGAAGATAGTGTGTCTGTTTGGCGAACCCAGACTTGCACGGGTGCCGAGCCCCTGCCGAAGCGTCTCGAGGGGTCTCGGCTGAGGCGCGTTGTGGCTTTCCCGCAGAATCGGGCCTTTTGTATGCGGTGTGAGGTCAGGCCTTGGACGCAAGTGCTTCCTATGCGCCGTTTTATCGGCCAACGTCAAGTAGCTCAGCGTATTTGCGCAGGATTTGGGCATCCGCTACTTGGCATTTCGCAATAAAAGGGCGCATAAGAAGCGCTTGCGTCCATGCGGCGCCTCTCGGCATGCGAATGTGGCCCAAAATGAGGGCGCTAAGCGTGATTTGGAAGCTGCAATGCGCTCCGCCGTGGCGACCCTAGCGCACGCGCGCCTCAAGATAGTCGTTCTCGAGCGCGGCGCGCACGATCACGATGGTCGCGCGGTCAAACCAAGTGTCTGGCGTGGGATCGCGGCGGATGATAGTGATGCGCGTGGGCTCGCTGATGTCGCCCAGGCAGTCGTTCAGAGCACGCAGGTTGCCGCCGAACCACGCGGGAAAGTCCAGCTTGCGCTGGAGGTAGTCCATGAGCTCTGCGGGTCGCGCAAAGTCGCGCTCGTCAACACATATCTCAAGCATCGCAACCTCCGCTAGTAGAGCTGCTCAAAGGTCTGGTAATGGTCGTCGGTGTAGAAGATGAGCCCGTCGTTGGAGAACACGAGGCGCTCCGCTCCACGATATCCCCCGTGGTAGTTGATGTCGCACTCCGTCCACGTGCGCCCCTTGGCCTCCGGGAGCAGCTCCTCCCCGTCCCAGCCCTCGTTGTAGTACACGCTGCCGCCGATGCTCATGCCGGGGCAGACCTCGTCGAGGTTGCCCTCCTTGGCAACCCAGCCGGCTTTGCGGGCCTTCGTCTTGGAGATGAAGTTGCCGGGCAGGCGCCCGTAGGTGTGGATGTAGAGGGCGACCTCCTCCTTGCTGGTATACCAGCCATCTTCGGTTACCGTGACTTTGGAGGCGTTCGAGCTTCCCGAGCTGGTCTGTGTGGCGTCGCCCTCGTTATCCGTGCTGGTCGCGGCCTCGTCCGTGCCCTCGGACTCTCCCTGCGAGCTCGTGGGGTTGCCCGCAGCGGACGCCCCCTCATCAGACCCGTCGGAGTCGTCGTCGTTGTCGATCATCTGTTGGAAACGCTCGCGGTCGATGAAAAAGTACTCTCTTCCGTCCACCTCGCCCGGGCGGGCTTTGCGAGAGGTGACGGAGGTGGAAAAACACATGTCGTCGCGGCCTTCGATGGCCTTGAAGACGATGGTGGACTTCCCTGCTCCGGAGGGGCCCGAGATCACGATCAGTCTGCCCTTTGTCTGCATGTTGATTTATCCTGCCTTTATTCTTCTTTATCTTCCGCCCGCTGCGCCAGGATCTCCGGCGCAAGCGAGGACAAGATCAGATTTCCGCTGTCCGTGACGATCACGGATCTGGTGCTGCGGCCGAAGGATGCGTCGATCAGAAGCCCCCTGTCGCGCACATCCTGGATCATGCGCTTGATGGGCGCCGATTCGGGGCTGACGATGGAGACGATCCTGTCGGCGGATACGAGATTGCCGAATCCGATGTTGATAAGCTTCATGGCGTCCTCACTCGATGTTCTGGATCTGCTCGCGGATCTTTTCGATCTCGGATTTGAGTTCGACGACCACATGAGCGATA
>ONMP01000295.1 GCA_900318935.1 uncultured Actinomycetes bacterium
CCTCGGGCGATCAGCGCGACTTTGACTTCGCGCGCAAGTATGACCTGCCCATTCCGCCCATCATTGCACAGAAGGACGACCCGCTCTACGAGGAGCTCAAGGACGAGCGCGACCTGCGCGTCACCAACGTGGACTGGGATCACGCCATGGATGCAGAGGGCTACCTCATCCAGTCCGGCGAGTTCACGGGCATGAAGGGTGGCAAGCACTCCGAGGCCGTCGATGCCATCATCGCTCATCTCTCAGAGCGTGGAATCGGTCGCAAGAAGGTCCAGTTCCGTCTGCGCGACTGGCTCATCAGCCGCCAACGTTACTGGGGCAATCCCATCCCGATGATTCACTGCGACTGCTGTGGCGACGTGCCCGTACCATATGAAGACCTGCCAGTTCGTCTTCCTGATGATCTCGACCTCGGTGCTGGCCAGACTCTTGCCGAGTATGCACCGTTCTATGAAACGACCTGCCCGAAGTGTGGCAAGCCCGCACGTCGTATCACTGACACGATGGACACCTTCACCTGCTCGAGCTGGTATTACCTGCGCTACTGCGACCCCCACAACGATGAGGCTCCGTTCTCGCGCGAGGCTGCCGACCACTGGATGACGGTTGACAACTACATCGGCGGCATCGAGCACGCCATCCTTCACCTGCTCTATTCGCGCTTCTGGACCAAGGTCATGCGCGACCTCGGCATGCTCGACTTCGACGAGCCTTTCACAAACCTCCTCTGCCAAGGCATGGTCAAGGATGCCAACGGTGACACCATGAGCAAGTCCAAGGGCAACGTCGTGCCGCCAAGCTCGGTCATCGGACCCTATGGCGCCGACACCATGCGCCTCGCGATTCTCTTCATCGCCCCATCTGAGAAGGACTTCAACTGGGACGAGGAGGTTGTCGCTGGCGCCAACCGCTTCATCAAGCGCGCATGGCGCATTGTCTGGGGGCTTGCTGCGGCCGCCGAAAGGGACGCCAAGCTTGACATTGCAAAGCTCGACGCCGCCGGCAAGGAACTCTACCGACGCATGCACGAAATGGGCATCAAGGCTACCAACGACTTCGATCGCGCCCAGTTCAATACCGCTATCAGCGCCGTTATGGAGCTCGTCAATGACGCGAGCGCATACCTCAACAAGGTGCAAATCGACAAGCGCGACCCTGCGCTCTGCTTCGTGGTCGCACGAGCAATCGTTGCGATGTTGAGCCCCATCTGCCCGCACTGGGCGGAGGAACTATACCACGAGGCTCTGGGCTTTGAGACGTCGGTCTACGATGAGCCGTGGCCGGAGTTCGACGAGGAGTCCGCGAAGGCGAGTACGATACAGATTGCCGTGCAGGTTCTTGGCAAGGTACGCGCCCGCATCGATGTTTCGGCTGACGCCTCAAAGGATGAACTCGAAGCTGCGGCTCGCGCGGCTGTTGCGAGTTTCATCGCAGGAAAGGTCATCCGCAAAGTCATCGTCGTGCCAGGCCGTCTGGTCAACATCGTTGCGAACTAAAGTCGTAAAGACAAGCCCAACTATCATAGCCGTCCCCACACTATTATGGGGACGGCTTTTTGATGACAAAGCTTTAGCTTAAGCGTCCGCCTTTGCGGGGCAGTTGAAAGGGGCGACAACCCATTGGATTGTTGCCCCTTGACACTTGTAACCTATGCGGCAGAAAGAGTTACATCCCCAAGAATTCATCCCCACACTTGCTACATCTATACAACGGAACTACCCCGAGAGTAGCGCCGCCATTCTCTTTCCCTACTATTTTGTAGTCGTGCTCTTTTCCGTCTTTGCACTTGCTTTCGGTGTTTTCCCAGCCGCCGGCGATGGAATCGAGCTCTTCATCGGTGAGATCTTCACCCTTTTCTTGGATGTATTTCTCAAATTCATCCTTCGGAATCCGCTTTATCGCATTGATTCTCTGCCCTTGTGGTTGCATTTTAGACATCGCTACTGCCTTTCATCGCTCGATGACAAACGTCAATATGAGTAAACGCCTCGTATAAACTAGCATAATGCCCACTTTTTTGCCGGAATTGTCAATCTCTCTTTGCGTAGAATACTAGTAAATGCGGTATCGATGGGGACGAGGCTCCCTTCTGGTCTTTTTATAAGCAACGAATTTTGAGGAGATCATGCGATGGCAGAGACCGAACCAAAGAGAGAGATTTTCAACAAAGAGGCCAAGGATAGGGTAATGAGCCCCGATGACCTCGATAAGTTCGTGCGCGTGACCAACCCCAGCGTGTGGCTAGGACTCGGGGCGTGCATCGCGCTCTTGGCAGGTCTTCTCGTGTGGGGCCTCTTTGGTTCCGTAACCACCACCATGGACGTCACTGGCGTATACATGGATGATTCGGAAGGCGAGGAAGACAACCAGATCATCTGCTTCCTCTCCGCGGCCGATGTGGCCAAGGTCCACATGGGCGATGACGCCGTGGTCGACGGTCACAAGGTCAAGGTAGCCTATGTTCAGGGTTTTCCCACATCGCGCGAGGACATGCTTGACATTCTTGGAAACCAACAGTCGTTGCTAGGTGCTCTTGTACACGAGGACTGGTCTTACTTGGTATCCCTCGATGGCGACACTGATCAGCTTTTCTCTTATATCCCGCTCTCCATACGCATCACGATTGACAGCTCCTCACCGCTTTCGCTGGTGTTCGACGTATAAGGGAGATACGCATGGCAAAACGAATTCCCAAGGTTCCTCAAGTTATGCAGATGGAGGCACTGGAATGTGGCGCCGCATGCCTCACCATGGTACTCGCGTACTACGGAAGGTGGGAACCCTTGGAAAAGGTCCGCGCGGAATGCGGCGTTTCCCGCGACGGCTCCAAGGCATCGAACATCATGAAAGCGGCACGACGTTACGGGTTCAGCGCACAGGGAAAAAGCTACTCCATAAAGGGCATAATGAGCGGACCAACGTTCCCCTGCATCATTTTTTGGAACTTCAACAATGACCCGGCGCGCGGTGTTGTCAAGGTTCCCATGGACCAGTTTCGCAAGAGCTTCACCGGCATCACCATCAAGATTGACAAGACTGACGCCTTCGAGCCCGGAGGGCAGCCGCCGGACCCGCTTTCCTATGCGATGAGTCGGCTCAAGGGGATGGGCCCAGCCATTGCCTTCGTCATGCTCACGGCTGCCATCACGTCTTTGGTCAGCATTGTAAACATGTCCCTTGGCAAGGTGTTCGTGGACCACGTACTCGACGGAACCAATCCCGAATGGCTCCTACCGCTCACGCTGCTCATGGTGCTACTTACCCTCATTTCCGGATATGTCTCCATCGCCAACGCCGTTTACCTCACGCGCATCCAAGGAAAGATTGCCGTCGTCAGCTCGTCTCGCTTTATGCGCCACCTGCTGCATCTTCCCGTGGGATTTTATTCCCAGCGCATGGTGGGCGACCTTCAGCAACGGCAGAGTAGCAACGAGACCATAGCATTTGACCTCGTAGGCCAGCTTGCGCCGGTACTCGTCAATGCATGCATGCTGGTTCTATACCTCGTCATCATGCTTCGCTACAGCGTCCTACTCACCTGTGTGGGTATCACGGCGGCTGCCATCAACATGGCGCTGGGAAGCTACATATCAAAGAAACGCGTCAATATCGCCCGTGCATCTACTGTCGCGATGGGAAAGCTCTACGCCACCACTGTGGGTGGCGTAGAGATGATAGAGACCATCAAGACGTCTGGTGCCGAAGTTGGCTACTTTGCTCGCTGGGCCGGCTTTCAAGCTGCCGCGAACGAGGGCGAAGCAAATACCACAAGACTCAATACTTACTTTGGCATGCTACCCGCGATTACTAGCGAGGTGGCAAATATCGCCGTACTGGGACTCGGCATTTGGCTCATCGTGAGTGGGGGGTTCACTACGGGCGCACTTTTGGCATTCCAAGGG
>ONMP01000294.1:0-1515 GCA_900318935.1 uncultured Actinomycetes bacterium
GCCATCTACGTAAACACAGGCATCGCCGCGACCATAGTCGTCGAGCTTCTCATTACCCTCGCGGGGCACCTCTTACTTGACCAGCTCTGCTATCTCGGCGGCTCGACAGCCACCATCCTGCCCTATGCACGCACCTATATCAGCATCATCCTCTTTGGTGCGCCCTTCATCGGCTGCGGGTTCCTCATGAACATGCAGCTGCGCTTCCAGGGAGAAGCGTTCTATTCGATGCTGTGCATGGTAGCCGGTGCCGTGCTCAACACCATCCTCACGCCAATCTTCATCTTTCCCCTTGGGTTGGGCATAGCCGGCAGCGCTCTTGCCACCGTCGTGAGCGAGGCCGCGAGCTTCTTGCTCCTGCTTCGGGTGATGAACCGCGCCGGCATCACACCCCTTGGCCTTCGCTATGCGCGCATGCCAGACCTCAAGATGCTACGAACCATAAACAACGGCGGGGTCCCTTCGTTCGTACGCCAGATCATGCTCGGGGTCTCCACGAGCCTGCTCAACAACGCAGCTGCACCGTTTGGTGACGCTGCCATCGCAGGCATTGCCGTGGTTCAGCGCATCACGAGCGTGGGGAACTTCTTCCAGATAGGCGTCGGACAGGGGCTTCAGCCCATCACCGGCTACAACTTAGGCGCAAAGAGATACGACCGCATCCGCAAGGCGTACTTCTATGCGATCAGGGCCTCATTCATCTCGGTCGCAAGCATCGGGGTGATCACCTTTGCCTTCGCCCCGCAACTCATCGCCATCTTTCGCGATGATCCGGAGGTCGTCTCGTTCGGCACGCTTACCCTCAGGCTTTGCAGCATCACCATGCCCTTCACCGGCCTCGCGATGGCCACGAACTTCCTCCTCCAGACCAGTGGAAAGATGTGGCGCGCGACTTTCCTTGGAGCCTGCCGACTCGGACTGGTACTGGCACCCGTGGCCCTGATCCTGCCCCCCATTCTGGGTCGTCTCGGCGTGCAGATAGCTCAACCTGTCACCGACATCCTCACTACGCTCATCGCCATTCCCCTCGCGCGTGGAGTCCGCAAGGAGCTACACGAATCGGAGGACGCTGAGTAAGGGTGTGACAGGGGAAACCCATTCCCTCACGAAGTCTGATCCGGCTCCGGCGCCAACGGCATCTTGCGCGTGACGAAGAAGAACGCGATCGCGCATACTGAGCAGATGCAGCCCAGCACGATCACGGCCGACTGGTCACCAAGCGACAACAGCGCGCCAAGCAGCAAGGGCTGCACGATGAGCAGGATGCTACGCACGCCAAACATCGCACCGACCGCCATGCCCGTATGTAGCCCATCCGCCTTTGCCGAGCGCGGCCACAACGCCTTCCACGCATCCGACGTCTTGCAGAGCAGGCCCACCAGCGCAATGGTGACGACCGCCCAAACGAGCGTAGTGTTAAAGGAGAAGAGCAGGAAAACGACACCCAGCAGCGACACCGCGGCCAGCGCGAGCCACCACTTGTCGTACCTCCCTTCCAGCCACTCGATCCCTGAA
>ONMP01000294.1:1527-4494 GCA_900318935.1 uncultured Actinomycetes bacterium
CCCGATGCCGAGGTTTGCCGAAAAGAGCGGGAAGAGGAATGAATTGTAGCCCGCCGCGAGTATCGCGGGCAGCATGACGAAGAAGATGACCGGAAGTGTCGTCTTGCTTGTCAGGAGTTTCACGATGGCTTCCGTGCGAGACCCCACGCTTCGAGCCTCGTGCTCCATCGGGTGACGGGTACTCGGCAGCACGCGGTCAGCCATCACCACCACGATGGCACTCACAACCGCAACGAGCACATACACCCACGCGTTGCCAAGCGTCTGTGCAGCGTAACCGCCAAGCACGGTACCCAAGGCCGCCGCAGACGTATCGGTGCGTTTGATGCCCGCAGCAGCCGTAGCGCGAACCTCGTCAGTGTCGGCACGACGCGGCAGTGAATAGCTGAGCGTATACAGAAGACCAAAGGGAGCAGCCATGAAGAGCTTTGCCAAACAGTAGAGCCAGTAGTTCTCCATCCATACCACGCCCGCCGCAAAGAGCGCCGCCACCACCATGACAATCGCGCCTCGCATCATGAGCTTATGGATGAGCACCCGCGATCCGATGATGCCATATACCACCTGCCCTATCGCCAGACCAATGCCCGCCATCACTGCCGGCAGGGCAAGGTAGAAACCAGAGGTCTGCATGCCCGCTGAGCTCAGCAAGGCACGCGCAATGAGTGCGGTCATGACGGAGTCGATGCTCGCAAGCAGCGTGACAAAGAACGAGAAGGGCCGTGTGAGCACAGCGATGGAGTCGTGGTGGTGATGCAGCAGGCGAAACTCCTCGAAGCACTTAGCGCAGGCAACGAGCTCGGCATACGTGAGGTACACCACAAGCACCATGACAAGGAGTGCGATGGTACGCTGCACCTGATCCTTGGCAACCGAGGCAGAGAACGTCCTCAGACGACTTCCTATCTCGATAACGCCGACGGTTTCTTGTCCATCTGGACTCGGTATCCTCACCAGTCGGTATAGCGTTGCGTCACGTAGCGTGCTACCGGTACGAATCTTCCTATCCACCTCACCGCTCTCAAACACCTCGCCGATTTCGTCGGCCTTGGCGGCAGCACCCGCGCTTGTGCCTATGACCTGTCCTTCCGATGAGCCAATCAGGTAAAAGACACCCTTGTCATCCATACCGTATACTGTGGTGTATGTTCCCAATCCATTGAAGGTCGCATCGTACGAAAGGCCGATAACATCGACCTCGATGTCAAGGATTCCCTCACGCGCCTCTTTCGACGATGCCCCTTCGTTGCGGATGAAGTCACGATCGTTGCACTTTTGCATGCTCTCGCTCAGTTGCGTCAACGCAATGTCCTGAAGGTAATCAGCAAAGGTGTTTATCTCCTTGGTGCGTGTCTGCATCATCGACTGATAGGTCCCATAAGAGATGTAGCCGATTGCCAATGCCACGACAAAGACAACAGCAGCCGAGCCAAACAGAGGGCCAATCTTCCCCAAGTCTCCTTGCGCGGCAAGCTGCCACACCTTACGCAGCAGCACCACCACGATGTACAACGCCACGTAGAGACGACATGCGTACGTCACGCATGTGAGCACCGCAAGCGACTGAGAGACACCAGCTTCCTTGAGCGTCGTGCAGCTCTCATCGTCCAAGCCCATGATCACGACGGCACCATGCTCGAGATTGCAGGCAGCAAGTTTGTAGCCATTCGCATGGAGGCTACTGCACCCCTCCCCTCCTTCGAGGTGTTTGAGCTTGCCCGCATCATCTATGCGACAGATGCTACCGCTCACGTCATCGTAGAGATAGACGTCCCCGTCGTCTGACATGTCCACCGATGTAAAGACGCAATCGCTCCAGCTGCTCCGATTCGTGTCATGCTTGGCAAGGGCAACATCCGTGGTCACGCTGGCACTCTGATCTTCGGTGGAGGAAGACCCCCAATCGTCGTTGAGGATGCCGCGCATGCTGATGGTAGCGATGGCCTTTGCCTTGGAGCTATAGCCGATGTCATATACCTGTGTGTAGTCCGTCTCGAGTCCTTCGACCTCGTATGACTCGCTGCGATTCGCATAGATGAGCTGCATGGAGGATGTGCTCATACCATAGAGCTCATCGTCGAATAGAGCAATGTACACACCGCCGCTGTCGGCATTGTCGAGCGCCTTTATGGAGGGCGTGTTCTCCGCCTCCACATTTCGTTCGTACACGACCTTCTCCGACTTTCCGTGCGTACCGTAGACCACCACGCGCTCACACTCGATGATGTCGCTGTCCTTCTGGTACTTCACGCCTGCCACATAGACGCCATCCTTCGCGACGCAGACATCCGTGATGGCCTCGATTGGTGAATTGAGTTTGTCGCAGTTTACGATGCCCGTTATTTCGAAGTCCGCATTGAGGATGAGAACGCGCCGACTCTCTCGGTCCACGACAGCCGTATGGCTACCCGACGAATCCGCCTCGATGGGCACCTCGAACGGAATCCGACCGAACGGTGAAGATGGCAGCACCTCACCAAACATCGCGATGGTCACCAGCCCGCACAGAACCGCAAACGCCACGGCGATGGCGCCGGGTCCGGAATGCGACCCGATGACCGGGCCGAGCATGCTGACCGGCGGCTCCCCGTGCCATTCGGCGTGGAGGTCGTCATTTTCTTCCCAGTAGCGATCCCCCTATGCTCCACCAAAAAGACCAGGTCAACCATTGTTTCGGTTGACCTGTTTTTCTTAAGTACGCTGATTTCGCGTGTGAACAAACCGAAAGAGTCATGAGCGGCCTCGCCTCTTCTGTAAAATGGGAACGCAATCGCTGACGGGCGAAGGGCGAAGGGCCCGCCAAGAGACGAATGGGAAGGCCACCATGGAACACGCAAAGTCGCACTTGGTCTATAGAATGCATGGGCTTATAGCCGCATTCGCCATAGCCTGCATGCTCGTGCTTGCCGGATGCGGCCAGACGCCAGCAGATTCTTCTCATGCGAACGCAGAGTCAGGCGTCGCTGA
>ONMP01000385.1 GCA_900318935.1 uncultured Actinomycetes bacterium
GCCCGAGGACGGCTTCACCGATGGGTCCCAGCCCAGCGAGAGCGCCGCGACCAGTGACCCCGGCATCCCGGACATGGAAAAGGACTACTTCGCGGACTGGGACGATACAGACCCAGGCGACGCCGGGGAGGACCCGTCACCAGGCTACGAGGACCCGGGCGATAACGAGGAAGACCCGACCGCTGACGGCACAGACCAGGGTGAGCCCGAGGAGAATCCGACCACAGACGACAAGGACCCGATCGACGCCGGGGAGGGCACGTCCTCGGACGACGAGGGCGCTACGGCAAAGCCCACAACCCAGACGCAGGCTCCGGCCGCTCCCCCGCAAAGCAGCCCATCGAGCACCCAGCGGCCGACCGCCCAGGCTGCGTCCACCCCGCCGAGGGCGCTTCCCGACACCGGCGATGGCGCGTTCGTCTTGCTCGCGCCATTCGCGCTGGCGGGAGTCTGCGCGCTTGTGTTGGGAGCCTTACGCAGGCGTGCGGCGAGCGAGTAGGGCAAGTGTACAGCGCTCAATCCACTTGCACACGAGCTGCGGCGGGGCAAGTGTGCATCCTGCAAGCATGGAAAACTTTTGATGAGAAAACGCGCAGGTAAACAGGCTCATGCTTACAGGCTATGGTGCAGGATGTACACTTCACAGGACAAGTCAGGGCGGCACGGCGGGCATTGCCATGCTGTGGCAATCGCTCCGCTCGACCGCATTGTGCTGGAGACGGACGCGCCCTACGTGCTTCCCTCGGGCTTCCCATCCACGCGCAATGACTCGACGGCCATCCCGATGATCGCCGAGGAAGTGGCCCGGCTGCGCGGCATCACGGTGGAAGAGGTGGCGGCCGCCACGACGGAGAATGCGGAGAGGTTGTTCTTCGGGTAGCAGGCAATCCCCTCTCATGCCTCGTCCCGGCCTCGCATCATCGTTCCCACGCAACCTAGGCAAATCGGCGCCTCTTCGAGTCCAAGGCGTGCGTTACATACAAAGACGACCCCCAGACGTTCGTGAGGGTTCTCTACGCACAGATGCGTGCACAGAATTAGCCCCAGGCATCGCCTGGAAGTCGCATCTACCTATGATTGCGCGAGAGGCGCTATGATCCGAATTGGAAGGTCATCGATGCATTGTGCCAAAATCCCTCGACGCCAGAATGCATTCTCAGGGAGCTCGAGAACCAAATCGTGGACAACGGCGCGTATGATGACGACGATGACTTCGATGAAGACAACGGATGGCTCACGGAGCTGCCATAAAGCCTCGTAAGCCCTCGCAGACCCTTGGCGACTCACTCTCCACTACGGCTATCCCTTGCTCCGACCTATCCTACGACGAGGCAAACGCGCGCTCTGGGCCAAAAACATGCGCCTCTGCGAGTTGCGACAGTGGCACTTGCTCAATTGCCACACGGCAAATGTCATGCATCAATACGTTCACCTCATGCTCATGTTCGTGCAAAAAAACCTGTATTATGTTCTTGATGTTGTAACGCAACATCGCGGCGCGTGGGACAAGGGAGGCGCGATGAACATGACGATCCATGGTATAGAGACTTTTGCGGGAACAAATACGGTTCGAAAAAAGGCGGCAAGCAGAATTGCATTGTGGGCTCTTGTTTGGATGGTTGCTCTGGCCGTCGGACTCTTGCTCCCTAGCGCGCTGGCGTTCGCCGACGACGAAGGTATATCCAGCGCCTCTCCGGACGACATCATTGAGGTCCAGGCTGACCCCTTGCAGACTAACGCAACCACTGCCAAGCGGACCATCATGCTCTATGTTTGCGGGTCGGACCTCGAGGAAGACTCGGGCATGGCGAGCATCAACCTGCGCCAGGTCCTGGACTCGAATTTCGGCAACGGCGAGGACGTTCGCGTCATCGGGTTCTTGGTCTACCCCGATGGCATCGAGGTTCCCGAAGACGCGGCCGAGACCGGCAATCCGATATTCGATGAGGAAATCGTGCGTCACAATCCGAAATCACAGATCAGCGGTCCATACAACCAAATCTGGGAGGCCAAGAGCACGGGCGCCGCTACAAATCCCGGCAAGCTGGTACTGCTCGACGGCAACGGTCTGAAGGACCATCGGGCAGATAACACGGAAGACCCGGAATGGATGTCGGATCCCGAAACGCTCAAGGGCTTCATAAACTACTGCGTAGACAATTATCCGGCCGAGAAATACGACCTCATCCTGTGGGATCACGGCGGCGGACCGACCGGGGGCTTCGCATTGGACATTCGTCGCGAACAGTCGTGGTTCGCGTCCAACACGATGACCTTCGCACAGATACTCGACGCCCTAAAGAACAACAAGGTTACGAACCTGGGCGATGACAATGTCGACAACGATGGGACATTCGATTTCGTGAATTTCGATGCCTGCCTCATGGGCAGCACCGAAATCACCCTGGGCATCGCCGACTACACGGACTACTACATCGCGAGCCCCGAAACCGTGCCAGGGCGCGGCCAGGTCTACACGGGCTGGCTCAACAAGCTCGGCGAGGATCCAAATGCGAACACGTTCGACCTTGGCAGGAAGCTCGTTGACGACTTTAACGCTTACTACGACGCAGGCTACGAGGACGGCACGCGCCAAGAAGCCACCATGGCGCTCATAGACATGAACGCGCTTCTAAACAGTGGCTTCGTGGATGCTCTGTCCACCGTTGGTGCCACCCTCAGGAGCCAGATCGAAGAGGGGCAATTCTATGACGAGATGCGGTCCGTCAAGGGCTCCATCGTGTACGAGGGCGGTGTGTTCTATGACCTCGGCAACCTCATCTCGCAGCTTGGGGTCTCTCTCTGGGAGCTCGAGCCCGATGCCGTGGACAGCCAGGGTATCGACTATTCGAGCGCATACACCGACGCAGCAAGTACACTGCTGGGCATCCTGTCCAACCCAGACATCGTCTATGCAAGTTGCACTTCGGGCATGAGCAAGGAGTCCCGCTTCTTCTTGGGTGCCGAGGCACAGAACAACACGCTTAGGTCGAGTGGCCTGCATCTGTATTTCCCGCCTGCCAAGTACGAAATGGGCGTTTCGGAGTATGACGCAGAGATACAGGACGCCGTGGCCGTAATGCCGGAAGATTCCCGTGCCGAGTTCCTGAAGAACCACGTACAAGCGATGTACGAATTCAACCTCATTCGGATAGCCGGGCGGGCCGTGACGCAGATGGTCAACGACGGCTACAAACAGGAATCCATTAACTATGACAAGCTCATAGAGTACTGGAAGAGTCCGACCTATCCTGACTATCCGGACCTTTGGGATTATAACTACTATAGCAGCAACTACATGCCACTCGTCGACGCCATGGGCACCGACGAGGGAACGATCAAGTCATGGCTCGACGGCATCGTGCAGCAGCAGGCGCGTGAGGCTGTTTCGGCCGATAACGTTACCGCGATATCATTTGTGACGAGAGGTGGTACGGGCAGCAAGGTAACGATTGAGAATACTCGCAGACGCGCCGTGGACGGCGTGTGGGTTGACGTTGTGGCAGAGCTTCCTGCCGTGCGCACGTACATAGAGGAGCACGACGCAGGTCTCGGCGAAGACGGTCGGACGTATTCCTTCCTTATCGAGAATGGTCAGGCCAACCTTCCGATTGGCTCCATAAGCGCATCGATGGATGCCAGTATGGACACGATCGAC
>ONMP01000293.1 GCA_900318935.1 uncultured Actinomycetes bacterium
GAGCAGTAGTTTGCCCCCACGTCGCTACCGGCGACACCATTGCCTCGTCCACTCATAGCGAGTGTTTTCACGAATATGTCGCGCGTGGAGTCGTTCTTCTCATAGAGCATGGCGATGACGCTGTGCTTTCCTACCCGGTTCATGAAGAAGTGGAGCGGGTTGAGTGGATCATCCATCTTCTTCACTCTCTTATCCTTTACATCTACCGAGGCATAGCTGAAGTGCCGTTTGGTAATGTTGTTCCTCTTGATGTTTTGGTAGAGGCGGTATGCGAAGAAGACGCTCACAACGTAGCCAATCGATCCCAGAACGGGGAAGGCCACAAGGAGCGGCCTAGTTTCCATTGCGGTTACGGGTACCGTGCACAGCAGACAGGAGCCGATGAAGAACGCGACGACCAGGAGCGCCTTGATGGCATTGCTCGCGATTCGATCGACCGATGCCAGAGCCTTCTCCTCGAAGCTGAAGTCGGTCCGTACCCTGATTTGACCCTTCTCAAGCATGTCGAGCGTCTCAGCGGTCTTTGCCGAGGACCGGGAGGTGCTGTCAAAGAACTTCAGCAACTCCATTGCGATGGGTCCGTTCATTTCTGCAAGGGCCTCGCTGTCGAGGTTACTGAAGTCGAGGTCAAGACCAGTCTTGACATCCACCTTGTCAATGAAGTAGTTCAGGATGTTGATGCGTGGGCTGAGCGTCTTGACGGTTCCCTCTACAGCGATGATTCCGCGTGAGAGGTTGGTGAGGAAGGGGTCGATCTTGTAGCTCTCGTCCTGAAGATTGCTGATGATCGTCCCAAGGAGATCGCCGAGCTCGAAGTCGCCGAAGTCAGATCCGGTGTATTCTCCGCACATGCCCTCGCAGAGTTCGAGCAAGGCTCCGTGATCGATGTCGCCTTGTGGCTGTGCTGCCTTCAGCACCGTACGCTTAAGGCTATAGGCGTCCTGCATAACGATGGCGGTAACGAGGTCGAGCAGAATCTGGCGCTGCTGTTGGGTGAGCACGCCCATCATGCCGAAGTCGATCCACTCGATACCGTGCTCCGGAAGCTTGGTCTCGGCAGCTTCGTCCTCCGTGGCCTCGACCTCTGTGGTGGTGTTGGCTTCGTCACCCTCTGTGGCAACGACACTCTCCTCTTCCTCGTCGCTCTCGGTGACAGGAATCGGCTCCTTGATCAACACGTTGCCCGAGTGGGGGTCGGCGTGGTAGAAGCCGTCGACGAGGACCTGCGAAGCGAAGTTGTCTGAGATGAGAGCCGCGATGCGGTCGCGTTCGTCTTCGGTGAGGGAGTCAAGGTAGCTAATGTCGCTGACCTCGGTGCCCGTGACGAAGTCCTCGGTGAGGATGGCCTCGTTGGTGAGCTCGCGATAGCACTTGGGTGCCTCGACGCCTGGGCGGCTGGAGTTGTTTTCCCAGAAACGCTCGAGATTAGCCGCCTCATTGGTGAAGTCGAGCTCCGTCTTTGAGGTCTTCTCGAGTTCCAAGATCAGGGCCTTGATGTCGATGCCGCCAATGCCGTCCTTGAGGAAGGTGTCGAGAACCTTCTCGAGGAGGGCAAAGTCGCGCGCGACCGTGTCCACGACGCCTGGGCGACGGACCTTCACGGCTACAACCGTACCATCAAAGAGCGTGGCCTTGTGTACCTGTCCGATGGAAGCCGAACCCAAGGGCTTGCTGTCAAAGGAGGCAAAGAGCTCGTCCACTGGCTTGCCGAGGTACTTTTCGATTTGGGCATAAACGGTCTCGAGGTCCATGGGGGCCACGCTTGAGCGGAGCTTTGCGAGAGCATCGCAGTAGTCGGGTGGGATATGCTCGGACTGCTGGGAGGCAATCTGGCCAATCTTGACGGCGGTAGGTCCAAGGTCCTGGATGATGCCCACTACGATCTCGGGCGTGATGCCATCGTCATAGTCATACTTTCGGATGATGTCGATGATTTCCTTGAGCCTACCGCTGGTGTCTGGGCCAGCCTTCTTTGCATCCCTGCGTTGCTTGATGAGTGCGGTGATGAATCCTGCCATGCGATCCTAACCTCCATGTCTCGTCGCTGGTCGGTTTCTCAATACATGCCAACAGAACCTTTTATATCACGAGCCGTTGATATTCATCAAAGGGGCAGAGCGTATTTTCCGATAAGTCGACTTCGAGTTGCCGGAGGCACTGGAGCCCAAACGATAACGAACAAACAATAGAATTGTGTTCCGCATAGAGAATGTGAAGTGGGGGAGTCGCTCAGATAGGGTATCATGTTGTTATCGTGGATTAATTAAAGAACCTTAAGGATCTGTTCATGGAGTTCAGGGATTTGGCAAGGGAGGGCGTCACGCGTCGTGGCTTCATGCAGCTAGCGGGCGGCCTCATCGCCACCATACCGGGGATGATGGTCTATCCCGTCACGGCGCTGGCCGAGGAGGACGACTGGTCCGAGTCGCTCGAGCAGGACGCCGGCAGCGCGGGCACCTCGGTCATCAAAGTCGTTAAGCTCAAGGCCAACGAGGTGGGCGTGCAGGTGGCCGACATGTCCACGAGGGCCGAGACGGTCGTCGAGGGCGCCTACGTGCGCATCGTCTCGTCGGAGAACGACAAGGTCGTCGAGGGCTACACCGACGAGTACGGCATGGTCACGCTCGACGTCACCGAGCTCGCCCGCTGTGACGAGGGCGAGGATCGCACGAAGCTCAGCGAGTACCGCTTCTACGGCTCCATTGAGGTGGACCCCGGCAGCGACGGCTTCCGCAAGTTCGCGACGGGCCTCATGCGCTTCACCGGCGGCGTGGCACACATCATCCCGACGAGGTCGCGCGAGAACCAGATGTACCCGCTCAAGGCCTGCTTCGACGAGTGGGACGTGCTCTACACGGACAACGACTTCATCGCGACCTCGAGAAACTCCGAGACCCACGCGTTCACCATCGTGCTCTGCGGGCTGGCGGCCCAGGAGACGACCGTGGCGCTCAGAGTGCAGGCGAAGAGCGAGCGTCGTCCGCGGTTGACGGCGTTGCGAACGTCAAGTTCGAGGGCAAGTTCCTGCAGGAGGGTCATGACGACTACCTCCCGATAGGGTGTAAGGTAGTCCTCGACGTGACCCAGAGCGGGGTGACCAAGTGCATCAACCTGCACTTTGGCGTGGCCGAGGGCGTGGTGGAGGAGTCTGGCTATAGTGATGATGACGAGTTCAAGCCATTCAGCCTCGGGAGCGTCAACACCGCGTTGGACATTAAGCTTCCATCGTTCCTGCCGCTCATCGGCGGAGGCTCGATAACCGAAGCGTGGACGCCCTCGTTCCCCGTCAACGTCAGCATCAACCCCTTCGGCAGCTTCCAGCTTACGGTCAAGCCAGGTTACAACCGTCAAAAGGGTGCCGATGGCAAATACGACACCGACAAACACAGCGGTTTTCCCTCGATGTGGGGCTACAAGTACACCAATAATCCCGCGACGGATGGCTGGCACAGCTGGCCGGTCAATGACGCGAAGGACTCATTCAACGGTTTCAATAAGAGAATTGCTGCTGCGTATAATGGAGTTGAGTCGGTCTGGACTCGCGATGATGGGTCCAACATGTTTGGCCATGGCAAGCTCTTCCCCAACGTGAAATGTATGGGCGGTCTGCAGCTCGTCGCGGGAGCCACGTACGACTGGGACACAGGCCTCTTTCGGGGAAGCGTCGGGGCCCAGGTCATGGTCAACCTCGAAGCGTCAGTGGCAGAGCAGTTCGTGGCTTTCGGTATACCCTTCATCATAAGCATTGGGGTCAAAGGTAGCTTCCTCGTGTTCCTTGGCTGTGGCATGTACTCGAAGAAGGCGCGCACCGGATCCAAGGCCGACTTCATGAAGGCACTGCTTAGCTTCAGCAACTGGCACTTCGACTACACGGACACCGGACTCACGATAACGGTGAGCGTGTCCCCGTTCTTCAGCCTCGGCGTGGGCATCCGCGGCGCGGCCTCAGTTTCACTCCAGGCCAAGTGCACGCTGACAATTTACCTTGGATTCACCTACCGTGGGGAGCTCGACACCAAAACGCACCCGTGCCCGCAAGTCATCGTGTCGGGTGGTGCCGAGATCACCGTCATCCTGCAGATTTGGCTCGTCACGAAGTCCTGGGAGATTGTCGGAACCGGGTACAAGGAGCTGTACAACCGCTGGAAGAAGGCCAAAGGTTCTCCGCAAGCCGATCTCGAGGGGCAGGGGCTCAACTCCCTGGCGGACCGTCCGATCTCGGAGCTCGTGGAGTCCATGAACGTCGTCACCGACGCGATGCTCAAGTCCACCATCGAGGCCACGGGCAAGAAGAACCTCTCCGCGCAGGCGGACCCCGAGGGCTGGGGTCCCGTGCGCGAGGATGACGAGGTGGGCGTGCTCGACAACGGCACAGCAATCACCTACAAGGTGATCCGCATCGCCGACACCGAGGCGCGCGACGAGGAGTGGCTGGCGCGGACCGGGGGGCAGCAAGCCGAGGAAGGGCAGCCCGGTGAGGACGCGCCAGCTGAGGGACAGACTCCGGACGGGCAGCAGGGCGACTCACAGCCCGCAGGGGGCTCAAGCGACGCGGAGGCCCAGGACGCGGCAGGGGCCGCCGAGACTGAGGTGCCCGCCGACGCAGCGCAGCCCAGTGGGCAGTCCGAGAGCGCCGAGGCGCCCGCCGACGCGCAGCCCGGTGAGCAGACCGCCGGTGCCGTGTCGCCCGCGGACGCGCGGGGCGAAGGGACCCCGGGCAACGTGGCGGCGGGCGCCGCGCAGGATGCTGTCGCCGGCAAGCAAGAAGGCGCGCCAGAGGCCAGTGACTCGAACTTGGCCGCGCAGGCCGAGGGCGGCGCGGAGGCCGAAGGCGCTTCCGAGAAGGACGGCTCCGTCCTCGACGCGGTCGCGGGCGTCGTCGCCGCGGTCACGGGCGGCCCGGAGCAGGGGGAGGGCCCCGCGATCGAGGGGCCCGATGCCGGCGCCCCGGAGGCCGTCCAGCCCGCGGCGGACGCGACACCGGTGGAGGCCCTGGCCGCGCAGGCGGACCAGCCCGCGGAGGACGTCGGCCCTGTGGTCCAGGAGCAGCCCGCCGCCCAGGCGCAGGAGAACGCCAAGCAAGACGCCCAGCCCGCGACGCCGCGACGCCGCATACGCCACACCCGCTCCGTCACCTACGACCTCACGCGCGGCCAGGGCGAGGGGCTCGCCGCGATGGCCGACTCGGGTCTGCCCGAGCCGGAGATCGCCGGGCTCGGTCGCGAGGGCGGCGTGAGGCCGTCCTCGGACAAGAAGCTGGCCGAG
>ONMP01000292.1 GCA_900318935.1 uncultured Actinomycetes bacterium
TGTGCGATTGGCGCGGTCCGTGTGACGCTTACGGCGGGAACGGTCGCTATGCTTCAGGGCAATGAGGCCATAAGCTCGCAGATCAAGGACTTGCGTACCCTGAACGAGGACCTGCAGATCGAGCGCTCGCTTTTCAGTGGCTCTGAGCGTATCGGACGCATCGCCACGCAGAACCTCGGCATGGTGCATGCCAGCGAGGTAGAGCGTCTAGACATGGGCTAAGAGGTCGGCATGAGCCGAGCCACGCGACACGAGAGGAAATCCGGCGACGAGAGATCGCGTAGGCGCCTTTCCACTGGGGGAGGGTCTGCCAACGGGTCTCTTAAGCATGTGTTTGTGCTTTTGTTGATCATCATGGGCCTCATTTGCGTGCGCCTCATACACCTGCAGATCATCTTGGGCCCGGAATATGCCAAAGAGGCCGAGCAGCGCCACACCAACATCATCGAGCTCAAGGCGCGCCGTGGCACTATCTATGACCGGAATGGTAACGTCCTCGCAAGGAGCGAGGAATGCTACGACGTGTATTGCAACCCCAAGGAGATAGCTGATGCCTCAAAACAAGCGCAGCTGGTCGAGAAGTGGCTCGGTGGAGATGCCGTGGCCTATCGTGATATCATGGAGAAGGATTCCACCTTCGAGTACCTTGCGCGCAAGGCGGACAAGGAGGCGTGCAAGTCGCTGCGTTCCGAGCTGCGTACGGAGGGTTATGCCGGCGTTTACCTCCTGAGCCAGATGCACAGGGTGTACCCCTTTGGGCGCGTGGCTGGACAGGTGCTCGGCATGGTGGATACGGACGGCAAGGGAATCTCGGGTATCGAGCTGGCCTATGACGAGGTCCTTGCTGGCAAAGACGGGCAAATGATACTGGAGACGGGGCTTGGCGGCATACCCATTGCGGGGGGTGCCTACGAGACTCGGGACCCGATCGACGGCGATGACATCGTGCTGGCCATCGACAAGGATGTACAGGCGTTCGTCGAAGACCAGGTCGAGCAAGCCGTCGTGACAAACAAGGCAAAGACTGGCCTCTGCATGGTGTGCGATCCGCGAAACGGTGAAATCATAGCTGCGTGCTCGACGCCCTATGCGGACCTTGCGAATCCCGATTCCATCACGAACGAGGCGCTCAATCTCAAGCTCGTCTCCGCCTCATACGAGCCAGGCTCCATCTTTAAGGTACTGACCGCTGCCATAGGCTTGGAGAGCGGCACGGTGAGTGCGAATGACTACTTCACGGTGCCGCCCACCATGCGCGTCGGACAGGACCTCGTGGAGGACGAGGACGGTAGGAACGTAACCACGGACATGAACCTGCGCGAGGTCCTTCGGCGCTCCTCAAACGTCGGTGTCGCCCTTATCGCCGAGGAGGCCATCGGGGCTGACGCACTGGCAGAGGGCATCACGGCGTTTCGTATCGGCACGCTCACGGGCATCGACTATCCCGGTGAGGCAGTGGGCCTCGTGAAGACGCGCAATCAGTACGACCCCTCTTCGGTAGGCTCCATGTCCTTTGGACAGGGTATTGCGGTGCCCATGGTGCAGATGGTGCGTGCGGTCGGCTCGATTGCAAACGGGGGCGAGCTCACGACACCGCATTTCGTGGTGAGCGTCGATGGAGGCAACCTCGAGTGGGAGAACGGGGGCAACTCGGTGTCGGCAGCCACGGCAGAGAAGGTGGCGGACATGATGCGTACCGTGGTCGAGGACGGTACTGGGCAGTCGGCTGCTGTCAAGGGCTATGATGTGGCGGCAAAGACGGGCACGGGAGAGCAGGCGGAGAACGGCAAGTACCTCAAAAACAAGTATCTTGCCTCGCTCATAGGCTTTGCTCCCGCAAAAGACCCTGAGGCACTGGTGTACGTCGGCTTGAATGAAACTCCATATATGTCGTACTCATCTGCGGGACCGGTGTTCTCGGCTATCATGGGTGAGGTTCTAGCAGATTTGAGCGTTCCGTCGTTTACGCGCTAGCTGGGGAGGGGATGCAATGATACGCATGACGGTTGCGGACATGTTGGAGGCGACACGCGCCGCGTTGGTGGCGGGTCAGGCCTCGGCGACGTTCGAGGGCGTGTGCATTGATTCGCGTGCTGTGGTTGCGGGCAGGGCGTTCGTCGCGCTGCGCGGCGAGCGGGTAGATGGCAACCACTTCGCGAAGTCAGCCATCGAGGCGGGTGCACACGTGGTGGTGCTCACGGCTCCTGCTGACGATGAGCTGTTGGAGGTTGCCGGACTCCATGGTACGGCCGTGGTGAGGGCTATGGCTGATGATGGCGAGGAGTTCATGCTGCGTCTTGCCCGTGCATGGCGACTGCGCAACTCGCAGTGGGCCGTGGTGGGGGTGACTGGGTCGGTGGGAAAGACCACCACCAAGGATATGCTCGCGGCAGCGCTCTCGACCACGCGCGTGACGCATGCTACCAAGGGGAACTTCAACAACCTCCTTGGCGTTCCGCTCACGCTTTTTGGCGCCTCGTCCACGGACGAGGCTGTCGTCGTGGAAATGGGCATGAATATGCCTGGAGAGATGGAGCGGCTTTCCGACGTAGTGAAGCCAAACGTGGCGGTCGTCACGAACGTGGGGACGAGCCACATTGGAAACCTCGGGTCGCGTGAGGGCATTGCCCGCGCGAAAGGCCAGATCGTGAGCGGTATGCGTCTTGTGGACGGCTATGATTGCGCAATCGTGCTCACGGATGCGGATGACTTCTCGAATCTCATCGAAGAGGAGTATGCCAAGCCTGCTGGTGTGAGCGTGTGGCGGGTTGGTGACGGTGCGGGCTGTGCGGTGCGTGCCGAGCTACTCAGTATGGATGAGAACGGCCTTCCCTATGTACGACTGAGGTTCTCAGACGGCCTCGTACTAGAGGGGCTGCTTCCTCTGCCGGGACGTGCGATGGTATATGACTTGCTGAGTGCCATGGGCGCGGTATGGGCGCTAGGTGCCGCACGCGAGGAGGCGTTCTCGGGTATCTTGGGCATGCAT
>ONMP01000291.1 GCA_900318935.1 uncultured Actinomycetes bacterium
GTCCTCGGGAACGCCGTCGATCTCGAACATGATGCGGCCGGGCTTGACAACGGCTACCCACTCTTCGGGGTTGCCCTTACCAGAACCCATGCGGGTCTCGGCCGGCTTCTTTGTGATGGGCTTGTCGGGGAAGATGGTGATCCACACCTTGCCGCCACGCCTCATACGACGAGTGATGGCAACACGGGCGGCCTCGATCTGGCGGTTGGTAATCCAGTGAGCCTCCTGGGCCTGAATGCCATACGTGCCAAAGTGCAGCGTGGTGTTGCCCTTGGCCTTGCCCTTCATGGAACCGCGCTGAACCTTGCGGTGAAGTACACGCTTAGGTGCAAGCATTAGCGACCCCTCCTATCGTTGCGGCGACGCGGACGGTTGCCACCCTCGAGCGCCGGGTTGGGCGCGGGCTGGCCCTTCATCTTCTCGCCGAGGTAAATCCAAACCTTGACGCCGCAGGCGCCCATCGTGGTGCTAGCCGTGGCCTCACCGTAGCCGATGACGGCGCGCAGGGTGTGCAGGGGCACGCGGCCCTCACGGTACCACTCGCGACGACCCATCTCGGCGCCGTTAAGACGACCGGAGCACTGGATACGGATGCCCTTGGCGCCGGACTTGCGAGCCGTCTGAACGGCCTTGCGCATGGCGCGACGGAAGGCGACGCGGCCCTCGAGCTGCTCGGCGATGGACTGAGCGACGAGGTTTGCGTCGAGCTCGGGGCGCTTGACCTCGATGACGTCGCCCTTCTGGCCGATGACGATGCCGGGGCGAGCGGTGTAGATGGTCACCTGGACCTTCTCGCCGGCGCGCTCGATGTCAACGCGCGAGAGAGCGGCGCGCTCGAGGCGCTTGGTGAGGAACTTACGAATGGCGAGGTCGTTACCGAGAGTCTGAGCATAGTCCTTGTCGGCGTACCAACGAGAACGCCACTGCTCGGTGGTGCCCAGACGGAACCCAGTGGGGTGTACCTTTTGGCCCATGAACCTTACGCCTCCTTCCGAGGAGCGACTACGATGGTGATATGGCTCGTGCGCTTGTTGATGCGCGATGCGGAGCCCTTGGCGCGCGGGCGAAAGCGCTTGATGGTGGGACCCTCGTCCACGTACGCGGCGGCGATGACAAGGTCGGCACCACGCATGCCATGGTTGTTCTCGGCGTTCGCGACGGCCGAGTTGAGAACCTTGGCGACCGGCTCGGCAGCAGCGCGGTTGTTGAACTGCAGCAGCTCACGGGCCTTGTCTACGGACTTGTTGCGAATCTGGTCCACCACGAGGCGGGCCTTGCGAGGAGCCACACGCACGAACTTGGCCGTGGCGCGGGCCTGCATAACGTTAGCGGTATCTGCCATGTGTGACTACCCCCTACTTAACCTTGTGTCCACGGAACGTGCGCGTGGGGGAGAACTCGCCCAGCTTGTGGCCGACCATGGACTCGGTGATGTACACGGGCACGTGCGTGCGGCCATTGTGCACGGCGATGGTGTGACCGACCATCTCGGGGAAGATGGTGGAGGCACGCGACCAGGTCTTGATGACTTCCTTGGTTCCCGCCTCGTTCTGCGCGGCAACGCGCGTGAGGAGGCGAGTCTCCACGAACGGACCCTTCTTGAGACTTCTGCTCATACTTGCTTACTCCTACTACTCGTTTACCGGCTACTTCGTCTTTGTCTTGCGACGACGGATGATCAGGCGGTTGCTGCCCTTCTTGGGGTCGCGCGTCTTGTAGCCCTTCGTGGGCTTGCCCCAAGGCGTGACGGAGGGACGGCCAGAGGTGTGGTTCTTGCCCTCGCCGCCGCCGTGCGGGTGGTCGACGGGGTTCATGACCGTACCGCGAACCGTCGGGCGAACGCCGAGCCAGCGCTTGCGGCCGGCCTTGCCGATGACGATGTTGGAGTGGTCGGCATTACCCACGACGCCGATGGTGGCGCGGCAGGTGAGCAGAACGCGGCGAAGTTCGGAGGAGGGCATACGCAGGACGGCGTAGCCGTTGTCCTTGCCCATAAGCTGCACGGAGGTGCCAGCCGAACGAGCCATCGCGGCGCCCTTGCCAGGCTGGAACTCCACAGCGTGGACGAGCGTGCCCACAGGAATCTGCGAGAGCGGCATGGCGTTGCCGGGCTTGATGTCGATGTCCTTGGTGCCCGAGATCACCGTGTCGCCAACCTTGAGGCCGGCAGGGGCCAGGATATAGGCCTTCTTGCCGTCAACATAGTGGAGCAGGGCGATGCGCGCCGAGCGGTTGGGGTCGTACTCGATCGTGGCGACCTTGGCCGGCACGTCGTCATGAAGGCGCTTGAAGTCGATGCGACGATACTTGCGCTTGTGTCCGCCACCCTGATGACGAACCGTGATGTGACCGTCGTTGTTGCGACCGGCCTTCTTGGGCAGGGGCTCGCAAAGCGACTTCTCGGGCTTGTCCGTCGTGATCTCGGCGAAGTCCGAAATCGTCTGGAAGCGCCGACCCGCGCTTGTGGGCTTTAGGTGCTTGACTGCCATTACAATTTCCCTTTCTTTCTCCGTTGGCCACCCTGCTTAAGGGACTGAGGCTTTTGCCTCGGCAGGGTGACACCGGACGTACCACGGTACCGCGCGTATCCATCACGCGCGGCAAACATGCGCCCGCCTCGGACGAGACGAGCGCCCTTGCTTACTCGCTGATGATGTCGACGCCGTCGTTCGCAAAGATCTCGATCGTCTCGCCGGGGGCGATGGTGACGATGGCCTTCTTCCAACGGCGGGTCTTGCCCTTGACGTAGCGCACGCGGCGGTTCTTGGGCTTGACGTTGATGGTGTTGACCTTCACGACGTGCACGCCAAAGAGTTTCTGCACTGCGTCGCGAATCTCCTCCTTGGGAGCCTGGCGAGCCACCTCAAAGGTGTACTTGCCCTGCTCCATGAGGTCGAAGGAGCGCTCGGTGACGACCGGGCGGATGATGACTTCATACGGGGAGTTCATTATGCAAGCGCCTCCTCAAGGGTCTTTGCGACCTCGACGCTCATGATGACGGCCGCGTTGTCAAGCAGGTCGCGCGTGTTGACGACCGAAACGGGCAGCGCCTCAACGCCGGGGATGTTGCGGAAGGAGAGGAACTCCTCGATGCCGTCGTTGTCGAGCACAACGGTGACGCGCTTGTCGGTGAGACCGAGTGCCTTGAGCAGGGCGACGGCCTTCTTTGTGGAAGGCTCCTCGATGTTGAGCTCGTCAAGAAGCACGAGCTCGGAGTCGGCGAGCTTGGCCGAGAGCGCGGAGCGCATGGCGAGCTTCTTCATCTTGTTGTTGGCGCGCAGGGCGTGGCTGTGGGGCAGGGGCCCGAAGATCACGCCGCCGCCGGTCCACTGGCCAGCGCGGGTCGAGCCCTGGCGGGCACGGCCGGTGCCCTTCTGGCGATAGGGCTTCTTGCCGCCGCCGGAGACGTCGTGGCGGTTCTTGGTCGCATGGGTGCCCTGACGCAGGCAAGCGTCCTGGCAAACGATGACCTGGTGGATGACGGGGATGTTCGGCTCGATGCCGTAGACGGCGTCGGCGAGCTCGGCGGTGCCAGCTGCGGTGCCGTCGGTCTTCTTGATCTCGTA
>ONMP01000393.1 GCA_900318935.1 uncultured Actinomycetes bacterium
CTTTTCGGAGTTGGGGACGAAGGAGCCCTATCCCTCGACGTCAGCGAAGGCACCCTCCATCTGGAAACCCTTCCAGGAGGGCTCGCCCGTGTAGGTCATGACGGCCTCGGTGCCCTCGAGGGCGCGTACGGCGCCAGCAGCGCAGCCTTCCATCTCGAAGTCCCCGCCATAGGCGACCACGGGAGCAATCCAGCCCACGCGCTCCTCGATGTAAGCCACGAAGCCCTTGTCGTTAGAGACGCCGCCCGTGAGGATGATGCCGTCAACCTTGCCCTTGAGAGCGGCAGCGAAGGCACCGATTGCCTTGGCGGTCTGGTAGGCCATGGCCTCGTAGACCACCTTTGCCCATGCGTCACCGGCGGCGATGCGCTCGTTGATGGCGATGGCGTCGTCAGTACCGACAAGGCCCAGCAGGCCGCCGGTCTTTCCGATGACGCCCATGATCTCCTTCTTGTCGTGCTCGCCGGAGAAGGCGAGGGCCACGACGGGTTTCAGGGGCACGTCTCCGGAGCGGTTGGGGGCAAAGGGACCAGAACCCTCGAGCACGTCGTTGGTGTCGACCATGCGGCCAGCGCGATGTGCCGCCACGGAAAGCCCGCCGCCTACGTGCGCGACGATGACGTTGATGTCCTCGTAAGCCTTGCCGAGCGAGCTTGCATAGCGAATTGCGCACTCCTTCTGGTTGAGGCAGTGCACGTGGCTCTTGCGATAGACGCCGGGATAGCCCGTGATGCGTGCCACGTCGTCAAGCTCGTCGGTGTCAGGCTGGTTGACGGCATAGGCGGGCTTGCCGGTTTTCTGAGCGAAGGAGCGCAGGATGAGGGCGCCCAGGATGGCGGGATGGTTCATGCCGCAGTTGAGCACGTGCTCGCAGACGGTGTCGTCGATGGCGAAGATGCCGCCGATGGTGGGGCCCATGCCTCCGCAGTAGCCGCTGAAGGCGTCGATGGAGTCGAGCGTGACGTTGGCCGACGCGAGCTCGCGCTCGATGGTGTCGATGCGGTACTGCAGCTGATCCTTCGCGAGGTCGAACTGGCGTAGCTCCGCGGGGTCGTGCCGCACGTTGGCCTTGAAAACGGGCTTGTCGTCCTCGAACACGGCGACCTTGGTGGAGGTGGAGCCAGGGGAAAGCGTGAGAATGCGATGTGCCATGGTGGTTACCTTTCTTAAGAGCAGTTGGCGGGAGAGGGCCCAGCCTTTCCCGCCAACCCTGCGACAGATGCGTTACGCTGCGCGGACGAGCAGCATGAGGATGTTGCCCATCATCTCGGAGACAGGCGCGGAGCGGCTGAAGTCGCAGACAGGCTTGGCGAAGCCCTGCAGCACGGGGCCGTAGGCGTCGGCATGGCCGAAGGTCTGGATGAGCTTGACGCCGATGTTGCCAGCGTGGATGTTGGGGAAGATGAGGATGTTGGCCTTGCCGGCGACGGCGCTCTCGCGCTTGAGCTTGCGGCTGGCGGTGACGGGGTTGATGGCGGTGTCGAGCTGGAACTCGCCGTCGTCGGGCCTGCGCTCGTTGGCGATGCGGATGCCCTCGCGGATGACGTCGATGGACTCGTGCTCGGCAGAGCCGTCGGTCGAGAAGGCGAGCATGGCTACGCGCGGTTCCCAGCCGAGCAGGCCGGCGACGGTGTCGGCAGAGGAGATGGCGATGGAGGCGAGCGTCTCGGAGTCGGGCTGCACGTTGATGGCGCAGTCGCCGATGGCGAGCATCGGGCCCTCGGGACCCTCGAAGCCGGGCGCGTCGACGATGCCGATGGAGGAGATGGCGTCAACGCCGGGGGCCAGGCCGATGATGGTCTGGGCGGCGATGATTACGTCACCAGTGGTGAGCACGCGACCGGCAGCACAGCAGTCAGCGAGACCAGCTTTGACGAGGAACATGGCGGCATTGATGGGCTTCTTGGCGCGGCGCAGGATGGCCTTCTCCTTGAAAATGTCCGTAGCGGCGAGCACGGGTTCCACGAGGGAGGCACGGGCGTCATCGCTCGTGACGTCAAAGATGTCGGCACCCTCGACGTTGATGCCCTCCTGCTGGGCAAGCTCCGCGATTGCTGCGGGGTCGCCTACGAGCGTGACGTCGGCAATGTCGCCGGCGAGCAGCTGCTCTGCGCACCTAAGGATGTCCGCACAATCAGCTTCAGGAAACGCGATGCGCTTGTGTGCTGCCTTTGCACGTGCTGTCAGGTTGTCG
>ONMP01000288.1 GCA_900318935.1 uncultured Actinomycetes bacterium
GACCGCGGCGCCGAGGAGGAGGCCATCGCGCAGAGGCACATCGTCACCGTGCGCCGCGACGACAAGCACGTCGACGTGCGGGTGATCGACGACGAGATCGCCATAATCCTGCGCCAGCTGGAGCTCACGGCGCTCGTGGGCGGCAACGAGGCCGTCAATCCCTTCGTGGCTACGGAGACCTACCACCGCACGCCAGACGGAAGCTGGAAGCTCATCAGCTTCGTGTACACGCACATCCTGCCGGAGAACTACCAGTTCCGCTTCCTCTCGGAGTAGGCAAGAGCCAACGGCTGAAGCAATTGCCAAGTGCCCTAGGCTGTCTCTGCTTTCGCGCTCCGCGCTGAGTGTTCCTCGGCGAGGAGCCGTTTTGTGGGGGAGGATCAAGATATGATATGTTGGGGCAAAGCCATCATCGACAGCTCCACCACGAGCGGGTTGCGAAGCCCATTGCTGGTGTGGCGCTACAATACAAGGAAGGGCTAGCGAACAGAAGGTGCCCATGACGCTCCAGCAGCTTAGATACGTGGTTGAGGTGGCTTTGCGCGGCTCCATCTCGGCTGCCGCCCCACGGCTCTTCATCGCGCAGCCCAGCCTGTCCAAGGCGATACACGAGCTTGAGCGGGAGCTTGGCATCACGATCTTCAAGCGCTCGCACCACGGCGTCGAGCTTACCGAGGAGGGTGACCGCTTTCTCGCCTATGCCCGCCAGGTGGTCGAACAGGTTGACCTGCTCGAGGCCCACTACGTGGGAAGCGAGGGGCCGCGTGCCTCCTTTTGCCTGTCCTGCCCACATGAGGCGCAGCTCACCGAGCTTTTCGCCGAGACCCTCGCCAGTTGTGAGGCTGACGCCTTCGAGTTCAGCCTGCGCGAGGTTCCCGCATCCGTCGTCATCGAAGACGTTCGCCAGCAGATGAGCGAGCTTGGCATCATCTACCTGAGCGGCCACAACCGGGATGCGCTTACGGTGGCGATTCGGTCTGCCAATCTGCACTATGCGGCCATCACCGAGGCCCGCCCCTACATCCTAGTCCGGGAGAACAGCCCGTTTGCGCAGCTCAGCGAGGTGGAGCCCGATGGCCTCTCATCTCTTACCCGCGTGATGCTGGGCTGGGTCTCGTTCACGCATACCGGCATGGGCGGGCCGCTCGTGAAGCTGCCGAGCGCCTCCAAGGTGGTACGCACGACTGACCGAGAGACGCAGAAGCGCCTCGTCAGGTACTTCGATGGCTATATGATGCAGCTCGCGATACGTCGTCCGGAGACTGCGAGCGGGGGCCTTGTCGCGCTTCCCCTTGCGGGCGCCGAGCCCGTCGAGGTAGGGCTGCTTACGCGACCGGGCATCCCTCTCTCTCCACACGCTCGGAAAATGAGCCAGAAGCTGCGCGGACTCTCCATGCCATAGCTTCAGGCTATACCCTCTCATAGCGCTTTGATACTTCCGTGGGCAGTCCCTGGGGGTCAGACTTGTCTTGACGAGGCCGGGACAACCCGGAACCAGACTGACAGGAGAGTGATATGGGACGTTTCACCAACCCGCGTGACCTGTATTTCGGCGAGGGCGCACGCCATGAGGTCAAGAACTTCAAGGGCGAGCGCGCCATGATCGTCTCCGGCGGCAGCTCGATGCGCCGCGGCGGCTTCCTCGATGAGCTCGAGGCTGACCTCAAGGCAGCCGGCATGGAGGTTGCGCTGTTCGAGGGCGTCGAGAGCGACCCCAGCGTCGAAACTGTCATGAAAGGCGCCGAGGCCATGGCCGCCTTCCAGCCCGACTGGATCGTTGCCATCGGCGGCGGCAGCCCCATCGACGCCGCCAAGGCCATGTGGATCAAGTACGAGTATCCCGAGACCACCTTCGAGGACATGTGCATCGTCTTCGGCCTCCCCAAGCTCCGCACCAAGGCCAAGTTCTGCGCCATCTCCTCCACCTCCGGCACCGCCACCGAGGTCACGGCCTTCTCGATCATCACCAACTACCAGGAGGGCATCAAGTACCCCATCGCCGACTTCGAGATCACGCCTGACGTTGCCATCGTCGACCCCGAGATCACCTACACCATGCCCGCCAAGCTATGTGCGCACACTGGCATGGACGCACTGACCCACGCCATCGAGGCCTACGTCTCCACCGCCGCCTCCCCCTACACCGACGCCAACGCGCTCTACGCCATGCGCGAGATCGTCGAGTGGCTCCCCAAGAGCTACACCGGCGACAAGGAGGCCCGCAAGCACATGCACGACGCCCAGTGCATCGCCGGCATCGCCTTCTCGAGCGGCCTTCTGGGCATCGTGCACTCCATGGCCCACAAGACCGGCGCCGCGTTCTCCGGCGGCCACATCATCCACGGCTGCGCCAACGCCATGTACCTGGGCAAGGTCATCCAGTTCAACGCCCGCGACGACCGCGCTCGCGCCCGCTACGCCTACATCGCCAAGGAAGTCTTCCACCTCGCCGGCGCGACCGAGGACGAGCTGGTTGCCGCCCTCGTGCAGATGATCCGCGACATCAACGACAAGATCGACATCCCGCAGGGCATCAAGAACTACGGTCAGGGCGGCGTGAAGTCCGATACCTCGATCATCGACGAGAAGGAGTTCTTCGAGAAGGCTCCCGAGGTTGCCGTCAACGCCATCGCCGACGCCTGCACCGGCTCGAACCCGCGCCAGCCGTCTCCCGCGGAGATGGAGCAGCTCCTCAAGTGCGTCTACTACGACCTGCCCGTGGAGTTCTAAGAGCAGTGCGGAAGCACCTACCTTTATGGGCCGGCCCTCATATCCTGGGGGCTGGCCCGTTCCTTTCCCTTGGTTATCCGGATGAGGCCAATGTGCAGGCACGAGGCAGTCAGCGTCAGGTCACAAATCGGCAAACGGTGACATTGCTTGGGCCTTGCCCAGAAGAAAGCGCCCGGAACGCGAGGTGCGTTTCGGGCGCAAGGAAGGAAGGCCGGGAGAACTCTGCCTACGCCGCTTCGCCCGTGGCGATTGCCTGCTCCTCCTCGTACGCCAAATTCAGGACTTGGGGAACGTCTTGTCCCATTCCTGC
>ONMP01000350.1 GCA_900318935.1 uncultured Actinomycetes bacterium
TCATGCGCTACACTTTCCTAGGAAAACGAGGAAGGACCACTGCATGAAAGTTGTACTCGCAGAGAACGCAGGCGCTTGCTACGGCGTGCAGCGGGCGCTCGATTTGGCAATCGAGGCCTCGAAGAACCACGCGAAGGCCTACACGCTCGGTCCGCTCATCCACAATCCTGGAGTGGTAGCTGACCTCGAGTCGCTCGGCGTGCATGTCGCCGAATCGGCCGACGAGGTCGACGAAGGCACGATCATCATCCGCAGCCACGGTGTCACACCTGAGGTGTACGCAGCAGTCGAGGCGCGCGGGCTTCCCATCGTCGACGCCACATGCCCACACGTTGCACGCGCCCAGAAAGCGGCAGCGGAGCTCGCCGCGAAGGGATGCCGCGTCATCGTCGTGGGCGAAGAAGGCCATCCTGAAGTCGAAGGCCTCAAGGCTTGGGCACTCCGTGAGGGGGCGAAAGTCGATATCGTGGCTTCCCCCGATGCTGTGCCGACCGATCTGCACGCGCCAATCGGCGTAGTGGTGCAGACGACGCAGAAGCGCGAGAACCTCGATGCAGTCGTAGACGCTATACAAAGCCAAGGCATCACGCCCATCGTGAAACGCACCATTTGCTTGGCGACGCGCCATCGGCAGGAATCCGCCGCCGAACTTGCATCTCAGGTGGATGCGATCATCGTCATCGGCGGTCGCAACTCGTCGAACACGACGAGGCTCTTCGAGATTTGCTCTGCCATCTGCCCGCGCACGCACCACATCGAATCTGTCGACGAAATCGACCCGACATGGTTCGAAGGTTGCACGACTATCGGCGTTACGGCAGGCGCATCAACCCCTGAAACTCAAATCAAAGCCGTCATCGATTTCCTGAAAAAGCTGTGAGCCAGTATCCTCCGAAAGATTTCGACCGCGACCTCACCTGCCGCGCGCTCGTCGTGGATGTGATTCCGGAATCACCCGCAGATGATGCGGGTTTCACACCGGGTTGCTACGTAACGGCTGTCGACGGCACACCCATCCGCGACATAATCGACTGGCGATGGCTCACGTCAGACGATGTCATCACCGTCTCTTACATCGACACCGATGGCGACGTGGGAGAAGTTGAGCTCGAGCGCGAATGGGGCGAAGATTGGGGCTTCGAGTTCGAGGGTTTGGTCTTCGACAGCGTTAAGCAATGCCGCAATGCGTGCACGTTCTGCTTCATGCACCAGCTGCCGAAGGGCATGCGCCCGTCGCTGTCGTTGCGCGACGATGACTTCCGCTTGAGCTTCCTCGTGGGGACCTTCGTGACGCTGACCAACATCACGCCCGACGACGAAGCGCGCATCATCGAGCAACACATCTCACCGCTGCGCGTATCGCTGCAGGTGATTAACGAGGACGTGCGCCGAAGGATGATCGGCAAGCACGCAGCACACGGCATCGAAGTGCTCGATCGCCTGCTCGCAGCAGGAATCGAGTTCCACGCGCAGATCGTGCTCGTTCCCGATGCAAACGACGGTGAAGTGTTGAAGGAGACGCTCGATTGGGCCTACGAACGGCCAGGCATCTTGAACGTCGGCATCGTGCCGTTGGGATACACCTGCCACCAATCGCGTTTCGGGCATAGCTTCAACCTTTCGGAGGCCCGGGGCGGAGGGGAGACGGCAGGGAACCATTACACGAGTTACACGAGAATCACACGATATTTACACGAGTGCGATACCTTTCAGGAACCTTACAACACCGTACAAAACAAAGGAGGTACGACATGAACGACAATATTCTCATGCTTCCCGTGGGGAGCAAGTGCCCGTCGGTCCGGGAGATCGACGACCCTGACCTGATGGTCAACCTGGTCCGCAATCACAAGGGCCACCAGCAGAGACGGCTGGACAGGCGGGACGCTGCCCGGCGGCGGGCTATTCAGGCCGAGGAGGACCGGGACCAGCAGATGCGGGACCTGACCCTTATCAGCCAGGCTTCCGCCCTGGGGGTGCTGGTGGTGCTGGGGCTGGCGCTGTGAGCGTCTACCGGGTGGACGGCGGGGCGAAGGTGGGCGGGGCCCACAGGCCATGGGGCACGGAGCCCCGCCCGGACAAGAGCCAGACGCTGATCAAGGAGACGGAGGCGATGCGGACGGAGCGGGAGACCTGCCTGGCCTGCCCGCTCCCCGAGTGCAACCCTTACCTGGCCTGCTGTCCCCTGCGGAAGACCGGGGGAAAGGCAAAACGGAAGGCCGGG
>ONMP01000287.1 GCA_900318935.1 uncultured Actinomycetes bacterium
CACCCGTTGAGGTCGAGCGTGATGACCTTGTCCGTGACAACCGCCTCAGTGACGGTGAGGTTGGCGAGCAACTTGACGGTGTCGCCGCTCTGGGCCGCGCCCACGGCCTCATCAAGAGATTCGTATTCAGTATCGCCGACACGCGCGACGTACGTCGCCTGCGCGCTCAGCTGTGGTCCCTCTTCTTCCTCGTTCTCCGTCGCGGGCGCGACCGGCTGCTCCTGCTCCTCTGCGCCGCCCTCGTCGACGGGCGTTATGGCGGGGTCGTCGGCCTCGATGGGATCGCCCTGCTCGTCCTCCTGCACGGCCGGGGTCTCGACCACGGGGTCATCAACCGACTGTATGGCGTCGTCGCCGCCCTCGAGGGCGTAGGCGATGGCGCCCGGGGACCATCCCGACGCCGCCATCACCAGCGACAGCAGCAGCGACCACAGCAGTCTCGCCCTTGTGTGTGTTCCTTTCATGTCACCTCCAATGTGTCTGCTTCGGACTCGCTCCGGCCCACCGCCAGCCGGAGGCGTCGTCGCACGCGCGGCACGTGGGTGCCCCGCGCGGGACGCACGCTCGCGACCGCGCTGCCTCCTTCCTCGCGCATCCGATCCAAGGGACGGTGCCTTGTGTGCCTTCTTCTAAATAGGATATACCCTAGAACGATATCCTACAGACATGCTTAATAATATCACACGGCGCATGCGTTTCTCAAAACCCATGGCAAACGAAACGTCGCCGCTGTCCGGGTAACGATTTAGGTGTTTCCTTCGCTCCAGAATCGAGTGCGTGGTCGCAAATCGAGTGCGTGGTTCTTGTCATCGACAGGGCCCCGAGTGCGTGATCTGGGCGTCGAATCACGCACTCGGGACTTTCAGGATGACACTGACCACGCACTCGATTGGCGGCCGCGCGACCGACCGGCTGCGGCAAGGCCGAAGACCCCGCCCACCCGAGACTGAGGCCATCAAGCTCGGGGCCAGGACGTGATCGCGACGAGCTGCATCAGCAAGACGCCCAAGACCGACCCCTTCGGCTGCACGGAGGAGAGCTAGCCGGGGCGGGCGCGCCGCGGACATCGCGGGCGGCGTGCGAGTGGGACAACCGCTGGTGCGAGTGCCTCTCTGCGCATCGCTTTGCTGCGGCGCGGGGAGGCTAGGCCGACGCGATCTGCAGGACGGCGAAGACACTGGACGCGCCCGCGGGGGTCGTCTGCCGGCAGCGAACTACGCACACCGCAATACTGTGTGCGCAGTTCGGCAAGCACGGGGCTGGAGCAACTGGGCTTTTTCCCGAAACTACGCACAAGGATTTTCGTTGTGCGTAGTTACCCGTTCACGCGGGGAAAGAAGGCCGCCATAGCCAGAACGGACGAGAGTGGGCTACCCTCTGCAGAGCTTGGAAAGGCTTTAGGTGCTTGACGCGCTTGGCATAACCTTGGTCCTGCAACGAGGACATAGCCGACGGATGCACAAGATGCCGTCGGGCAGCTTGCAGACATCGTTTCCAAGAATCTCTTGCAAAAGACACGCCAAGACGTCGTTCTTGGAATATCTGGGAGTGGAAAATGCGAGACATCATCGAGGGGACACCTACGAGGGTATCGTCTCTTGGTGGCGGCCCTTGGCACCTCAACACGTGACGTGAAACGCCTCCGTCCCCGTTCACGCTCGCACGTATGGGGGACAGTCCCCCTTGTCACCCTTGTCACCTAGCCTAGGTACGCCTTGGCCTTGAGGTGGTAGTTGTAGAGGGCGCAGCTGACCTCGGGCTGCCCGCCCTTGGCCACGGCCATGCTGACGTAGTCGAGCGGGCCGACGTTGACGGTCATCGAGTACCCGTCCCCGTCCGCGACGGCGATGTCGTACCTCTTGTCGAGGTCCTTCGCCGAGATGCCCTCGACCGTGACGGCGAACTTGTTGTTGGCGTCGGCAGCGCCCACGGGCTGCCCGTCCACGGTGAAGGCGTAGCCGTCCATGCCCAGGCCCTTCTCGTGCTTGAAGTACAAGACGAGCTGCGTCTTGGACGTGGTCATCAGCGAGAGCGTCCTGCCCGCGATGCCGTCGCACTCGCCAGAGACGTACGGCGCGGACTCCGGGACCTGGATGCCGGCGTTCGCGAAGTTGTCCCTCCCGCCGTTGGCGAGGTCGCCGGTCTTGTAGTCGAGGGCCTTCTGGGCGTAGCTGCCATAGTCGAGCGTCGCCCCGCAGAGGTCGGCGAGGGCCCTCTCCTTGTCGTCCTGCGACGAGCCGTACTTGCTGATCGCGGAGTCGCAGTACGACTGGATGGAGAGGGTGGCCCGCTTGATGACCTGGTTCTGGTAGCTGACCTCGACCTCTACCGGCTCGATCATCTCCTTGGCCGAGCAGCTCGCGACGACGAACGCGTTGAGCGTCGGGCTCGTGAGGGCCGCCTCCGTGGTCTCGTTCTTAAACGTGTAGGCGATCTGGTAGTCCGCGGGGTCCTGCGTGAGGTTCTTCACGTTGACGGTGATGTCGATGCTGTCGGAAAGGGTGATGGAGTAGCCGAAGTCTGCGTAGGCGCTCTGCAGCGTGTAGTACTCCTCGCCCTCGGACTTCTTGAGCTTCATGCCCTCGGGGAGCGTGAACAGCGATGCGTTGTTGCCGACGTCGTCGCTGAACCTGCCGCCGTTGATGCTGACCTTGCTGCCGGTGCCGACATGGATGCTCTCGCCTACGGAACCGGACGTGATGGTACCGTTGTTGATCGTTACGACCCCCGTGGCGAACTCGGCCCAGTGGATGCCCGCGCTCGCGCCGCTGACGGCTCCCCCATTGACAGTAAGCTCCCGCCCGCCAAAGCGGATACCCACACTCTGGGACTCCACCGAGCCTCCCTCGAGGATCAGATGGCCCTGAACGTAGATACCATTGCCGGTTGCGGCTGTCTGCACAATCTTGCCCGTCTTGGGGTTGATCTCGAACTCGAAGTCGTCTCCCTCGTAGATGACCTGCGCCTGGGGCTCTCCGGCACCGTACCGCTTGGCGAGAGCCACCCGTCCGTGGTACTGCATCTGGAACTGCACCTCGTTCCCGTACTGGATGAAG
>ONMP01000286.1 GCA_900318935.1 uncultured Actinomycetes bacterium
GGCGGCAAAGACCGAGATAGAGAACTACCTCTCAACCGGCATGAATCCCGATCAGGCAATTGCCACCGCAAACAAGCGTCTCTGCGCAAGCAACGACGCCGGAATGTTTGTCACCGTATGGGCGGCAACGCTCAATTGGGAGACGGGACTGCTCACCTACGTAAACGCCGGTCACAACCCACCACTCCTGCGACACGGTGCGAAAGGCTCCTGGGAGTGGCTGCGCAAGAGATGCGGCATCTTCCTCGGCACGTTCGAGACGGCGAAGTACCGCCAGGAAACGCTTACACTCGAGTTGGGCGACGAGCTGCTACTGTACACCGACGGCGTCAACGAGGCATTCAACATAAACGAGGAAGAATATGGCAACGACAGATTGGAGGCCTTTGTGTCTACACATGCCCACATGCACCCGCGCGAGCTTGTTCGAGCGTTGCGTGCCGACGTGGCGCGCTGGGCGAACGGTGCCGAGCAATCGGATGATGTGACGATTCTCGCCTTGGAGTACGGCGTTGCGCCTGAGGTCACGGGTAGCATCAAGGTCCCCGCGACGCTCGACCACCTAGGCGATGCCATAGCTCTCGTATCAGGCGAGTTGGAGCGACGACTCTGCCCGCTCGACGTGCAGCACAAGGTGGAGGTCGCCTTGGAGGAGCTCTTCGTTAATATTTGCAGTTACGCCTATAAAGGGCAGGACGAACCAGGCAGTGCGCAGGTGAGTTACGCATATGTGGCCGACCCCTCCTCAATCACCGTGGAGCTACGCGACCAAGGTGTCCCCTTCGATCCCCTGCAGCGCAAGGATCCCACCAAGCCATCTTCCATCCAAGAGACAAAGGTCGGCGGCCTTGGCATCTTTATGGTCAAGAAAACGATGGATGACTTCATCTACATGCGTGACGATGACACCAATGTAGTGGTCTTCAAGAAAGGGTGGTGACGATGGGACAGACGGACTCACAGAAACGGCGCAGTCACATCGATGATGCTGAGCGCGCCGTCAACAGGGCCTTCTCCACCGGCAAAGCCGATCGCGCCTCCATTACCAGGATGGCACAGCTCGACGCAGCCGATGCGGTAGCCCAGGCGGGTGTCGCCATGGAATCCGACGCGGCGGCCGACGAGGCCGAACGACTCGCCATCATCGCAGCCGGCATGGGCAACAAGGAGAAGGCAAAGGCCGCGCGTGAGCGCGCAAAAGCCGCGCGCAACCAAGCGCGCGACGATCATCGTGACGCCACGAAGTCTGCCAAGAAGGCCTATGACGCCATACGCTTCAGCGACCCGGGCAAGCTTGGCTTTATGCGCGTAGTGCAGGTACTCAACCTGACGCACATCGTGTTTACGCTGGCAGCTCTCATCTTCACCTCGCGCGATACGATTCAGTACTCCCCTTTCGTGCTGGTCAACTGGCTCATGGTGGTGCTCGAAAGCGTGTCGTTCTACTTCTTCTTTAACCGCTACAAGATCGGGCGCCCCTTCGGCATCGCGATGTCGGTGGTCAGCATCACCGCGCACGTGCTCATCTCCATAGCGGATGGCTCATTTAGCGTGCTGAACGAACTGTTTTCGAACGCCTTCTTCATTTTCCTCATGTTCTATTTCATATTCTCCGATCGCGTGAAGTCCACATTGGTCAACGACCTCTCGCAGGAGAAGGGCATCTCCGAACAAGAGGAGTTCGTCATCGAGCGGGAGGGCTGGCCCTTCGTGCGCAATCTGATTATCTACTTCGTCATATTCTCGATACTGGGGCACTGGATGGAGGCCGCCTATTGTCAGCTCATAAGGATGGGCATCGCACCGGGAGAGTACGACCCAACTAATACCATGCTCTGGCGCGATTGGTTCTATCCCTATCCCATGCACGGCATAGCCGTCGTCCTCATGGCGCTCGTACTGTACCCACTGCTCATGTGGCTCAAGAAGCGCTTCCAGAATCCGCTGCTGCCCTATGTCCTGAGCTTCTTGGCAAACACGCTAACCTGCACGCTTATCGAGCTGGTCGGTGGGCTGCTCTTCAATGCCGAGCTACAGAACTGGGACTACACGGACATGCCCTTCAACTTCATGGGGCAGGTCTGCCTCACCAACGCCATCGGATTCGGCGTGGCCGCCTCCGTGATCTCGTGGTTCGTCTACCCCGCTCTCGAGCGCCTCGTTGCCCGCGTACGTCCAGCCACCATGAACATCGTTTGCATCGTGGTGGCTATCGCGGGCGGCATACTCTTTTCCCTCTATGCCATCAGCCCACCCGCAGGCATCGACCTAGCCAAAACGGAGCATACGGCCGAAGATACCCAGGCCATCGAGCATGCCGGCCTTAAGGTAGTCGCGACCACGCTGTCCTCAAACGTGGGTTCAGCGCAAGAGGCACTCGACGCCGCCACGAGTCTTTCCGACGAGGAGCGCGCTGCCCTGCAGGAGCGTATCGATGCCGTCAACGCCGATGTCGAAGCCCTCAACAACGAGCTGCAGAAGTAGCCGCAACGACGGTAGCGCGTCGCATGCACCATCCCTCTCGGCGCGCTACCGTCCTTCCATGGCAAGAACGCGCAGGTAGAGCTTATCGTCAAATGCCTTCGCATGATTATGGCCAACCCGCACGCACTGCCCTTCGCGATATGCCAAAAGCCTGCAGTGTGGCACCGGCTCCCATCCGCTCCCATCCCCAAGCGGCCTCGTGCAGAACGTCGCCACGTTTGCACCTTGCCGCACAAACAGCGTGTCCTGCACCGTGTTTGTGTGCACATAGGTGTATTTCCCATCATCGAGCACGAGATTGAGCTTGTTGAAGTCCGATAGCGTGTCCATGACCTGTGAGAGCACCCTGAATCGCCCACCGAAGTCAAGGTCGCGGCCCACGCGTTGCGTCGCCTCATCGATGAGGTCCATCAAATACAACACCACCTGCTCGCTGTCGGTCTGCCCCTCTATCCACTGGTCGTAGCCGCTGAGCAGCTCGCCGTTCAGGATGGTGCCGTTGTGAGCGATCACCCAGCGACGTCCCGACATGTCGCGTCCGATGAAGGGGTGGCAGTTCTCGAACGACATGATCCCGCG
>ONMP01000285.1 GCA_900318935.1 uncultured Actinomycetes bacterium
GCCGTTCTTCTGGGTGACCTTGGTTGTCAACTCCCCCAGCTTACGCTGTTCCCACGGTTCATCAAAACCTTCGAACCTTATCTCAGGCACCATCTTCACCATATCACTCACCACCCAGCAGCGTCATGAGCTCGCGCACGCCCGCCATGTCAAATTCGTTGCCTCGCAACCGTCCCATCACCGACACCAGCTCGTTCTTGGTGTCGGCAATCTGCGTGCCGACCTCGGCGAAAGTCACGGCATACTTGCCCGCGAGATGCTCGAGCTTCACGACCAGCTCGCTGATAATATTCGTCGGCACAGCCTCGAACTGCTCCGTCAACGCATCCACCCACTTAGCACGTAACAGCGACATGGCCGTGTCATCATCAATCGCCTCAATGAAGTCCTTTGTCGCGAGGTGCAGCTCCTTGGCCATGTCCTTAGCCTGCTTCGCCTCAACCTTGCGCTCCGCGATGAGCGCCTGCACCCGCAGGAGCTTCGCCAAGAGCGAGTCCTCCTCAACGACGATATCCTCCTTGAGCTCGTCAATGCGCCTGCTCACGACCTGTGCCGAGTAGTTCCCCGCAGACGCCCGCATGGCGGACCACCTTACCTTGGGATGGCTCGCGATGTACGCCAGGCGGGCTTCCTTCACGGCGGGCTTCGTGCCGAGTGCACGGTACTCAACAAGGGACGCTATCTCGGGCTCCTCGACTGCGTACAGCTCGTCGATGGCCTTGTCCACGCCCTTCGCGTCGAAGTCGTCACCAGAGTCCTTGACGTAGTCGTTGCTGCCGTCACGCTCGTCCTCGTCGAGACTCTCGAATATCTCCTGCAACTGGGAACCAATCGCCGCATCCCTGGTCTCATGCGAAGTAATCTCTGCCAGCTCGTCCTTGAAATGACACCCCTGCACGAGCTCGAACGGCAAGACATGACCGACCCACGGCACCTTCGTGTCCTGAACCTCGACCTCGTCATCGCCTGACTTCTTGAGAATCATATGCGCGTCCACAGCCGACACAGCCTCGTGGAACCCTTCGGACTGTATCGCCTCGAAATCCGTCGCAATGGTCTGCCACTGATCGTCCACCATCTGGTAGAACGCGTAGCGATCGACAAGAGGCACTCCCTCCGAGCGGGCGAAGACGTCTGCGACAACTGCGTCCTCGTCAGAAACCGGGTTTACCGCCATGACGTCGTCCGTCAGACGTGACTTGAGCCCGTCCCCGAAGCCCAGGAACGCCTTGTCGAACATGTCGACGTAAGCGAGCGTGCTCGGATATTCATTGACTGCGTGCGCGATGTCCTCGACGCGAACATGACTGTAATTACCGTCATCCTCGAACAAATCCTCGCGCAGCCCCGGCAGCGCGTCCCAGTACTCGGATAGCTCGTCAAGCTCCACGTCGGGGATGCCGCCGAACATGGAAGCGTAGAGATCCCACTCCTCGGCTTGCTCGGAGGAGTCCACGTAGCGTGGGATGTTCAGATTATAGCCATTGGCGACTATCTCATCCTTGCTTGCCAAATGCGCGTATCCCTCGATGTCGGTACGTGCCACATAGGCGTCGAAGATGCGCCGGATGTCGGAACTACGCAGACGGTTCTTCTTCCCGTCCTTGACAAAGCCCTTGGACGCGTCGATGAAGAGCACGTCCTTATCGTCACGTCGCTCCTTCTTGAGCACCATGACGATAGTCGGGATGCCCGTGCCAAAGAAGATGTTCGCGGGCAGGCCTATGACAGCGTAAATCTTGCCCTCGTCGATGAGGTGCGAGCGAATCTCACCCTCCTCGCCACCTCGGAACAACACGCCGTGCGGCAGCACGATGCACATGACGCCGTGCGGCAGCATGTGGTAGAGATTGTGCAGCAGAAACGCGTAGTCCGCCTTACTCTTCGGCGCGATGCCGTAACCATCAAAACGCGCGTCCCCGTTGCGCTCCCTGTTGTCCCATGGTTGTGAATACGGCGGGTTGGACACACACGCATCCACGCGGAGCGGCTCGTCGGAATCCGATAGCAGCGGCCAATCCTCATCGAGTGTATCGGCGTTGCGCGTCACGATATTGGCAGGCTTGACGCCCTTCATGACAAGGTTCATCCGCGTCAGGTTATAGGTTGCGGCAATGAGCTCCTGCGCGTAATACTTGATGGAATCAGGATTGCCGTTTCTACGCGCGATTGCAGTGCCAATGTTCAACAAAAGCGACGCCGAGCCAGACGTCGGATCGTAGATGCTAATCTCATCCCGATCGCGCAGCTCATAGGCCACGATGTCGCTCATGAGCGTGGCAACCTCGTGCGGCGTGTAGAACTCTCCAGCCTTCTTGCCGGCGTTAGCCGAGAACTGCGAGATAAGGTACTCGTAGATAAAGCCTATCTGATCGTAATTGTCATCACCACTCATAGGTATTGGCTTGATGAGCTCAAGAATGTCGCTCACGGCCTTGGTCTGCTTCGCAGCGTTGTCCCCGAGATTGGACAGGCTCGTGCGCAGCGTGTCAAAGACCTTGTCGAACACATGCTCGTAACGCTTCGAGATGTTGAGCGGAAACGCATTCAACGCCGCGTAGACATTGTCAATGTCGAAGTCCTGGTTGGGATCGACCCACGTCGAGTAAAGCGACTTGTACGAGATGAAGTAGCCGTGGTTGTCGCGAATGTACGCGACATCCTCCTCGTTACTGCCATCCAACTCTTCGATCTCGTCCTCCTCCCAGCCCTCGTCACGCAGGAACTTGAGCTCGCTCTCGGACAAGAAACGATAGAAGATGAAACCAAGGATGAAATCCTTATAAGCATACGCCTCTGTCTTTCCACGCATCTTGTTCGCCATACGCCATAGGCGCGCTCCGAGCTGCTGCTTGTTCATACTACCTTCTCCCCGTGACCCACTTGATCAACGCAAAACATATACCCGAGAGTCACTCAACAACTCATGATTTCATTTCCAATACGACACGACAACGCGAAACGCACCACACATCATTCAAGGCCCCCGCCTCCCTTGCCCTGCATACTCACGAAATACGGAGCAAGCATGCGCACCGACGCATTATCACCGTCAAGGGCAACCT
>ONMP01000283.1 GCA_900318935.1 uncultured Actinomycetes bacterium
GCAGGTCGTGAGGGATGCCCTGCGTGAGTTCGGAATGGGCGTGCTCAAGAATCCCCGTCGGCTAGCTGCCTATGCTAGCGATTTCATTCCTGAGGAGGATCGCGTCGGATCGACCTTCATGAAGCAATGCGACGAAGAATTCCTTTCAATATACGATATGCCCGCAAATCGACGATCGAGCTCCGACCTCGAGACGGCTGCACTGAAAGCAACGCAGTTCCTCTCAGAGGAACGCATGATAGTCCCTCGAATGGCGAGTACGGTCTCCGAATCGGTTGCACAGGGCATTGCCGACCATCTGGGTCTGCAGGTATCGTTTGGTGGCGATATACCCCACGAACAGGAGGTGCATTGTCCTCATTGCGGCATAGGGAACGCTCCGGAAAACAGTAACTGTGCAGCATGCGGTCGCCCTCTGCGTGACGAAGTAGTTCCGCCGACCCCATCGACGCCGCCGACCCCATCGACGCCGCCGACCCCGTCGACGCCGCCAACCCCAACATCGCCACTACCTTCTCCGATCCCGGTTGTGATCTGCCCTTCATGCAACGCACAGAACGACGTAAATAACGAGTTCTGCGCAAGTTGCGGTCACCGGCTGCGTGGCAAAGAACTCCCCAAACGCTATCCCATCTTAGTGGGAGTGATTGTCTGTCTTGTTCTTGCGTTCATCGGTTACATAGCGTTGCCGAAATCGTCAATTACTAACGACAGCCAAAGCAACAGTGTTGTGCAGAGGGATAGCGGAGGAGACGTTGACAAGCCGAGCGACGAGACCACGGGGTCTGCGGTCGAGGAAGAAGGGTCCTACCCGCCCGTGTTCAGTAGCGCGAACGCAAGCTCGACGCTCATTGACTCAGACGATCCGGATAAGTACGCCCCGCAGCAGGTTCTCGATGGCAGTAGACAGACATGCTGGTCACAGAGCGACGAAACAATCGAGGAGTGGCAGAATGGAACCATCACTGGTTCTTTTGCCGATAGTTGTGCTGGTGTCGGCGAGTACATCGAGCTCTTGGCTAAGGAGAAGCAGCGTCTCTCAGGCTTCAAGATCATCAATGGCTTCTCGAGGATGATACCCGACGATATGGATAGCTCCAATGGTCGCTCGTACTATTACTGGAACCCTCGCGTCAAGGATGCCACCATCGAGCTCTCCGACGGCTACACCCAGGATGTGACGCTCGGAGACGAGGGTCCCGGCGATTGGCAGATCGTCGAGTTCGACGAGCCGCACAACACCACATTCTTACGCATTTTTATCAAGTCGGTATACGATACAAATAAGGACGGTACGGGTCGCTGCAACTGGCCCGATACCTGCATTGACGAGATCGAGGTCTTCTAGTCGACATCCAAGAGGAGGAATTGCTTCGATGTTTTGCCCTAAATGCGGAAGCCAGGTAAATCCTCAAGAGCAGTTCTGTCCGCGATGCGGCGCACGACTGGGACGTCCGGCACCCCGTTCTTTTTCTCTGACCTTCGTCGAGGGAGACCACATCCTGGCGGAAACCACCATCGTCACGAATCGTGACGCCACGACGACGTTTGGTCGCAAGCATGACAACGACATCATCGTCAACGCGCCATCCCAGACGGTCTCGGGGCATCATGGCTACTTCGAGGTTCGAGACGGCCAGCTCTTTGTGGTGGACAACAACTCGATGAACGGTCTGTACTACAACGGAGCCCGCCAGTCGCGCATACCTCTCACGCTCGGAGACATAGTCACCGTGGGCATGCCGCAGCGCGGGGCCACACGCACTGTCATCATCGTGGGCGAGGGCGACAAGCGCTGGAGCATGTTTAACCTGCGAGATCGCAGAGCCTTGAGTATCGGTCGTGCCCCCGAAAACGACCTGACGTTGCCCGATCCCACCGTCTCGTCGCAGCATGCTCGCCTAGACAACAATGTTCATGGCGCTTGGACCATTACCGATCTCGGCAGCTCAAACGGTACGCGTGTCAATGGTAGGTTTGTTCGCGGTGCGGTCCCCCTCATGGGTGGCTCCGTGATTATGCTCGGCAACTCGCGGATTGTCTTTCTGGACACATGCCTGCTCGTAGTCGTCGAGCGACAGGGCGTTGAGCTCGTCGCCACCAACCTCGTGCGCTATCGGACAAACAAGGGCGTTCGCCGCATCACGACCGACCATGTCTCGCTTCACATCAAGCGTGGCGAGTTCGTGGCCATCGTCGGCGGGTCCGGTTGTGGCAAGTCCACCTTGCTCAACGAGATCAATGGTTCGGAGCCGGCTGACGAGGGCTCTGTGCTTCTCGATGGCACCGACCTTTACGCCAACTACGCGATGCTCAAGAGCTCCATCGGCTACGTGCCTCAGCAAGACATCGTCTACGACGAGCTGCGTCTTACCGATATGCTCGCCTATGCGGCCAAGCTGCGTATGCAGCCCGACACGACGGCCGAAGAGCGCGCCAAGCGCGTGGAGGAGGTCATCGACCTGCTCGAGCTGCAGGGCGTTCGCGAGAACTTTATCGGCAAGCTTTCTGGTGGGCAAAAGAAGCGTGCTTCGATTGCGGTGGAGCTGCTCGCGGACCCGCGGCTGCTTTTTCTCGACGAGCCGACCTCAGGCCTCGATCCGGGCATTGAGCGCAAGCTCATGCAGCGACTCTCCGAGATGGCGCACGAAGGACGTACCATCATCCTCGTGACGCATACCACGTTGAACCTACATCTCTGTGACCAGGTGGTCTTCCTTGGTGCGGGTGGCAAGCTTGCGTACGCGGACAATCCGCAGGGTGTCTATTCGTTCTTTGGCGTAAGCGACTTCGTGGACGTGTACCCCCTCATCGACTCGAAACCTGACGTATGGGAGCAGAAGTTTCTCGTTGCGCGCGGGGGCAGAGCGTCAGAGGCTACACCCACGCCCTCGGGCGGGGGCATCGCGGCCGGTAAGAAGACGCCCAATGCGTTCAGCCAGCTCCTCACGCTCTCGTCGCGCTACGTCAAGCTGCTGCTCAACGACTTGCCTCGCCTTCTGCTCATGGTGGGACAGGCCCCGTTGCTTGCCTTCCTGATTCAAATCGTCGCGGGTCAGCATGTCTTCTCCCAATGCGAGGACACGAAGTTCTTCCTCTTTGCCCTCTCGTGCGCGGCGTTTTGGGTGGGTATCTTTGACTCGATCCAAGAGATTTGCAAGGAGAAAGGCATTTTCCGTCGGGAGTATGACGGCGGCATGCGATTGGGTTCCTACATCATGTCCAAGGTCCTGGTGATGGGAGTACTCTGCCTTGTACAGACGGTGCTTCTCGTGGGCGTCGTGCTGATCATGATGTACGAGGAGCCGCCAGTCGAGGAGCTGATTAACGGGCGCTTCGAGCTCGTGCTATCGACGTACCTCACGGTGATGTCAGCCATGTGTCTGGGGCTCTTCGTTTCAGCAGTGTTCCGCAGCCCTGCGGCTGCGCTTGCCCTAGCACCGCTGTTGATTCTGCCTCAGATCCTCTTCTCGGGTATCGCCTTCGAACTGAATGACACTACGAGGATCATCTCCTATGGCATCAACTGCCGTTGGGCCATCGAGGCGATGGGCACTTCAGCTGACCTGAACCACCTCCCGCTGTCAATCTATGGTGAGGAGATTACGATACCAGCGGACGACCACTACGAGATTGAGGACCAGACCATCACCGTCCCAAGGATGGAGAAGGAGGTCGAGGTCGATATGAGTGAGGAGATACCTGACGCTGGCGTCGTCAAAAAGACGGTGCCCATCGAAGAGCATGAAGAGCACTTCGACAAGCTCGATGTGGCGATACCCGAGATGACGAAGGTCATCGACGAAGACATGTATCCTCACGACCCGAACGAGGACGAGAAAATCATGTTTGAGCACAAGATCGAGCATCTCTTTCGGAGTTGGGGCATCTTGCTGGCCTTCTCGCTTGTCACCGTCATCGGCTGCTGGATCACCTTGGCCTTGGAAGTACGACACTAGCTGTCGAAGGGGAGTACCC
>ONMP01000280.1 GCA_900318935.1 uncultured Actinomycetes bacterium
TTGAGAAAAGACATCAAGGTCTGTGAGACCGAAGGCGACAAGGTGCTGCGCGACTTCTACAGCCAGCTCTTCGCCACTGTGCTCACTCCCTTCGACCGCGACGACGTCCACGAACTCGCCGTGATCTCCAGTCTGAAGGGCACGATCACCAACGTGATCCATGTGGCGGGTGTTTCACCTTCCATGGCTGACCCCGAGACCATCATCCGCATTAACGCACTCGGCACCGTGTATGTGAACACGGAGTTCCGCAAGTACCTCAAACCCGGCAGCGTGATCGTGGACGTGGCGAGCAACTCCGCATACGCCCTGCCCGACATGCCTCAGATCAAGGGCACGTACGAGCTCGCGGACGAAGACGAAGACAAGTTCGTAAAGCGCCTGCTGCGCGACTCCGTAGGCCGCAACGACTACGAGAAGTCGGGGTTAGCTTATTCCTTCTCAAAGAACTTCGTGGTGTGGTACGCGCAAAAGTGCGCGTTCGAGTACGGACCAGTAGGCATCCGCGTGTGCTCCGTGAGTCCCGGCCTCATCGAAACCGGCATGGGAACCGCCGAGAAGGAGGCAAGCGCCGAACTTGGCTTCACGGCAAAGATGATTGATCAGGCGGCCGAGCGCCGCATGGGTAAACCCGAGGAGCTCGGTTTCGCCATCGCGACGATTGCCGATGAGCGCAACGGCTATCTGGCCGGAGTAGATGTGCTCGTGGATGGTGGCAGCACCAACGGCAAGCAGTTCAGGTAAATCGGAATATGATTTGGAAGGGCTCCCCACGTACGTGTCGCCACCCCTCGGCGCTGCACGTGAGGGCCCTTTCCATCACACGAAATGTATGCGGAGGTGTATAGAGGATGGCCAACTTCCTCACTGCTCTGATTAGGCAGCGCAACGAGGCGCGCAAGAGCGCAGATACCGGCGAGCGATTCATGGAAATCGTTGCAATCCTAAATAAGTACGACTACAACGATGGCATCACGCCTCAGATCGTGACAAGCATCCTAGAAGACCTCGGCCCCACGTTCGTGAAAATCGGGCAGATTGCCTCCCAGCAACCCGAGACGATTCCCCCTGAGTATTGTGACGCTCTCTCGAAACTGCGCTCAAGCGTGGCTCCCATGGACATAGAGACCGTCAATGGCCAGATCGAGAAGTATCTCGGCGCTTCGACAGACACGCTCTTCGCCACCTTCGACGAGAAACCCTTGGGTTCCGCCTCCATTGGACAGGTCCATAAGGCGACGCTGGAAGACGGTACCGCAGTAGCTGTCAAGGTGCGTCGCCCTGGCATCGTAGAAACGGTCGCGCGCGACTTCGCCCTCTTCGAAAAGGCCATCGACTTCAATCTGAAATTCATCAAGGACAAAGGCATGGGGTCGGAGATAGCGGGAATGCTCGAAGAGTTGGAGCGCACCTCGAAGCTCGAACTCGACTTCACCAACGAAGCAAACAACCTCAATCGCTTTTATGAGAACAATGAAGGTCGCAACGGCGTCGCATCCCCCAAGTGCTACACCGATCTCACCTGCGAGGCCATTCTCACCGAGGATTTCGTTGAAGGCCAAGAGGCGAGTGACGCTTCGTTCCTGGAATCGCTCGGCGATGATGAACGTGAACACCTGGCAAAAACCGTTGCCGACAGCTTTGCCACGCAGGTCCTCGTCGATGGCTTCTATCATGCCGACCCACACTCCGGCAACGTGCTCATTCGTCCAATGGAGACTGCATTGTCTCAGGAAGGGGCAGATGAGGACGTCGACAAGACGGCACCGAGCCTTGGGCACTATGGCACCACGTGGATTGACTTCGGCATGATGGGCACGATCTCCGCCACACAGCAAAAGACACTTGGCGATCTCGTGGGTGCCGTATTGAAGCATGATCCCTACAACTTGAAGCGCATCGTGCTGAAGGTCGCCTCCCCTCGCGGTGAGATTGACCACGGTGCCCTACTCGAACAGTGCGAAGCCATATGCGACCAGAGCGATGGCAAAAGCCTCACGGACTTCAGCTTGGGCGACTTATTTAGCATGATGCTCGACACCCTCCAGGATGCTAACTATCGCATAGAGCCGTATCTCACCAACCTCTCGCGCGGCGTTATCGCTGCAGAGGGCACGGTAAAGACCATCAGCCCGAACGTCAATATCCTGAACTGCTTCCTCGACAAGGTCGACACTGGTTTCTCCCCGGAGAGCCTTGACGTCGAGGAGACGTTGAGCACCGTCTTAATGAAAGCTCTCAAAGGCTTAGAAGGCGGCACCGAACTGCCCGCAAAGGCCATCGAAGCGCTTGACATGCTGGAGAAGGGGCAGATTACAGTACATGGCGGCATGAACCTCGAAGAAAAGAGCCTCAAGCACCTGGACCACATCGTGAGGAACTGCGCCTTGGCGGCCATGTCCATCGCCATCTTCATTGGATCCTGCATCTTATGCCTCATATCCGATCCCGGCGTGACGCGCGTCATGGGCATTCCTGCCTTCGGCTTCGTTGGGTATCTCTTTGCCATTGGTTGCATGTGGTATGTGGTCATAAGGATGGGCAAAGACGAGTAGCGTGATTAGTTTTGATAGGAGAAGAAAGCATGTATGCGAGCGGAATACTGCCATATGACATTGGGATAGTTACTTATGTCTGGAAGATCACCATGCATCTGCACGAGACGGTAGATCCAGACATTTTGTCCCATGCTGTACACGAGGCCTCAAAGCGCTACCCGTACTTCTTGAAGCGCCTTGTAAAGCGATCGGAATCGTATGAGATAGTCGACAACGACCTCCCCCTTGAGGTGTACGACAACACCTCTGAGCTGCGGACTATCAACCACAAGAGCAACAACTACCATCTGATGTCCGTGGGATACTCGGGAAAGTCAATCGATTTTGTCATCAACCACATGCTTGCGGGTGCCTGCGGACTCGTTGAGTGGGTCAAGACAGTCCTTTACCTCTATCTGTGTAAAAAGCACGACGTCGAACTGCACGTTGATGGCATTAAGCTTCCTGGGCAGGAGATTCCCGAAGCGGAAAGGCAGTTCATCTCCAGCGAGGTTTTGGAGGAAGCCGACGACAGCGACGCGCTCAATATCGAATCGGTATCTCCGAGCGAAAACGGCGAGCTCCCCTT
>ONMP01000279.1 GCA_900318935.1 uncultured Actinomycetes bacterium
ACAACAAGGGCATCAAGAACGACGACGGACGCGTTCTGGACGACCGCAGCCCCTCCGGGTACGGCCTGACCGAGCAGGTCACCATCGACGGGAGCGCGACGCGCGTCTAGCCGCCGCGACGCCCGGCGAGGCCCGCGAGGCTGAGCCGTGAGACAGGGACGCCCGAGCCGCATCTCCCCGGCTCGGGCATCCTCGCGTTGTGGAATCCAGCCTCCTGGCGTGTTGGCCTTACACTGACAACGTGTCATGCGCGCCAGTTGCGACGCGCATCCCTTGCGCTGCAATGGCATCCGAGACGGGAGCTTGCGGCGAGGCAGAATCACACGCGGAGCCGCTTCGCGGCTCTCGCGCGCGTGAGGTCGACGCACATGGGGGTCAACGCCGCGTTGGCTGAGAGGGGCACCTGTGCCCGACCGACCCTGATCTTGGTAATGCAGAATACCCGAGTCCTGCTCGACCGCATCAAGGGCCAGATCGACGCCGCGAAGTAACGACCTGCTGCCAGCATAGTGCCTGTTCGGGCCGTCGGTGGATGCTCTGCCGACGGCCCGTTCCCTGTCCTGTAGAATGAGAGCCAACCCATCTGAAGGAGGCTGCGATGACTGAGCTCGCCACCACGTTCCATGCCTGGATTCTCTCCCGCGCCGCGCTGCTGAGCCACGTCATCCAGGGCTGCAGCGTTGAGGCGCCAGACGGCGAGCACGTGCGCATCCGCACCGAGAAGGCTACGGCAAACGTCAACTTCTACGAGCTCGATCCCGGCGCGCCCGAGATCGTGGAGCTCAACATCATCCCCGCCGACGACCCGGACAATCCCACCTTCTTCCTGCACTTCGAGATGGACGACCTCGATCACGCCAAGCAGCTCTTCGACGAGCTGACCGACACGCTCTCGCAGCTCACGGCGAAGAAGACGACGCGCATCCTGCTGTCGTGTACGTCGGGACTCACCACGAGCTTCTTCGCCAAGAGGCTCGCCGAGGTGGCAGCCACGCTGTCGCTGGACTACGAGTTCGAGGCCAAGCCCATCGTGCAGGCGCTCGAGGTGGCGGGGGAGTACGAGGCCGTGATATTGGCGCCGCAGGTGCACATGAGGCGCGACGAGATGGTGGAGCGCCATCCGGGCCTCGTGGTCTTCGAGATACCTGGCGCGGTCTTCGGATCCTACGACGCGGGCACGGCGCTGCGCATGCTGCTCAACGCGATGAGCGAGAACGCGTTGGCGGCTCGTCTCGAGCAGGCGGACACGCGCATCGTGCGCAGACTGGACAACGACAAGCGCATCTTGGTCATCTCGGCTGTCTTCGGAACGCGCGACTCCCTCTACAGCTACCGCTTGTACGACCGTGGCGAGGTCGTGCTCGACGGGCGCGTGGAGAAGCCCGGTCGCAGCTACTGCGACGTGAAGGACGTGCTGGCCACGGTGCGCCTGCGGGGTGTGGATCCCAGTGGGCTGGACGCCATCGGTCTCGCGCTGCCGGGAGTGGTGGACGGCTCGACCGTGCACATGATCAGCATCGACCTCGGCACGCCCGACTTCGCCAGGCTGTCCGAGAGCCTGGGCGTGCCCATCTTCGTGGACAACAACGCCAACGCAGCGGCGGTGGGCTGCTACGTGAGCCAGGACCAGTTCGAGAACATCGCCCTGCACCGGCAGCCCACGGGCTACTGCGTTGGCGGCCAGGGGCTCATCGTGGACGGGCGCCTCGTGCGCGGCCATCATGGCCTTGCGGGCGAGCAGGGATTCCTGGTGGGCAGGCTTGGCCTGATGGACAGGCTGCGCAGGAAGGGCTGGACGACGGATGGCGCGCTCGACCTCGTATCCGCCTATCTCATGTGCTGCGTCACCGTCGCGGCGCCCGAGGCCATCTATGTCGCCGTCGATCTGCTGCCCGACATGGACGAGCTCGCCGCGGAGTTGGCTCGCTGGCTTCCCGAGGGGACCGTCCCCGAGCTGGTGCACGTGTGCGACTACCACGAGCGTGTGCTGGTGGGCGAGTATGCGCTCTGCGTGAATGCGCTGCGACGTGCGGAGGCAGGGGAGTAAACCTAACGCCTTCTTGATGTGCCTTACCGCGCATCCGATCGCTCGACCCACTGGAAGATGTCACGCACTCGCTTGGGTGCATCCACCAAATGAGACAGATAGAAGGTCGCATGCGCGTCGGCATCTACGATGGGCACGGCAACGCGCTCGAGGTTGCTCCGGCTCTCGTGGGTGACGTTGGTGACGAAGCTGATGAGTTCCGTCGTCCGTACTAGCTGCTCGAAGACTGACCGGTCCGCCTGCTCGACGATGTGTGCGTGCGGCATGTTTCGCCGCAGCATGTCCATCCAAAAACCCACCTCAGAGAGCACAAGGAAACTCTCGCCGTCGAGGTCCGCGAACGAAACCGTTGACGCCTTGGCGAGACGATGGCTCTCGGGCAGGAAGGCGTAGAGGTCTTCTGTCATGAGCTGTACCGACCGCATGGTGGGGAGGATCTGAGGCCGTAGGGTGCAGGCGAGGTCCACGGAGCGGTTCATGAGGCGTCGCTCCACCTCGTCCTCGGTGAGGGTCACTGGGTTAAGCAGCGTCCCCGGGAAGCGCTCGACCGTGAGCGCCGTGAGGTGCCAGACCGGTGCCGGGGCCACGGTCCCCACCAGAAGCGTGCGCTGGCGGCGCGCGAGGTCAGCAAACGCGTCGAGCATCATACGCTCGTCACGCAGGAGGTTGCGGGCATGGTCAACGGCCATGCGGCCCGCGTCGTTGAGCGTCGCAGAGTTGTGCGTGCGAGAGAAGAGCTCCTGTCCGAGCTCGCGCTCGAGGCGCTTGATAGAGCGTGAGAGCGCTGGCTGCGAGAGGTGCAGCTCCTCGGTAGCCGCCGAGATGGTTCCGCATCGCGCGATGGCATCCAGCTGTCTCATCTGTTCCAGTTCCATGGTTGGCTTCCTCCCTTAGTATGCGCCCATGGTACATCAGAATCCGTGAAGAGTGAGTACCGCTATGCGCGGACGGCATGGTGGCATAGCGGGCTGGTGGGGTGGCGCCACCGCTGGGGCGCTTATCATATCCATAGACAAGAGCAACAAGACCAGATGGGAGAGGGACATGCAGTACATCACGCTCAACAACGACGTCAGGATGCCAGCCGAGGGTCTGGGGACCTTCCTCATGAGCCCCAAGGAGGC
>ONMP01000278.1 GCA_900318935.1 uncultured Actinomycetes bacterium
AAAGTTAAACAAATAAAAAAACTAAAATATAGAAAAGGAGTAACTAACATGAAAAAGAACAGCAAAATGAAAACAAGAATAATCGCATCAGCTTTATCGGTAATTACAGTTTTTTCAGCCGCAAGCATAATGACAACCACAGCGGCTCTGTCTACATAAACCATAAAAACAACGGAACCGGAAAGTACATGCGTGTCGTCTGCAGCCACATCGACAACGATATGGAAGTGGAGTGGACCAAGACGGCAACGGCAGGAGACCGCTCAAGTTACTGCCACCGCACCGCCAATCTCGAAATTGACGAGTGCCCCCACACAGACCATGAGGGCAACAGCGGGCTGACCTACACGATCAACAGTAAGGACGCCCACACATTCAAGTGCAAGTACTGCGACATGGAGAAGACGGAAGGCCATACCTTCGACAATAATGGGGTCTGTACCGGTTGTGGCTATAAGCACAACGGGGAGCTCAGAGTCATCAGCTTCGATGCGAACGGCGGAACCGGCACAATGGAGAGCGACAACGTCGTCCCGGGCAAAGAGTACGCGCTTCCCGAATGCAACTTTACCGCTCCGGAGGGCAAGGAGTTTGCAGGCTGGCTGATTGGAGAGACCCTACAGCAGCCTGGCGACAGCATCGACGTGAACGAAGACCTCACCCTGACGGCCAAATGGGTGGGCTGCTACCGAGTTGTCTTCGACCGAGGCGACCTCGTTGGCGTGACCGGCGAGATGGAGGACGTCACCGTCACGGAGGGCAAAGAATATAGCCTTCCCTCCTGTCGTTTCACTGCACCGGAAGGCTACGTGTTCAGCCAATGGATGGTGCGCATCGGCGAAGACGGCGACTATACCCCCAAGAAGATGGGCGACAAGATCACTGCTGGACCGAACGCAACTGTCCACGTGATGGCAGAGTGGAGCACGTCTTGTAATGTAACCCTGCTTCCGGGCTATGAAGGCGCAGAGGACGACCCTGACGTGATGCAGGTTCCAGTAAACGATAGCCTGAAATTGCCCGAATGCGGCTTTACCGCACCGGAGGGCAATCGTTTCAAGGAATGGTCGGTGGTGGTCGGTGAGGCACAGGCCGTGGCCAAGAACCCGGGCGACACCATCACCGTGACGGCGGACACCACCGTGACGGCAGTGTGGGAGACAGCGGTCAGTCCTGGTGCGCAGGTGTTCGGCCATACCCTCACGTTGGATGGCACAATCGCGATGAACACCTATATGGTCCTCGGTGACGATATCATGGCGCAGCCTGGCAACTACCAGGGCGAGTACTGGTACGACGGAAAAATGGTCGCCAGCACCAAAGTGTCTGAGGCCGAAGCCAGCGAGAAGGAGGCTAATGGCGTCGCGTACACGGTCCACAAGTTCCTAGTCACGAGCGTGGCGAAGGACGCTGACGCCAAGGTCACCTTCAAGATCAAGCGGCTCTCCGACGATACGTACCTCGACCTAATTAGCGCGGACGGGACGACCACCATCGTCGGCAGCGAGGGCCTTCCCTACTCCATCGTCGACTACCTCGACGACAGGATTGCCAACAGCAAGGACGAAAAGATGGTCCAGCTTGCGAAGGACATGAAGGCCTACCACATCTACGCAAAGCACTACTTTGCTGTCATCAATGGCGGCTCGACGGAGCCCCTGCCAGCGATCGACGGCTTCGTCGCCGAGACCTCCCTCCCGGACGACTGCTCCTACAAGGCGCCTAATAAGACCATCCCCCACTACTTCAAGTACAAGGGCACGACACTCGATCTGCTGTCCGGCACCTCGTTCAGGTACTACTTCGAGTCCGAGCACCCGGACGAGCTCACTATCACCGTGGACGGCGAGAAGGTCAGGCCCAGGATGTACAGGATCGACGTCACCGGCGATGGCGAGCGTGCGCTGTGTGAGAAGCATGGCCCCCTCGGCTACGCCAAGTGGGTCATCGAGAAGTCGGGCAAGGAGAACCTGCGCTATCTCATGTCGGCCGTCTACCACTACAACCAGTCCGCGAACGAGTACATTGCGTCGTAACAGCAAAGAGTCGCGGTAGCACATAGCCGAAGCCCCCGGGGCCCGTCCAGACCATTCGGGCGGGCCCCGCGGGGCGTATACACCTCGGCGAGGAGGGCAAGATAGGCATTAAACCTGGAGATCACAATGTGAGAACCGAGTGCATGGTTTAGGTCATCCTGATAGGGTCGAGTGCGTGATTTGGACATCGAATCACGCACTCGGAGCCTTCCGGATGACAGAAACCACGCACTCGTTTCAAACCATGTGAGGGGCTCGCCGAATAAGAAATCGAGTCCATCAGACCGCCGCCGCGCCGTCGTTCCTACCCGTTGGCCCGCATGAGATCGGCAAGGGTGACGTGCGGATTGCGGTAATGCACCTCGGGATTGGGCTCGGTGTACTTGGCGAAACGTATTGCCGCCTTCGGGCACGAGTGAACACATGCGTAGCAGCCGGCACAGGCGCTATAGTCCCAAGTCGGCCTTCCGCCCTCAATGCGGATGCACTGCATGGGGCACACGCGCGAGCAGGTTCCGCACCCTATGCAGGCGTCGGTCAGGCGGTAGAGGGGGTTGTCGAGGCGAGGATGCAGGTCGAACGCTGGAGCCGCCATGTACCCCTCGTAGAAGTCGACCTCCTCCTCGGTGGCGGGCTGGATGTAGCGTCTGCGAGACTCGATGTCCGCGCGTAGCGCCGCAAGATGCTCGTCCACACGCTTCTCGGGGTCGATGCGCATTTGTTCCGCCATGTCGAAGACCTGAATCGCGTTGTCCACCATGATCACCGTGTTGAAGTAGTCCACACGCCGACCGGCAGACTCGAGCCGCGCGCTCACGCGCTCAGCGATTCCGCCGCTGTGCATGCCGTACGTGGTCACGATGAAGAAGTAGTCTGTGTCGAACGTGGATTCCATGATGAACTTCTCCACCACGCCCGGCAGGTCAAACTCGAAGAGAGGGCACACGATTCCAATGGCGTCAGCCTGATAGTGCCGGTCCGACCTGCGCAGCTCCTGCGCGATGCTTACGAGCTCGCCACCAATCTGACGTGCTGCATAGAGGCTGTTGCCAGTCGCCGTGAAGTAGAAAACCATATCTGTCCTCTCTTTGTCGAAGTTGCACCATGAACCGCAACGTCTTCCTGCGTACACGTATGGCAACTTGTTTCACCTTTCATCATATTATGATACAAGGGATAATCATGTATCAAATGCAAATCTCGTATGGGTAGCCATACGCTTTATATGTGAGCAGGTTGTCGGACACGTATCACGAGCGGCAGTCGGGGGACAAACTCCCCCGTCCCCCTTGTCCCGCAGCGAGCTGCTTTGCGACGCGCCTCGTCACCGCTCCCACCGCCTCGCCTGCACTTGCCCGCACATCCGAGGCCTCCGCATAGAGCGTCACGCCCAATACGGAAAGCACATGGATGGCCTTCCCCACCTCCGCTGTTTGTGCGCAAGGCCAACGACGAGAACGCCCTGAGCAGGGGGAGCGTGGCTTGCAATCCACGCCTCACTTCATTCGCTCGTCCTACGCAGACGAGGGTAGTATTGTTGCATGTGGCGGCAATGCTAACGCCGTACCGATGCACATGGCGTCCGCTCTCCGAGAATAATAGTGTGAAATCGTTCTCGCGCCACCCGTCGGGCATCTTTAGGCATATGCTTAACCTAGTATGTGCACGCCAAGAGAAGGGCAGCCCATGTCCAACAAGAGCTGGGAGGTCGGCTTTCACCTCCGCTCCCCCCGCAACTGGCTGAACGACCCCAACGGGCTCTGCCAGTTCCGTGGACGCTATTACCTCTTCTACCAGTACGACCACAACTGGCCCACAGTCGACCAGAAGGCCTGGGGGCTGTTCAGCTCGCCTGACCTGGTGCATTGGGCGTATCTGGGCGTTCCGCTGGAGCCGTCAATCGCCGAGGACCGGCACGGGGTGTTCAGCGGGTCCGCCATCGTGGAGCCCGGCGCTGGACGTTTCGGCGAGGACCTCCTGCGCATCTACTACACGGGCAACGTAGTGGATCCCGCGCCCGGTCACAGCCCCAAGGACTTCGACTACGTCTACGCCGGCCGCGAGCAGAACACCATTACCTGCCTGGCCGAACGCGTGGCCGGAAGCCACACCGGGCAGCTGCGCATGGGGCACAAGCAGGTGTTGCTGCGCAACAGCGACTACCCCGAGGACCTCAGCTGCCACGTGCGCGATCCCAAGGTCTGGGAGCAGGACGGCAAACGCCGCATGCTGCTGGGGGCACGCCATAAGGACACGCGCGGCCTGTGCTTGCTCTACGACTCCGAGGACGGCATCGCCTGGACCTACCGCCATGCCATCGAGAGCGAGTATCCCTTCGGCTTCGTGTGGGAGTGTCCCAACATCGTGCGCCTGGACGGGCGCGAGTACCTAGCCATCTCGCCACAGGGACTGCCGCGCCTCTCCGACCGCTGGTTCAACCGCTGGACGCCTGGCTACTTCGAGCTTCCCGAAGGACAGCGCGTCATCGACACCGAAGTCATCGACGAACGCAGCTTCGTGCAGTGGGACTTCGGCCACGACTTCTATGCCCCACAGACTTTCGTGGACGACGCCGGGCGCACCATCCTCGTGGGATGGATGGGTACCTTCGACGACCACTACACGAGCGTCCCCGACGGTCTCGATTGGTGGCACTGCATGACGGTGCCACGCGTCGTCACCCGCCGGACCGACGGACGCCTGCTGCAGAGCCCGGCACCGGAGCTTGATGCGCTGCACGGAGAGGCCCAGACGCTCGAAGGTACGGCGACCGTCGCCGGCCGCGCCGCCGACATCGTGCTGCAGGACATCGAGGGCGAGGGCACGCTGACGCTCGACGACAGCTTCCAGGTCTTCTTCGAGGGCGGCCGACTGGGCATCCGCTACCTGGACGAGGCCGCGGCCGCCGGGCGACAGGACCGCTCCATCCCACTGAATGTGCTCGACAACCTGCGCGTTCTCGTGGACGGCTCGGCCGTGGAGGTCTTCGCCAATGACCCGAGAAGGAGAGCCTCGCCATCGCCAACACGTTTGCGCGCAGCGGCTCTATCTGGTCCATGGAGGACGTGATGGGCAAGGAGTACGCGTTTGCCAAGGAGATGGGCCTCGCGCCGGACCTCGCGATGCCCGGCTGGAACGAGACCATCCCCCAATGAGACAGCGACAGACCGTGCGGCGTGAGGAGGTAGCCATCCCCGCGCTCGGCAGGAGATCGAAGAACCTGATACGCCATGGCTACGGGCGCATCGCCCAACCCGAGGAGGTCACATGAAATTATCCAACAAGTGCATGCTCATCACCTACGCCGACAGCCTAGGCAAGAACCTCACCGACCTCAAGGAGGTGCTCGACAAGCACCTCGACAAGGCCGTGGGCGGCGTGCACATCCTGCCGTTCTTCCCCAGCTCGGCCGACCGCGGCTTTGCCCCCATGCGCTACGACATCGTCGACCCCGACTTCGGCGACTGGGCCGACGTCAAGGCCATCGGCGACGACCGCTACCTCATGTTCGACTTCATGATCAACCACATCTCGCGCCAGAGCCCCTACTTCCAGGACTTCCTGGCCAAGAAGGACGACTCCGAGTTCGCCGACTTCTTCATCCGCTACAAGGACTTCTGGGCAGCCGAGGGCGGCTTCCCCACCGACGAGCAGGTCGATGCCATCTACAAGCGCAAGCCGCGTGCGCCCTACGTTGAGGCTGAGTTTGCCGACGGAACCACCGAGAAGGTCTGGTGCACCTTTGGCGAGGAGCAGATTGACATCAACGTGAAATCAGAGCGTGCCCAGCGCTTCTTCCGCGAGACGCTTGAGAACATGGCCGCCAATGGCGCGTCCATCATTCGCCTCGACGCC
>ONMP01000277.1 GCA_900318935.1 uncultured Actinomycetes bacterium
CACCCCTACTCCTCCCGCTGGTATCAGTGGCTGCTGGATATCCGGCCCATCCTGTATTATCTGGACTACGGCCCCGGGAACACCAAGACCAGCCTGATCGCCTTTCTCAACCCGGTGCTGTGCTGGGGCGGGCTGCTGAGCCTGTTCGTGCTGCTCTGGGCCGCTCTGAGCCGATTCTAGGACCTTGTGGACAGCCGTGCCGAGTAGTGCCCATAAACGGTCCGAAACGTCCTCTGTGGCCTCTCCCGCGTGTCTGCGCTTGAGCACCGCCTCGCACGTCCCTCCAAGGACTTCCGTCACGCTGTACCTGTTGGGCTTGTATTCGTGGTCGCTTGTGGCGGCGTCAACGAACGGCTGGGGAAGGTTAAGCTTGTTTGTGAGCATTGTTGACCCTCTCATATAGTCCGCAAGTCCTGAACTCGTTGCATCCACCGTGCGCTAGACATTTTGGAACCAAGAACTCCGAGAACTCTGGGTTGGTCTTGTCAACCTCGTTGCATATCTGCACCATGACGGCCTGAGTCTCTGGCGCTGCCTGCCTGCACAGGCGCATGCGTGCCATCTGCATCAGCTCTTGTGCATTAATGTCCATTATGTGTGTTACCATTGCGTCCTGCGGTGCCTTGGTGCGGTCGTACTTGCTTTGTCGGTCGTTTCGCTGGCTCGATACGTAATGCTCGACCCCGTACTTATGGCGGACAAAGTGCGTGCTAACCCAGTAGGGGACTTCCAGACGCACGGTAAACCAGAGCGTTCGTATCGGACTATGCTCGGCCTTGAGTATCTTGCGCTTCCACTCGTCGGTGACATTGCCGCTCCACTTCCTGCCGATGGTGTTCATTGCAAGCATCTTGCAACGCTGCCAGTCATTGTCTGTCGGGTGCCTTAGAATCTCAACTGTTGCCATTGCCGAACCTCTCGATGTACTCGTATGCCGTGCCGCTGAATATCGGCTCGCGGCTTTCTGCCTTGAAGTAAGACTCGTCCCATCCGATTTCGTACACGCTGATGGTGACGGGTAGCTTGCCGTCATGCGTAGAACCCCAACGGCGGTCAACGATTCCTTCGACCACATAGAGGTAATCCAAGTCACCATGCGTGCAGCCGAACGGCTCGAACTCCACCGTGCACGGCCTGCCGAGGAACTTCTTCGACAATCGACTTTGCCATGTCCATCCAGTGACCTTCGGGATATCCGTCACAGTGACGGTAGAACCGCATCAGCTCTTCCGTGTCTGGCGTCTCGCCCCAATATGTTGTCTGCCTGATGATTGTCGCGCTGCGTGTGCTCATTTCTCGCTCCACTTCTCGCATGCTTCGCGTTCTTCCCGCCAGTCTATGATTACAAGCTTCGGCTCCTTGCTGCGGTCGCAGATGAAGTCACCTTCGCCTATGTAGACGCAGCTTTCGCACGTCTCGCATTTCACTGAATAGTTGCTCATAGGTACTGATTCCTCTCCGTTGCGATTTTCTGTGCCGCACTCTTGCTCTTCCTGAACGAGCCGAACACTGGGACGTATGCGAAACCCTCAAGATGCACGTACCACATGCCGCTCTTCTTGTCTTTGCTGACTACGTACCTCACGACTCGCCTCCCAAGATGCACTCTTTCGCCCTTGCTACACTGACCGTTTCTTCCGTATCCCAGCTGTCTGCGCTGTATACCGTATAATGCCTGAGCCTCAGCGTTCTCTTGCTGGTCTTGGGGTCGAAGTGCCTTTCGTCGTAGCCGTACATGAGACGCCAGCCCGTGTCATCGTCATTCTTGACAAACATGCAGTCGCACTCTTGGCTGTTGCGGTAGCGCCTGACGAGCTTGTCTATGGCCCTTGACACCTTCTCAGGCTCAACCCATGTCATGCGGTCGGAACGAGTCTCGTCATAGTCGTTGAAGTAGTTCCGCGCCGTGTAGTTAACAACAACCTCCGTGATAGCCATTACCACTCCTCGCCTTCCCACTCGTCATCCTCGGTGTCATCGACGTCCTCGTACTTGTCGAAGTGGTCCCACATGTCCTCAGTCTGGTTGTTGCGCATCTCTTCGCGATTGTCAATGAGGTCAAGAATGGCCCATCCAAGCCTGTCAAGCGCCTGTTCGTACTGATGGTCTGACCAGTTCTCCCACATCTCCAAAATAGCTTCGCGGATTTCGGCCGCGTTGCACGTTTCCTTACCATAACCGATGCCAAGCTTGTCACCGTCATTGAAGTAGCGATAGGCGATGCGGTTGTACGCGCGGACAATCTCGCCAGCCTCGGTGTCCGCTTTGCCCATGCTCGGAACCAGCTCGTCAAACAGCTCGTCCATCTTCTCGCTCAGTGCCTTGTTCATGTCGTGCTCCCTTCTGGGTTTGGGATGCCCTTTGCTTCCCTTCAATTGATACTATAGCACACTATCACGTGGGACACAGGCGAGAATTTCAAAAAAGTTTGGGCCACCCGAAGATGGCCCTTGCTCCTAGAATGCCAAGGCACACGAACATGACGATAGGCATAGAATCCCTATCACGGCCCATATGATGGCAACGTATATCAGCGCCTCGATTTCGTCACGCTCCATCATCGGCCAGTGCTCCCGTATCCTGCATCGCCCCTAGCGCCGCCCTGAATCTCGTCCACCTGTTCGTAGGTGACGTAGTGCACTGGCATGATAACGAGCTGGGTTATCTTGTCCCCGCGCTGGAAACGGTAGTCGTGGTCCGAATGGTTGTACAGCTTGGCCATGATTTCGCCGCTGAATCCCTCGTCAATGACGCCCTCGCTCACGATGCCGTATCGGATGTTGAGTCCGCTCTTGCTCTTCAGCATCCCGACTGTGTTGGGCGGAAGCTGCACGTGCACGCCTGTTGCCACAATCTCGCTTGAGTGCGCCTTGAGGGTGAATCCCTCTGGCGTGCAGATGTCGGCCCCAGCGTCCGTGTCGTGCGCCCTGACTGGCGGGTATGCCGTCGGTGCCAGCTTTACCTTGATGTTCATGTCCTTGTACCTCTCCATCTCGGATTCCAGATGCGCGATGATATCGCACAGCTCGCGCCTGCCAACCGTGCCAAAGTATAGCGAGTCGGAGCGCCTTGCCTTCTTGGTTGCGTTCAATACTTCCCCCTCAGCCATCGTCTGACCGTCTCTGGATGCACGTCCAACTTCTCAGCCGCCTGCTCAATCGTATACCTTCCCGCCTTGATGCGTTCGACCCACAGATCGATGGTCTTGTAGTCTCGCTTGGCATTGTATCTCTTGGGAAAACGGTCGCGGTTGCGAAACGCCGTCACGAGGACGTTGCTTTGAGAGTATCCAAGATGCTCGGCTATCTTTCTAGTCGGAACTCCGCGCCTCCAAAGATGTTCCATCACTATCAGCTCTTCCTCCGTCACCCGTCCACCTCCACTCCCAGCTCGCGCATGCGTCGCTCGTAGTCAGCAGGCGGCATGCCCAGCTCGGCCATGACCTGCATGTGGCAGTCCATCTCGTCCCTGAGCGTGCCGATGTCATCGACCCATACCGTGTCGGTGCTCATGTCGAGCACACCCTGCATGTCGTGGTACATCATGGCAACCAGCTCCCGCAACTTGGCGTTGTCAGATTCAAGCAAAGCAAGTGCGTGTGATAAGTCATTAAGTGCGTGAGACGCATCTGCAAAGGCTTTACTCTGTGCCATCTTCCACCTCAATCCCCAGCTCGCGCATGTCTTCCTCAATGGAGCATTCGTCGCTGCCGCAAACCATGAACTTTGTGCATGGACCATTGATGTTGTCTCGTGGACACGCTTGGCAATGGTCAATGTCAAGAGTGAAGAGTGCCTTGTGCAAGTCCCGCACCAGCTCCCGCAGCTTGGCGTTCTCGGCTTCTGCTTTGCGCACGCGGTCCCACGCCATCGACTCGTCATGCTCCGCGTCCTGCACGGCGGCGTTGGCTCGTTGCAAATCGTCACGCAACTGCCAGATGGTGTCGGCGGCTTCGCTGCACATGCGTGCCAGCTCGAACATGTTGCTTCCGTTCCATTCGTCCGCCGACTTACGCAGCTCGTCAATCAGACTGCTAATCATGCTCATTCGACCACCACCTTTGTGTATTTAAATGTCACTCCATGAGTTGTCTTTAGGATTCCAGAGCAACACTTCTGAATGCTCTTGGATGGAATGCCAGTTCTTTGCTGGGCTTCGTCGGCAGACTTAAACAGCACCGATACTCTGCCAAGCTTCATTACTAACGGCAATGATGTAGAAGCAATGCGGCGCTCAATTCCTGTTCCGTGATTAATGTTCTCTGACGGCGTGACCCATTCAAGATTGCATGCACGGTTGTCAGTCTTATCTTCGTTGATGTGGTTGACCTGCGTCTTAATGACTGGATTATCATTCGGAACAAAAGCAAGTGCGACAAGCCGATGAACGAAAGCCGTTTTCTGCTTACTGTTTCCAACTGGAAAGACTCGAAGATAGCCACGTCCATTCAACTGCGGCTTTAATTCGTGTTTGGTTTTCTTGTTCCTAATACGCCCATCATCGGACACTTCGTAGTTTTCAAACCCTGTTGCTGTTTTCCACTTCATTCAGACCGCTACTCCAAACGAAACGCCACCAGCAGAGAGGTAGCGGCTCTCATGCCGATGGCGCAATTCAGCAGTATATTTGATTGTCTGTCCAGCCGCTACCTGAACAGTCAAATTATACCACTTACCTGCGTTTTTGTGCATTTCAGCCAATGACCTTCGCTCCGCATCGAGGGCAGTACTCGTAGCTGCCGTTGACGTACTCATACGTTCCACCGCATGCGCTGCACTCCATGACATGTATCAGCTCCACGTGCTCGGTGCTTGGCTCGTCCTTGCACTTGACCCAGCACTTGATTACGTCCGTCTCGTCGGCCTTGCACGTCCCCGCGACACCCTGTCGCGTCGGTGTCGCGTCACTGACGCCCAGCGTGGCGGCGATGGCCTGCTCGGGGGTGCAGCTCCACACCTCAAGGCCTAGCTCTCCACTTGTAAGCGGGAACGCCTGCATAATGACGCCGTTGCGGTCACGCCATCGAACTGAGCGTTCGCTGCCCTCATGCTTCACCCCGCGCTCGTCCAGCATGCGGCGCAGCTCGTCAGTCGCGGTCATTCGCCCACCACCTTATCGCTCGCATTGCATGTGACCACATGCTTGCCCCACTCGGTGCTCGGATAATTCGTCGTAGTGATGATTGGATAGGAATACGAGTGGTAGCCCTCCATTGCATCGAGGATGACCTCGCGCAAGGACTGCCGTGCCTTGTTGTCACCACCACCATTCTCAAGGTGGACATAGGCATCCAGAAGATGCTCGGCTTGCTTTCGGTTCATCATTCGCCCTCCTTGCCGCAGCACGTCCTCGACGGTCGGAGCGTGGTAGTGGCGTATGTCGTGCGGCTCCCTGAATGACGAAAAGTTTCTCGGGTCTGACAACACGAGCCAGTTATCACTACCGCCGAAAGCCATGAGAGATGCGACCTCGAACGTGTGGCCGCTGCGTTCCTCCATCACGTCGCCGACATGGATTACCTCGCCGTCCGCGTCAACTGGCAGACGCACCCAGCCGTCGCTCTCTAGGTTCTCGTCGCTGTTGCGTGTCTCGAATGCGTCGTTGAGCTGTGCCTCGTGCTCCGCGTCTATGCGGTCGGCGATGTGGTCTAGGTCACCGCGATAAAGCTTCTCGCAACGACCATTCGCGCACTCGGTCTTTGCTGCCACCTTCCTCAGCTCGTCAGTGATGCTCATTGCGCCCTCCTTCTTTGTGTAAAACAAGCCCCGCCCCATGGTCGGGGCAGGGCCTTTCCTCGCTACGGTCGGTCGCTTGCGGTGGAGCAACCATCCCAATCCCAGTCACAGCACTCGTTTGAGTCTGGGTCGCATTCGAATATCTCGCCGAAGTAGCCAACCTCGTTCTTGTCGTGCTCGTCGCGCTCTTGTACGCAGATGCAACGGATGTAGCCGTCCAGCCTTATTTCTGCCATGTGGCGGCAGCTAAAGCAGCATCCCTCAACTGCCTGATTGTGGTTAGTCATTATCGACCTCCGCAAGCTCTGCCTGATACTTCAGCTCGTCTATCACCGCACTGAATCCGATGCAGTCACCAAGCGCCCTCTCGGCGTTCCACCATTCCTCGTTCATGACGAAGCCTACCAGCTCCCTCTTCCGCTCCGTCAGGCGGTACTCGAAGCTACCGATTCCCAATTCGATGCTGTTCTTGCTCATTTCCGTGCTCCCTTCTTTGTCGCTTTCCGTGCTATAGATTATAGCACACTGTAATATTGTTGTCTAGGAACTTGGGGAGGTTTAGGCCCCTCCCCGTTGGCCTTTGGCCGTTGGCTGCTACTTGACGATGATAATGTTCAGAGTCTCGCCAGTAGGCTTGTAGATGATGGTGCAGGTCTTATGCTCGATTGCTGGGTTCTTCTCGCCAGCGTATGCCGC
>ONMP01000275.1 GCA_900318935.1 uncultured Actinomycetes bacterium
CGTCTACTACAAGGTGGACGACGCCTCAGAGTATACGTATCTGTCAGCCGAACTATTCCCGGGACTCGATGACACGCCCCCCATGGCGACGGCCGCTGGGACACACACGGTGTCTTATTACTACTTAACGGGCAATGATCGCAAATACGCCGGTGTCGGCAGCGCTGAGGAGCCGAACACGATAGAGGTCACGATTGAGTCTGGAGCCGAGCCCGCGTTCATGAAGCAGAACCTCGTGCTCACAGGACAAGTCGGCCTCACGGCCTTCCTGTCTCTGCCCGAGACGGATGGAGTCAACTGGGCTGAAAGCTACGTCACCTTCGACGTGAGCGGCAGAAAGAGTCGCTCGGTGCAGGTTGCCTACGATTCGACGAACAAGGACACCTCGGGCAAGTACTACGGCTTCACGGTGCCGCTCTCCCCGGTGGAGATGGCCCAGCCCGTGATGGCGACCCTGCACTACACGCAGGACGGAGTGGAGAAGGAGCTTGCCGCTGACAAGGCGCTTTCTGTCAAGGGCTATGTCGAGGGCTTCGAAAAGGTTGCTTCCTCCTATGACGAAACGACCGTAGCGCTCGTCCACGCCGTAGCGGACTACGGCCACTGGGTGCAGCCGTTCCTCTCGGCGACGAACAAGTGGACAATCGGCGAAGGCGACGATCAGTACGCCGAGATGGACAAGTTCTACGCGCAGTTCTTCGACAAGGATGCCGCGAGGGCAGCCACCGCCGGCTATGGCTTGTCCAAGGACATCGACGACACGGCCGTCATGAAGGTCACCGCAAGCCTCGCGCTCGAGTCCGAGACCACGCTCGACATCATACTCACCGTGAACGAGGGCGTGACGCCCGCCGTCGCCTCCGTCACGATCGGCAATAGGAGCGTCGAGGGCGTCGCTCCTACCAAGCTCGGCAACGCATCCGGTGGCGGCGTCCGCTGGCGCGTGCGCGTCCCCGGCATCCGTGGCTGGGAGCTCGGCCTGCCCGTAGTGGTCACGGGCGATGCAAGCGGCACCTTCGAGGTCGATGCCTCCGGCCTTGCCTACGCGAGCGCCATGCTTGGCATCGACTCCTTCGATGCGAACGGCGGCCACGATGCGATGTGCGCGCTTGTGGCTTATGGCGACACCCAGGTCGCGTACCGCGACGCTCACTAGCGGATAGCTGCTCACAGGGGTACTCCCTTATGGGCGCCCACAGGGGGTACTCCCTTGTGGGCGCCCTTTATTTCGCGTGCTATGATGTGGGGCGGGCAAAGACCACTATCGAGAGGAGCTATCATGCCCGTTATCCATACCTACGCGTCCACTCCCATCCCCGCCGACAAGCGCGATGCGCTCAAGGCGACCTGGGGCAAGGCCATCTCGACCGTTCCCGGCAAGAGCGAGCAGTGGCTCATGTGTATCTTTGACGAGAACGTGGCGATGTATCATGCGGGAACTGACGACGCGCCGGTCGCTTACGTGACGGTGGACGTCTTCTCTCGTGGTGCCGTCTCTCCGTCCGTCTGGCAGGCCATGACGCCCGTGATATGCGAGGCTCTCGAACGTGAGCTGGGGATAGACCCCGCGCGCATCTACGTCAAGTACGGCGAGTGTTCGAACTTCGGCTGGAACGGCATGAACTTCTAGCTCTCGCTTTTCTTCGCCATGCGCACGAGTTACGTAGTATCATTATGTCATTGTGTTTTGTATACGCGAAAGGAGTGGGCATGGCAGACTACAAGTTTCCTGAGGGGTTTTTGTGGGGCGGCGCGACGGCGGCCAACCAGTTCGAGGGCGGCTATGACGCGGACGGCAAAGGCCTCTCGGTACCCGATATCATCATGGGCGGCGACGTCAACGCGCCCCGTGTCGTCACTCCCGCTGGCGTAAGGCCAGACACCTACTATCCCAGTCACGAGGGCATCGACTTCTATCACCACTTCGAGGAGGACATCGACCTCTTTGGCGAGATGGGCTTCAAGTGCTTACGTCTGTCCATCCAGATGAGCCGTATCTTCCCCAACGGCGACGACGCCAATCCATGTCAGGCGGGCGTGGACTTCTACCGCAAGGTGTTCGAGCGCTGCAAGAAGAACGGCATCGAGCCGCTGGTCACCCTCTCGCACTACGAGTTCCCCCTTGCGCTCAGCCACAAGTACGGCGGTTGGGACAACGACAAGGTCATCGACCTCTGGGTGCGCTACGCTGACTTCTGCTTCCGCGAGTATAAGGGCCTCGTCAAGTATTGGCTCACCTTCAACGAGATCAACTGCGCCATGACGCCCGGCTTCGGCGACGTGTATGGCCTCGGCATTCTTCCGCCCGACGACTACGCCCTTTCCTTCGGTGGCCCGCTACCCGAGTGGGTGGACATCAACCGCACCTTCAAGGGCCTCCACAACCAGTTCGTGGCATCGGCCAAGGCTGTCCAGATCGCCCACGCCATCGACCCCGAAAACATGGTTGGCTGCATGATTGCCGGCAACGCCACCTATCCCTTCACCTGCGACCCCGCCGACGTTATCAAGGCCCAGAAAGCCACCCGCGAAAACAACTTCTACTGTGGCGACGTGCACGTGCGTGGTCAGTATCCCGCATGGGCCAAGGCGCTCTGGATCGAGCGCGGCGTTGACGTGCAGATGATGGAGGACCTCGCCGAGCGCGACGAAGAGACGCTGCTCATGGGAACCGTGGACTTCTACAGCTTCTCTTACTACATGAGTGGTGCCACCACGACCCACGAGGACGCGGCCAAGGCGGCGGGCAACGTCTTCATGGGCGTCAAGAATCCCTACCTTGAGGCGAGCGACTGGGGTTGGCAGATCGACCCGCAGGGCCTGCGCTGGTACCTTGAGGAGGTTTACGATCGCTATCAGATTCCGCTGATGATCGTGGAGAACGGCCTCGGTGCCGTCGACGAGAAGGCCGAGGACGGCAAGTTCCACGACGACTATCGCATCGACTACATGCGCAAGCACATCGAGGAGATGGGCAAGGCCATCTACGACGGCGTCGAGCTCATGGGCTACACCATGTGGGGCTGCATCGACCTCGTCTCCGCCTCCACTGGCGAGATGAAGAAGCGCTACGGCTTCATCTACGTGGACAAGGACAACGACGGCAACGGCGACCTGCACCGCGAGAAGAAGGACTCCTTCGACTGGTACAAGCGCGTATGCGAGAGCAACGGAGCCGATCTGGGCTAAACAGCGATAGGTCACACCGCAAAACCCAAGAACGCCGGCACCCGCGACGTGGTGCCGGCGTTCTT
>ONMP01000274.1 GCA_900318935.1 uncultured Actinomycetes bacterium
CTCTTGTATGACTGGCGCGACGTGAGACCCGGTTCCCAGACGATGTATGATGTCGGTGATATCGAGGGAAACGACGTCATAGGCATTCAGGCACTCCTCGAAGGATGTGTCACGCGACACGTCCCTCCCCACAAACAGCGCGCGCGAGTCACAACCGTAGGAGTAGTAGGCGACGAGCGACTGAGCTGCAAACGACTTGCCGAAACGGCGCGGCCTGCTCACGCACACAAGCTTGTTGGGGCCTTCCAAGACCTCGTTCATGCGTGCGATAAGCCCCGTCTTGTCCACATACCTGTCGCGAAGAATCACGCGGAATCCCTCGTTACCTGGATTGAGGTACCTTCCCATCGCGCCTCCACCCCCATGTCATGCAGTGGCTTTACTCTACCACAAATAGCATCACCACACATGGGATGGCATTGTCCTCCCTTCGCAAAGGCTGGAGGGGATGGCCCTGTCGCAGCTAGTCGGTCGCGCGGTAGCCAATCGAGTGCGTGGTCTGCGTCATCCTAGACGCCCCGAGTGCGTGATTGCGAATCGAGTGCGTGGTCTGCGTCATCCTAAATGCCCCGAGTGCGTGATTGCGAATCGAGTGCGTGGTCTGCGTCATCCTAAATGCCCCGAGTGCGTGATTCGGGCGTCGAATCACGCACTCGGGACCCTGTCGATGACAAGAAACACGCACTCGATTCGCAATCACGCACTCGTTTCGAAACCACGCACTCGAACACCGGGGAGGCCCCCGCGCCTCGGTGACGCGGGGGCCTCCCCGGACCGAATCTCGCAAGAGGGGCGCCCGTCGGGGCTAGCTGGAGGCACGCCCGCGCTCGACGAGGACCTCCCCCGGCCGCGCGTCATTTGCCCCTCTTCGCAGTCCCTACCCCAGGGCCTCCACAGCGGCAAAGCCCTTCTCGAGGTCAGCGATGATGTCGTCGATATGCTCGCAGCCGATGGAGAGGCGGATGGTGTTGGGCCGAATGCCCTGGTCGAGCAGCTCGGCCTCTGTGAGCTGCGAATGCGTCGTGGTCGCTGGGTGGATCACGAGGCTTTTGACGTCCGCGACGTTTGCCAGCAGGCTAAATATCTCCAACGCGTCGATAAAGGCCCACGCCGCATCCTGTCCGCCGCGAATGTCGAAGGTAAAGATGGACGCACCGCCGTTCGGGAAGTACTTCTGGTACAGCTCGTGGTCGGGATGGTCCGGCAGGCTGGGATGGCTCACGCTCTCGACGAGCGGATGGTGGCTCAGGTACTCCACGACCTTTGCGGTGTTTTCCGCATGGCGGTCGAGGCGCAGCGAGAGTGTCTCGATGCCTTGGAGCAGCAGGAACGCATTGAAGGGCGAGATACACGCACCGGTGTCGCGCAAGAGGATGGCGCGGATGTAGGTCACGAACGCTGCAGGTCCCACTGCATCCACGAACGAGACGCCATGATAGCTGGGGTTGGCCTCGGCGATTGGCGCGTACTTGCCGCTCGCCTTCCAGTCAAAGGTCCCGGCGTCCACGATGACGCCGCCCAGCGTCGTCCCATGCCCACCAAAGAACTTCGTGGCCGAGTGAACGACGATGTCCGCGCCATGGTCGATGGGACGCACCCAGTACGCCGCACCGAAGGTGTTGTCGATGACCAGCGGAATGCCGTGCGCGTGGGCGATGTCGGCGAGCGCGTCGATGTCAGGAATGTCGGAGGTCGGGTTACCGAGCGTCTCGATGTAAAGCGCCTTGGTGTTGGGCTGGATGGCTGCCTCAACTTCTGCGAGGTCATGAGCGTCAACAAAGGTCGTGTCGATGCCGAGCAGCGGAAGCGTATGTGCGAGCAGATTGAAGCTGCCGCCGTATATGGTCTTTTGCGCCACGATATGCTCGCCAGCCTGTGCCAGCGCCTGAACCGTATAGTTGATCGCTGCAGCACCCGCTGCGACGGCGAGCGCCGCCACGCCTCCCTCGAGCGCCGCCACGCGCTTCTCGAGCACGTCCTGCGTCGAGTTGGTGAGTCGACCGTAGATGTTTCCCGGATCCGCGAGACCAAAGCGCGCCGCCGCATGCGCCGAGTCATGGAAGACGTAGGAGGTCGTTTGGTAGATGGGAACCGCACGAGAGTCGGTGACGGGATCAGCCTGTTCCTGTCCGACGTGAAGCTGCAGGGTCTCGAACTTGTAGTTGCTCATGGTTGTCTCCTCTTTTGAGTCGTCTCTTTGCATCAAACATCCAAGACGTCCGGGCGCCACGCCCAGACACCGACGCCCGCCTTCCCTACCTGACAGGGAAAACTCCAAAAACAAATGCTCCCGAGCAAGCGGATTACCATACGGTCACAAGCGCCAAGGGCAATCGGAGGATGGGCGCATGGAACAGGACCGCCAAGCATGCCCGGGAGGACGGCATTCGACGCCACATGCACATCGACAGGTTGTTTTTCGTGCAAGGGGTCATTCTGACCCTCCCTAAATCGCCTCCGAATTGACGAGTAAGAGAATAACATACCTTCCTAGTATGTCAATAGGAATTTGGCGCCGACGTGGCCGACCCACTCGTTTAGCTACCCTTTCGCCCTTTCCTGCGATATAGTTACAACACTGTTGGTTTACGAGCAAGAGAAGGAGAGCCCATGAGACGTGAAGACCTGACCCCCGAGCAGATCGAGGAGGCAAAGAAGCTCAGCACCACCGAGGAGATTCTGAAGTACGCCAGAGAGAATGAGATTGATCTGACGGACGAGGAAATGGAGAGCATATCGGGCGGCGACGGCATGTGGAAGACGATAAGAAACCCAGTATGCCCTTACTGCAATAGCAGTACACGTACTCATCCCGAAGGGGGATTTGATAAGAGTGGTGATGAGATATTTGTTTGCGACAGATGCGACCAAGCCTTCACGTATCCAGTTGGTGCACCTCTGGGCAAAGAATATGCACACTTAGCCAAAAGAAAAGACATATAGTCTTGAGGAATTCTGCTCCACAGTTGCGATGAAGTGCTCCACCGTCCAGTCGGCGCGCCTCTCGGGCGCAGAAGAACGTAGGTGGGTACTGCACGGGAGTCCGTCAGCGTTTTAGGGCACATAAACCGTTACCAAGCGTGGAGCTGGTCCCCGATTGATTATGACGCAAAGACCACCCCCTCATTCAACGGCCAAGGCCGCCGCATCCTCGACACGGGATGCGGCGGCCTTTCTAAGGGCGCTTATTCAGGCCAAAGAGGCTAGTCGAGCTCGGCTCCATTGCTCTCGCAGACCCGGCGATACCAGTCGAAGG
>ONMP01000273.1 GCA_900318935.1 uncultured Actinomycetes bacterium
AACCGGCCGAGCTCGTATCCCGTCGGTTATGTTGACTAACTTACGCTTCACGGCCTCGACTTCGAGGAGTTTCTCTGGGCGCAGGGCCTCGGGCGGGACCTCACAAGCATGGTCCGTCAGCAGTTCGAAGCGCGCGAGCCGGTGCCGACGGCAATTCATGAGCAGCTCATGGCGCACTATCGGCTCTTTTGCGCTCTGGGGGCATGCCCGAGGTCGTCCAGACGTACGAGGACACCAAGGACTTCCGCGATGCCGACAGGGTACAGCGTGCGATCCTTCAGGGCTATTTGTACGACATTGCCCATTACGCGACCGCAACGGAGAAGATAAAGGCCGAAAGGTGCTTTCTCTCCATTGCCGGCCAACTGTTGGGCAAGGAGAATCACAAGTTCCAGTACAAGGTTGTGGAGAGGGGCGGCAAGGCCGCGAAGTTCTACTCCAGCATAGACTGGCTTACGCGTGCCGATATAGCAGCGATGAGCATAAACGTTACATCGGCCACATACGACCTTGCAGATTACGAGATTGAGGGCAACTTCCGGCTCTACTGCACCGACGTATCGCTGCTGCTCGCCATGCGCGACTTCTCGCTCAAGCAGGCCATAGCTGAGGGGACCCTTGTGGGCAATACCAAGGGCGGCCTTTACGAGAGCTTCGTTGCCGACGCCCTGCTCAAGTCGGGCCACGCGCTGCACTTCTACCGCAACGAGTCTACCAAGCGTGAAGTGGACTTCCTCATCCAGGCAGGGGGGAGCGTGGTGCCCGTGGAGGTGAAGGCCGGCAGGGCGGCGGCAAACTCGCTCAAGGCCCTCATGCGAGCCGGCCGGGAGATCGGTCTTCCAACGTGGGCGTAAGCGATGACGGCGTGGTTACCGTTCCCCACTACATGGCGATGTACCTGTAAGGATACGGGCCACTCACGACATGTTCGTCGGGACCCTCGGCAAGGTTGCTTCCCACTGCGGTAGGCGCAAGGCTCACAAGGAATGACGCGTCCTCCTCCGGGGACAACTGCGCAAGGCGGATTTGCCGCATCGCGAGGGGGTGGGACCTCGTCATACCCATGACACATACGCCCCCGTGACACATAGCGCCTCCCCGTGACACGCGTTGTGAGCATATGCTGCTCAGAGGCTCCGGGTCAAGCTCGCCCAGGCCCATCAGCCATGCGGCCGTGTTGTGGGAGACGGCGCATGCGAGCGGGTCCCGCGAATGCGCAAGCGCTGCAGGTTCGAGCGAGAGCCGGGTGGCCCATACCGTCTCCTCGCGCATCGAAGGAGCACCCGATGTCCGATACACAGCGCGGCCCACGCGCTCGAGGTGCCCGTTCGCGGCGAGACACGAGAGCTCCATTCTTCCCATCCCCGCAGACAGCGCCTGCGCGGATGTGACGAGCCCTCGCTGCGAGGCAGCAATATACAACCATCTGTAATGTTCAAGGCATCCAATGCTTTCATGCTGCATTCATAACAGTTTATTGTTACGATTGCGGCATTCATCTTCCCATAAGAGGACTTTGCGCACTGAAGGCATCGTTTTAGAGGGACTTTGTACACTGCCAAGCCGGCCCAGTGTACAAAGTCCCGTCAGCACGAGGTTCGTAGCGTACAAAGTCGTCATGCAATAATAGAGAGTATCTCATGTCTAAATGTGCCATTTTATACGAGTTTTAGACAAGCAATACATAACCCATTAGAATGAAATGCTATCATTAGTCTAAATCCCTATTGAATAGTTCAATTAAGACATAAAACAAGCAAACAGGAAGGCGCGAGATGAGCATCAGCAGAATTGTTGGGAGGAGAGACGTTCCAGTTGGCAAGCTTTTCGGACGAACTCATGCGCAAGACCGGAGCGGACCAGCCTGCCCCCAGGGATTGGCGCGAAGCGTTCAGGCTGCTCAGAATCTATCTTGAGACCCTACCCACTAGCGAGAAGAAAGTAGTCTTTTTCGATGAGATGCCCTGGCTCGACACGCCCAAATCGGATTACCTCCCCGTCTTCGAGTGGTTCTGGAATGACTGGGCCTCGACATGCGATAACCTCATCTTCGTTGTGTGTGGCTCCGCGACCTCTTGGATGGCCGCGCATATCGCAGACAACAAGGGCGGCCTTTTCAATCGCCAGACCTGCAGGATGTACTTAGAGCCGTTCACCCTCCAAGAGACGGAGCTTTTCCTCAGGGCACGTGACTTCGCATGGTCACGCTATGAGATTGCGGAATGCTATATGGTCATGGGAGGGGTGCCCTATTACCTGAGCCTCCTAGATGGTTCGTACTCCTATACGCAAAACATAGATAGGCTGTTCTTTAGAAAAAGGGGCGAACTGTGGGACGAGTTCGACCACCTGCTCCAGACCCTGTTCTCCGGCAGCGAAGGATACGTGAGGATAATTGAGGCGCTGAGCACAAAGACGGGCGGCCTGACAAGGGAGGAGATAATACAGAGAACGGGTTTGCCAGCCAACGGCGCGCTCACAAGGATGCTGCACGACCTCGAGCTGTCTGGGTTCATGAGGGTGAGCACCTTCTACGGCAAGAGGAAGAAGGACGCGCTCTATCAGCTCTCAGATTACTACACGGCGTTTTACTTCCGCTACATCAAGGACAACCGTGGCAAGGACGAGCACTTCTGGAGCAACGCGATCGACAACCCGGCGCGCAGGGCTTGGGCGGGACTGACCTTCGAGCAGCTCTGCAAAGACCACATTCCACAGATAAAGAGGAAACTCGGCATATCAGGCGTGCTATCTGAGGAGTCGATATGGTACACGGATGGAGACGAAGACCTCGGCATTGCGGGCGCTCAAATTGACCTTCTTATCGATCGGCGAGACAGGGTCATCAATATATGCGAGATGAAGTTCTCTATAAACGAGTTCGCGATAGACAAGAGCTACGACATGAGCCTACGAAACAAGCTCGAGAGCTTTAGGAGGACAACGAACTGCAGGCGGTCACTTCAGACGACCATGATTACAACCTATGGGGTAAAGAGAGGCAAATACAGCGGAATAATCCAAAGCCAGGTAACGCTCGACGATTTGTTTGAGAGCTAGCGCGGATGCCTTGCGCTTGAATGGCTAAGAATGTATTCTCTGCACCACGCCTGCCACATGGTAACGATGCATTTCCTCCTGCTCGCGCTGCATTGCGTCTCCAGTAATTGTATCCAGCGCTCTTCGGCGGGAGGAGCCATCCATTTCAGAACCCGCACCTGATCACGCAACCATCAACATGCATTCTCCCGATGGCTTGCTCCAGCATCTTTCGGTGCCTAAAATGGTTGTCAGAAAAACCTTTGTTAGAACAACCATTTCTGGAGGAGCCATGTTTGTCGGCAGAAAAGATGAGCTGAGACGGCTGGAAGACGCATACAACATGGGCACGTTCCAAATGGCGGTCGTATACGGGCGGCGTCGCGTGGGAAAGACGACCCTCATCTCGGAGTTCGCGCGCAACAAACGGGCGCTCTTCTTCACGGCGCTCGAACAGGCGGATGCAGACAACCTCGCAGACTTTACCCGTGCGTTGGCCGAGTTCTTCGGACTGCCTGGAGGCGTGCGCTTCGACAGCTGGCGAGACGCCCTCGACTACCTGTGCGAGCGTGCAACACAGGAGCGATTCGTCTTCGTGTTCGACGAGTTCCCCTACGCGGCGAAGCGCAATGGTTCGCTTCCGTCGCTCTTGCAGGTGTGCATCGACCACAGGCTGCAGGCGACGGGGGCTTTCGTCATTCTCTGCGGGTCCAACCAGGGCTTCATGGAGAGCGACGTCCTGGGCCGCAAGAGCCCGCTCTACGGACGTAGGACCCTACAGATGAAACTCGGCCCCCTCGGGTATCGGGACGCCGCACAAATGGTCCCCTGGACAACTCCTGCCGAAGCGTTCCGCATCTACGGCTGCGTGGGAGGGGTCCCGTACTACCTCGCCCAGGTGAGAGAGGGAAGGAGCCTGCGCGAGAACCTGCGCGAGCTCTACTTCGACCCGGCGGGATTCCTGTACGGGGAGCCGGGCATGCTGCTGAGGCAGGAACTCTCGGAGCCCGCCGCATATAACTCGGTGCTCCGAGCCGTCGCGGGCGGTGCCACGAGGCCCAAGGAGATTGCGGAGAGGACCAAGATCGAGCGCAATTCCCTCGCGGGATACCTCACCACCCTCGTGTCTCTCGGCATCCTCGAGCGGGCGGTTCCCTTTGGCGAGAGCATGGAGCGCAGCAAACGAGGAATATATCGCATCCGGGAGGCGGCGTTTGCTTTCTGGTACCGCTTCGTCATGCCGAGGGTCACGCAGGTCGAGGACGGTGCCGGCACGCTAGCCCTCGCTGCCATAAGCGATGGTGACCTCGATGCCTACCTTGGTCTGCGTTTCGAGCGGGTCTGCCGCGAGTGGCTCCTGTCTCAGGCCATCGAGGGGCGGCTCCCCTTGAGGGTTGACGCCTTCGGCTCGTGGTGGGGTTCGGACCCCGGCAGGCGGACGACGACGGACATAGACGTTGTGGCTGCAAACACCCAGAGCAGGGAGATGCTTGTGGGGGAGTGCAAGTATCGTGAGTCGTTCGACGAGACCGAGGCGATGCGCGAGCTCGAGCGCCGCGCGGCACTCGTTAGGGGGTACGAGCCCAAATCCTTCTACCTCTTCTCAAAGCGCGCCCTGTCGAAGGGCACTATCGAGAAGGCCGAGGGCATGCCTGAGTGGCATCTGGTCACCATCGGGGGTCTCTATCGGTAAGGCGAATTCAATCTCAGAGCCCGCACCTAATCACGCAACGGTTCCCGCACGCCCCGAGTTCGACTCTTGCGCGGTATGCCCTACCAGGCAAAATAGGCGCCCCACGACGGGGCGTTTTCTTGTTCGGGCGTGTTGCGGGGAATTGTCTCGGCATCTTGCACAGGCTATTATGGTTGTCAGAAAAACCTTTGTTAGAACAAC
>ONMP01000272.1 GCA_900318935.1 uncultured Actinomycetes bacterium
TTCTCGCCTACTTTGTAGTACTTGGCCAGTACGTGCTTGTTGTCGGTGGGCATCACAATCTCGCCCATCTCGGCGGTTTTCACCTCCTTGCCTCCAATAATGGGGCAGATGGTGGTGGTCTTCTTGTAAAGCTCGTCGAGAGCCTTACGAATCTGGTTCATCGTAGTCGCCTGTGCCCACAGGCTGTGCTCGAGGCAGTCGGCATCGAAGTAGAGGGGATTGCGCGCCCAGCCTTCACGATAGGCACGAAGCACGTAGTCGCGAAGCTCTGGTGTGCCTGCATAGCGCCACACGACAGGAGCGGGGATGCACGTGAAACAGAACTCCTCAGGTACAGGTGCCTCGGGCAGGGCATGGCCCAGTACGACATCCTCGACGATGGGCTTTACGAACGGCATACCTGAAAGGCTTACGTAGAAGGTGTTGCGACCGGGGCGTGTGTTCACCTCAAACAGGTTGAATGATCCGTCCCGTTCGTCGTACTTAACGTCAAAGTTGGCATACCCACGGTATCCTTCAGCGCGAATCATCTGCACAGCGCGCTCAACGAGCTCGTGCATGGCGTCGCGCCGCTCAGCGAGCTGTGGCGAATGGAAGGCATTGACAATGCAGACGGGGTTGCCGAGTGCCTGTGGTGAATGATCCTGTAGTACGACTTGGCCCAAGACGCATGCGGTTGCAGTGCCTTGCGCGTCGATGTAGGCGGTGAGGCTGAGGATGCTGTCGTCACCACCAGGAATCATGTCTTGTACGAGCAGCTTGCGATCGTAAGAGGTGTGCTCACGCAGCGTCGTGTAGAGCTGTTCGAGCTCCTCAAAGCTGGCTGGCTCGTGTATCTTGCGCTTTCCTTCGAACTCCGCATAGTGCCAAGCGGCAGAGTTTGACGGTTTGGCGATGCAGGGAAAGGCGATGCCCTGCATGTCGCGGTTCCATTCGGGTGCCTCTGCCGAGCAGTCGAGCTCGAGCGTCTTTGGATGGCCGAGACCGCATTTGTCGCAGAGCGCTTGGAAGGCATCCTTTTGTGTGAGCATGTCGAGCAGCTCGAAATCGTTGTAGGGGATGTAGAGCCATTCTTCAAGCGTCTGCTTGTGCTTGGAGAGCGTGCGCGCGTACCAATCGCCGCTGCCCAGCACGATGCCACGCAGGCCCTGCTCGCAGAGGTCGCGACCAATCTTGCACAGTTGCTCCACGAGCACCTCGTCCTTGTCCACGCCTTCGATGACGCGGTAGTCGCACAGTGCGCTCGATGACACGATTTTTACGTCCATGGTGGTGAGTACTATGGGTTTGTGCTCGAGGGCATACGTCTCGCAGAAGGAGCGGACGTAGGAATAAACGAGAATGTCAGCACCGAGGACGATTGGTACGAGCTCCCTGCGTACCTGCGCCTGGCTGGTCATGTGAGCGGGCATGCGCACCTCCATAGTTGCATTTTTGCGCCCGAATGTGGGCTGTATGGGCGTATAGTATCCTAGTCCAACGACGGGCTGACCTCAAGCGGCCATGACCGTCAAGCAGAACGTGGAGTGCGCATGGTAAATAAACGACCAAAGCATATGCGGGCGTCGGACTTCGATCGTCTGTATGGCCCGAATGAATCCCAAGCACCGGAGCCGACGATAACGTCCTCTGATGAGGACGGGACCGAAGAGGTCGCAGAGCCGCCTTCCAGCGATTCGTCGGAGCTGGAGGTGACTCTGGTCTTAAATAGAGACCGCCTAGTCTCCCGACGCTCGAAATCCGTGGAAGTTGCCGCAGACGAATCGCATACCGAACTGTCCAATGGGCCTGAGGAGTCGGGAGATTCTGATGTGCGCGAGGACTCTGCCTACCAGGTTGGGTCCGATGCGCCTGAGGATTTAGTCCCAACCGAAGAGGACGCTGCGCCGGCGGATACCGCTGATTCCGAGACGCCAGAGGGCGCGGCGAGTGAGCAGTCAGTCAACCGCTCGGCCGCCCTCATCTCTGGCCTCGTAATCGTCTCGCGTCTCACCGGTTTCCTCAGGACATGGGCACAGGCGCGCGCCCTTGGCGTCACGATCATCGCGAGTTGCTACTCGGTGGCAAACAACCTACCCAATCAGCTCTACGAGCTTGTCATCGGCGGTATGCTGGTTACGGCATTCCTCCCGGTTTACTTGTCCGAGAAGGCGAAGGGAGGCCGTAAGGCCGGCAACGCCTATGCCTCGAACCTCTCCACCATCGTGCTCGCTCTGATGGGGACTATCACGCTCGTGTGCATTGCGTTCGCCGCACCAATCGTCTTTACGCAGTCGTTTTCGGCCGATGCGGACTTCGACTCACAGCTTGCGGAGTACTTCTTCCGCTTCTTTGCTGTGGAGGTGCTGCTCTACTCGCTATCGTCGGTGTTTTCGGGCGTGCTCAACGCGGAGCGCGAGTATGTCTGGTCTTCAGCGGCTCCCATATTGAATAACGTGGTCGTTACGGCATCATTCTTGGCATATGCTGCACTCGTTGGCACCAATCCCCAGCTTGCGTTGCTGCTTCTGGCTCTTGGTAACCCCTTGGGAGTGCTCGTCCAAGTGGTTGTGCAGCTGCCGGCCATGTGGAGGCGCGGTATTCGTCTCAAGCCCCATATCAACTTGCGAGATCCAGCAATCAAAGACACGCTCACGATAGGTATCCCATCGCTCGTGGTCATGGTCAGCTCATTCGTCACGGTATCCGTGATGACCAGCTCTTCGCTTGCGGTGACGCCCGTCGGTGCGTCGGTCTCGTACTATGCACGTCTCTGGTACACGTTACCCTACTCGGTGCTTGCGGTACCTGTCACGACGACGATGTTCACCGAGCTCTCGCACTTGTTCTCGGCGGGCGACAACAAGGGCTTCTGCAAGGGCGTGGCCTCGGGTACCTCGCGCATACTTCTCCTTCTGATACCGTTCATGATGTATCTTGCCGTTTTCTCGGTGCCGTTGGTGACGCTGCTGGCGGCTGGCAGCTTCGGTGGGGAAGGGGTTGACTTGACCTCGTCGTATATGGCGGCACTCTCGCTCTCGCTTCCCGCCTACGGGGTGTGCATGTATTTGCAGAAGGTCTTCTCATCACTGCGAGAGATGGCGGCTTTTGCTGTGGCAAACGTAGTTGCCGGAGCCTTGCAAGTCGCCGTGTGCCTGCTCTTCGCAAAGGTGGGAGGTCTCAACGTCGTTGCGCTTAGCTCGTTGGTCTTCTTCCTCTCGGTGGACCTGTTTTCCTTCGCCTACCTCAAGGGGAAGCTCAAAGATCTCAAGTTTGGACCGATTGTCGGTGCAATCGTGCGATCCGCGATCTTTGGTGTAGTGGGGGCCTTGG
>ONMP01000383.1 GCA_900318935.1 uncultured Actinomycetes bacterium
GCATGGCTCTGGGCGTGGGTCACGTTCATAGCCGTCGTGAAGGTGGCGAATGTGGTGAGCGGGCTCGTGATGAGGAAGCGTTTGGTTATGCCCCACACCGTCGTGAACAAGGTAGCTGGTTTCGTCGCATTCCTCGTCCTCTTTGCCATTCCGACGTTCGGTGTCGTCGCGCCGTCCATCCCGGCATGCGTCGTGACGACGTTCGCGGCCGTTCAGGAAAGTCATCTCATAAGGACGGGACACAACTGAGCGTTTCCAGCTCACGGTGTCGTCCACGACGTCACGCGCCGATTTCGAGAGGATGCCGTCAAGGAGTTCGAGCGTGCATGCTCGATGACGTTGAGAAGCAAGAGAATCAGATGACCAGTCCTCGTCCACTGGTTCGTAAGGTAACCGCCTCGCATTTCGGTTGCCGTGATAGACGATCGGTCAATTGAGGGGCGAGCTTCGGTTAGTCGCGCTGCGATCAGGTATCCCGCCCGCTTCAATCAATCTTTTGCGCCATAATGAAAGACCACTGCAACACGGGCGATAATACGGTTAAGCACCAATATGGCTTCAAGCGGAGAGGAGCTTGCCATGTGCACGGGGATTCGCTTTACAGATGGGCAAGGCAACATGTACTTCGGGCGCAACCTGGACTGGAGCTGCGGCTACGGCGAGCATGTGGTTATCACTCCGACTGGCTGGAGCCCCAATTCTCCCTTTGGTGCCATCGACGCAATTAGCCGGCCTGTCTATGGCATGGGCATCGTGGCTGAGAACACCCCTTTGTACTTTGACTGCGCAAACGATGCGGGCCTTGCCGTTGCCGGCCTGAATTTTCCCGGCTACGCCCAATACGAATCCGCCCCGGTGCAAGGCAAGACCAACGTGTGCGCCTGGGAGTTCCCCCTGTGGGTGGTTGCCAACTTCCATACGGTGGATGAAGTGAAGGCCGCTCTTGCCGAGACGGTCATCGTGGACAGGCCCATCAACGATCGCTATCCGTCCTCGTTACTGCATTGGATCATCGGCGACGCTGATCGCAGCATCGTGGTGGAGTACACGGCTCAGGGCATGCAGGTCTTTGACAACGGACTCGATGTCTTAGCCAACCAACCCGGTTTTGCCTACCATGCGGAAAACGTCCGAAGCTACATCGGCTGCTCTCCCGAAGTTGAAGGCCCCGTCTTCTGGCGTGCTGCTGAGCTCTCGGCCTACGGAACTGGGAGCGGCATGCGCGGGATTCCCGGCGACTGCTACTCTCCTTCGCGTTTCGTGCGCGCCGCGTACCACAACGCCTTCTATCCGCAGAAGGAAACCGAGGCCGAGAACGTGTCACGCCTGTTCCACACGCTGGGAAGTGTCGCGATGATTGATGGCGCATCCAAGATGCTCGACGGCGCCTACGAGATAACCGTCTACACCGGCGGCCTGTCCACGCGCACGAACACCTACTACTACAACACCTACGACAATCCGGCCATCAGAAGCGTTGCCCTTTCCGACTACGACACGACGGGCACAGCGCTAGTGGAAGTGGGCTGACACCGGCCTTGCCCAGGCACGGGCTCGTGCCTGGGCAATGGATTGGGTGACGTGTTTGGTTCGACGAGATTGAGCTTGCGCTCGTGTAGGCTCGCCGATCTGCGCATTCTCTAGCGTCAGCCGGCTGCTCTCATGAGGTCCGCCAGCGTCACGTGCGGATTGCGGTAGTGCACCTCGGGGTTGGGCTCCTGGTACTTGGTGAAGCGGATGGCAGCCTTGGGGCACGCGTGGACGCAGGCGTAGCAGCCCGCGCAGGTGGTGTAATCCCAGCTGGGCCTGTTGTCTTCCATGGTGATCGAGCGCATGGGACACACGCGCGAGCACGTGCCGCATCCGATGCAGGCGTCGGTCAGGCGATACAGGGGGTTGTCGAGGCGAGGGTGCAGGTCAAAGGCCGGATTCGCCATGTAGCCCTCGTAGAAGTCGATCTCCTCCTGTGTTGCGGGCTGAATGTAGTGCCTGCGAGCTGCG
>ONMP01000271.1 GCA_900318935.1 uncultured Actinomycetes bacterium
GCCCCCGATGGCCGCCGCCTCTGCTCCGCTCGTCGCCGTGACGGTGCCTCCGTAGATGTTGATCGTGCCGCCAGAATGCTTGTTGCCCCCGCCTATGCCGGCGCCGTACTTGGCCCCCACCGCCTTGACGGTGCCACCGTAGATGTTGACGGTGCCGTTGTCGGTCTTGTTGCCACCGATGCCTGCGTAATCCTGCGTCGTGGCCTGGGCAATGAGCGTGCCCGTCCCTTTCTGCTGGCAGTAGACCGACAGGGTTCCCGCGACATAGATGCCCTGGGAGCAAGTGAGGGTGCAGCCGTCGCAGAGGATGATCCTGGCGTGCTTCGACACCTTGAGACGCGAGTTCAGCGTCATGCTCTTCTGGACCACGTACCAACCATCGTCCGCAATCTCTTCCATGCCCTGGCTGAGAGGGTGCCAGTCCTCGCGATAAGCCAACTCTCCGCTTTCGTCGACATAGGATGCGGTCGTGGAGAGCGAGGCCTCGTCATTCGTGAGCTGATGCGCTATCTCGGCGTTCGGGTCGCTGCTAAAGAAGTACGTGGTGGGGTCTTTGCCGTCGTTGTACTTGCCGTATCCGCTGGTAAAGGTCCCTGAGGTCATGCCCTCTATCGTGACCCCAATCCTCGCCTCACCGAGTAGGGGCATGTCGACGCCTATGGTCTTTGTCGAAGACAGCCGGAGGTTGTCGTCCTGGTCGTTCGCACCGTTGCCGCTCACCTGCGTCCTGTGTCCCACTGCGACGGTGCCGGACACAACCGTAACACCATGCGCGTTGCCCGTGACGGAGCCGCCGTGCAGGACAAGCGCAGCGTCCTCGCTGCTAATTCCTGTCGACGACCCCGTTATTTTCCCGCCGTGTACATAGGTCGTTCCCCTGTTTGTGATCGCGGTGCCGTTGCTTCTCACGAGCGCGCCGTCGCCTACCTGCTGTCCCCAGACGTGCAGAGTCGCATCTTTCCCCACTACGAGGCCACCGCAGTCGTAGGTCGAGCCGTCGGTGAGGATGAGGTTGACGTTGCCAGTGACGGCTATCGACGTATGGCCTGCATCAATCGAGCCGTCCGCGACGAACCAGGTGCCCTCCTCGGATGTTGAGCCTTGTAGTTGGGTTTCTGTGCCACGGAGCTTCATGTAGCTGTTGACGTACCTCACGTTGTCGTTATCGTCAATGAAAGGCACGGAGACATTCCACAACGCTGTGAGCACCACGTTCGCGGTAAGGTTGATGGTCTCGCCGGCATTCATCAGCACGGATTGTGCGCTACCCGCCTCGACCTTCCACATGTTGAACCATTGCCCCTCAGGCGTATTAAAAGCATGAAAGGGCAGCTTATAGGCAGAGCCCACCTCGCGGTATACCGTCGCCATGCTTCCGGTCGCGTTCGCACCGGCTTCGAACGTGATGCGTACAGCCTTCTGGCCGCATTTCGAGCAGGTGCAGGTGCCTGACGCGTCCTCCTCGTAGCTGTGCTGCTCGTCACCCTTCTGGTCGCAAATGGGACAGGCCCAGTGATGCAGGGTGTAGCGATTCTCGCCGTTCAGCTGGGTGTAGGTGCGCTGCTCATCGTGCTCGCACTTGGGCTTCTGTAACGTCACCACACCGGTCGCGCTAAAGCTCCCGCTTGCTGTCGCAAGCTTCACCTCACAGACATGATCCGCGAGGGATGTGTCGTCGACGCTCGCGTCGTACCAGTCCTGGTCGAGGTAAGTAAAGACTTCGACCTCGACGGTGCGTGCTTTACCCGTTCCGACAATGCCGATCTGAGAGTTATCCTCGTCCTTATAAAAGTTTAGGATGAATCTGTCCTCGAACTGCTCAATATCGAAATATACATCCTTTTCATCCATCGAGACGTCGTAATACATCTCGATCGGCTCGCGATGCGTCTCGCCGTTTATGACCGCCGATGCGTAGGTGTTGGTAAGCGTGGCTGAGCTGTACCCCGTCGCCGGCACTTCGATCGCGATGGTCCACACGATGAACTGCTCGTCCTTATCGTAAGTACCCGTCACGTTGAGGACGTCTTCCGCAGCTTGCGTCTCAAGGGAGATTTCCTCGAGGGGCTCGCTCCCCTCGCCCTCGGATATAGCCTCATCCGGATCTCGCGGAACGGAATCATTCTCCACGAGCTGCCCGCCGACGTCGCCATCAGCCTCCTCAAGCGGCGGCTCGCCCGCCACCTCTTCGATTGGTCCTCCTGCGGGTGTCCCCTCATCCGATTCAATTCTTTCCTCTGGCGGGTCGGCCATAGCCTCCGCGATGCTCTGCGTGGGAACGAGGCCCAGCACCAACGTAATGGTCGTTATTGCCACCAGAACCTGCTTGAGCTTGCTCGTCAACATCGGGGCCACGTCCTCTCCACTGTCAGACTACTTCCAAGAATACATATTTCTATACCTATTTTCATTATGCCATGTTTTATAACTACTCAATCACTTCAATTTATGCAAGAAGGGCACATCCCCTTGTGCACGTATTAGTTCTCGTGCACAAGGGGATGTGCCCCAACTCATAACTACCGGCTTTGGCTATAGCCCTGCGGCGGGCGTTGCGCTAGCCCCGCCCGCTCGATGCCCGCTCGTTGCGCGCGCGGCGTCGCTCGTAGGCGAGGGCGGTTGCGCCGAGGCCGGCGAGGGCGGCGGGCAGCGCGGCCGAGGTGGCGTCGCCCGTCTTCGGCGTGGTCGTCTTCGGCGTGGTCGTCTTCGTCGTGGTCGTCGAGGACGTGGCCGGCCTGGCGGCGCCGTTGTTGCCGCCGCCGTTGTTATTGCCGTTGCTGCCGTTGTTGTTGTCATCGCCCACGCCGGCGTCCCTGGCCGCGTCCTCGGGGGTCTGCACCGGGGCGTCGTTGAGGTCCGAGCCGTCAGGCGCGTCGTTCACGATGAGAGTGGTCAGGTCCACGGCGTCGGGGTTACCTTCGAAGGACGTGGGTCTCACGTACTTGGCGCCGATACCAGGGTCGACGGCAAAGTCGACAAAGTTGGTGCCCTCCTCCGCAGCCGCGCTGAGGCCGCCGCCCACCGCCATGGTGGGGGCGTACGCCCAGAACGAGACGGAATAGTTGCCGCTCTGCCACTCGAAGGGGATGGGCACCTCCACGCGGTACTCGGCGATCTGGCCCGGCGCCAGCGAGTAGTCGGGCTCGACGTTGAGCAGGTTGCCGTTGTCGTCCTCGGGGTTCCAGCTGGACTCGAGCAGCGTGTCCTCCCCGAAGACGAGCTCCATGGTGGAGCCCTCCACCTTGCTGAACTTCTCGCTCAGGACCTTGGTCTCGTCGTCGACGTCGGTGACCTTGTGCAGGCACATCTGCACCGTGCAGCCGCTGAGGTAGCAGTTGCCGTAGTTCTTGAT
>ONMP01000265.1 GCA_900318935.1 uncultured Actinomycetes bacterium
CTGTCCTTGACCGTCACGGTGTTCTTCGTGGTCTCGGTGATTCGGTTCTTGCCGCCGATAGCCTTGTAATCCACGTCTGCAGCGTAGCGAATCACGGCAGTGTGGCCGTCCTTGAGCTCGTCGAGTTTGAGGCTGAAACCTTCACCACTCGTGGCGAGATCCTTGACATTGGTGCTCTCATACTCCGCGCTGACGTCTGAGCCTGACTCGTCAAAGTATGTCACTGTCACCGGGGGATTGTCACCGCTCCTAAACGTAAGCGCCTCCCCCATCGTGTCCGAGACGCTCAGCTCCTTCGCATTGCCATCGGCCGTGACCGTCACGACGTAGTCAATGATGTTTTCGTCACTCTCGCGCGGCTCCGCATCTTTCTCCGCCACCACCTCAAAGGAAGGATCCTCGATAACGTTGAGCTGCACGTCATTCGAGAAAACGATGACGTCGTCACCTTCCTGCACCTCTAGAATCGTCATCGTGTAGGTCAACGAAAACGTCGCTCTCGGCGAGGCGTTGAGGAGTTTGAAGTTCTTTTTGTCGGACGAATTCCACTGGATGTCGATATAGGCCTGTTGCCCGTCCTGCGCCTCATGGAAGGTCGCGGTGTTGTGCTCAAGCTTGTGCTTGCGATCCAAGGTTACCGTGAACTCTTGGGAATCCCCATCATGAAGACCGAAGAGTCGCACCTCCTCCGGCAACCAGAGGCGCATCACGCCGGTCTCCGCAAACTGCTTGGCGTCATCATGCTCGTCCTCCGCAAAGACGAACTTCATGACGTACTGATGTCCTGAGCGCACAACCATCTCATCGGGACTGTAGGTTGCGCCTACGAGCGTGCCATCACTCTCGCTGAACTCAACGCTCTCCAAGAGCGTGTCGTTGAGTTCCTGCACCTGCTCTCCCTCGTCCGTCACCGTGATTACCACGGTGTCCCCGCTCGCGAGCGTCAGCGTCAGGGCTTCCTCGGTGTCGAATGGTTTGATACTCGTAAGCAACCAGTCGCGCTCGCCGTCTTCGTCATCCTCCGCAACCTCCACGAGCTCGGGATCGGAGAACTCCACAGCCGTGATATTCGCCACGGCGAATTCGTTGACCTGAAGACGCTCGAGCACCTGTGACAGCCACACGGAGCTCCCACCCGGCATGCTCCACTCGAAACCCTCATACGCAAAGTCGACCGTATAGACAAAGACGAACGGCGAGAATCCCTCAGCAGTGAAGGCAAAGCCCTCCTCCTCGGACTCCGTCTCCAGACGCTCGGCCTTTTTGCCCTCCAAATGAACGACCTCTGGAGTCTCAAGCTCAACTTGAGCCTCAGTCTTCTGCGAGGGTGTCACGCTCAGGCGCACGGACTCATCGACCACGACCTCCTTGCCATCCTTGTCGCGAATGCTGATGTCGAACGCCTTCACATCCCGCTTGCTCACGTGGGCCTGTCTGGTGATGCCCTCGCCCACGTCCTCGGAAAGGCTGTCCTCGATGGCGGTAAGCTGCTTCCGGGTAGGTGCCAGCGGTTCGGCCACGAGCTCATACTCGTCCTCGGGAAGGGATGAGACGTCCGCCTCGAAGCGATAGCCGTCTACGTCGGCAGAGATCATGCGGTTCTCTGTCGAGACGTCCTTAGGCTCTTCCGCTTCGGTCTCCGACTTGGCCCCGTCCCGCTCGTCAGCCTTTTCGCCGTCCCCATCCTTCTCCGCACCTTCCTGGACTGGCTGCACCGGTTTCTCAAGAAGCTCCTTCGGCGCCTCCATGAAACCCACCAAGGCCTCGTCATCAACCGCATAGGCGGTCTCACGCACCCTGCCGTCGACGTCACCTTCGACGACCGTCACCTCGTCGCCATTTTCGCTCACGCCACAGACGAGCGCCACGCGCACGCCTATCGGCGCGAACTCGACGGCGGTTTCGTCGGCCGAGACCACCTTGGTCTGAGACACACTCGCCTGCAAGACTTTGGCAGCACTGGACTTGCCCTTGGCAGCAACGACCGTGCTGCTCTTGGACGTGGATTCAGAGCTCTTCTGCCCGGCGCTCTGCAAACCCTTGCTCTTGCCGACTCGAACGATGCCCTCGTTTTGCCCCGCGACACCTGCCTCACTGGTACTGGTCATGAACGCCACGTCGCCTACACGTGGCCTATAGCCATCGGAGCGCAGCTCCTTGTCATGCCCCATCACCACGAAGTCACCCGCCACGTGCACCGTTCCCGCAGCAATCGCTCGGCTCATCCACACGTTCGCGCTGTCGTCCTCGGCGTAGGCGCCCTCCTCGACACCCGCATAGCGCATGCAGAACTCAAGCAGCAACGCATCCCAGCTCCCCGCGTACGGCTTACCCGCCCAGGCACCGTATCGCGTGTATCCTCTGATGCTCCCGTCCTCGTCCACCTCGTAGTTTGACGTGCTCTCGGCATATCCCACCTGCGAACGCGCGACATCCGCAAGGTAGTCGGCTGAGGTCTCATCATCCCCAGGCACCGGAAGCGTCTGCTCCCAGATGCCCGCATCTTCCACATCTGCTCCAGGGTCGGCATAGCACGCAAGGTCATGCTCATGCTCCGGTAGCTCGCACGTCAGCACATACTCGTAGCACTCGTCCGTATGGACATGCCCCTCAGGCACACCGTCAAGGACTATCTCCGTGTCCCCGTCGGCATCATCCTCCACCGAGCCTCCCGAACTCACAGCCGTACCGTAAGCCACCGCTCCACCAGAGCTGCCAGTCGACGATCGCGCTACCGGTTGCGCAGAGTCAGCGCTACCGGCTATCGTCTCTGCTTGGTCGCATCTCAACACCCGCTTGTAGCATGCATCCGTATGCACATGCTCCTCTTCGCCACAGCGAGCGACCTTCTGCTGCGTGAACGCAGGCAAGAGGCCCAGCACAACGGTGAGCACGACCGCAAGCGAAGCAAGGCTCAGCCCCATGACGCGCCGTTTACGACTTATTTCACGCCTATGCATCGCCTCGGCGATGCCTCTCTTCAGCCCACTCATGATGCTATCCCATCCGCCGGGATGGCACATCACATGAACATGCGCCAACCCCCGGCATTTGACGTAGAAGTCTCCATAGGTACCTAAATGTTAACCTAAAATGTCATTTGCATGATGCACTTGTTGGAACATTGGGGCCTTTGTCCGACGAAATGCGCCGGTGAGGGTGTGTACGGCAGTCTCACGTCAGACACGACACGACCCTCCCTTTATCATACCCCGCGCTTCTACTCAATGCGACCAAAGACGTCGAGAGGCCATATGCGAATGAGGACGAGGCCGACGATGTCAGTTCGCGGGATGCAGCCTATCTCTTGCGAACGCGAGTCCACCGAGCTCGCACGGTCATCGCCAAGGACAAAGATGCGACCGTCCGGCACTTGGTAGGGCAACTCCAAGTCACAGGGACCAAAGCTGTTTTTGTGCAGGTAGGGCTCATCTATCTCCATGCCGTTGACCAATATCGTGCCGTCGGCGCGCATGTTG
>ONMP01000261.1 GCA_900318935.1 uncultured Actinomycetes bacterium
TGCGCACGATGTCAACGCCAATCTTCTCATCGCCGTCAGCAGCCTCAACGGTGTCAAGCGCGGAGGAAGCCTCGAGGAACGCGACGCCGCCGCCAGCAACGATGCCCTCCTCGACGGCCGCGCGCGTCGCCTGCAGCGCGTCCCCGATGCGATGCTTGACCTCCTTGAGCTCAGGCTCGGTGGCAGCACCAACCTTGATGACGGCTACGCCACCGGAAAGCTTGGCCAGACGCTCCTGGAGCTTCTCGCGGTCAAAGTCGGAATCAGTGTGCTCAATCTCAGCCTTGATCTGAGCCACGCGGTCATCGATGGCCTGCTTGGAGCCAGCGCCGCCAATAACGGTGGTCTCGTCCTTTGTAATCTTGACGGACTTGGCGGTACCGAGCATGTCGGCGGTAATGTTCGAAAGCTCGATGCCAAGCTCCTTCATGGCCACCTGGCCGCCAGTAAGGATAGCAATGTCTTCGAGCATGCGCTTACGGCGATCACCATAACCAGGAGCCTTGACAGCTGCGACCTGCAGCACGCCGCGCAGGCGGTTGAGAATCAGCGTCGCGAGAGCCTCGCCGTCGACATCCTCGGCGACGATGAGCAGGGGCTTGCGGCTCTGCAGCACGGCGTTGAGCAGCGGCTCGATGTCGTGCGGATCAGAGATCTTTTGGTCGGTCATGAGGATATAGGGCTCCTCGAGCTCGGCCGTCATGTTCTCGGTGTCGGTTGCGAAGTACGGAGAGATGTAGCCCTTGTCAAACTGCATGCCCTCAACAGTGTCGATGGAGATGCCGAAGTTGGTCTTGTCCTCGTCGACGGTGATGACGCCGTCTTTGCCCACGACCTCCATGGCATCGGAGATCTTCTCGCCAACCTTGGGGTCAGAAGCGGAGATGGTGCCGACGGAAGCGATCTGGTCCTTGGTAGAGACCTCCTTGGCAGCGCCACGCATGGAATCGACAACCACGGCCACGGCCTTCTCGACGCCACGACGGATGGCGATGGGGTTGGCACCAGCGGCGACGTTGCGCAGGCCCTCGTTTACGATGACCTGAGCGAGCAGGGTTGCGGTGGTCGTACCGTCACCGACGAGATCGTTGGTCTTGGTGGCAACTTCCTTGACGAGCTGTGCGCCCATGTTCTCGATGGGGTCCTTGAGCTCGATCTCCTTGGCGACGGAAACGCCGTCGTTGGTGATGGTGGGCGCACCATAGGAGCGCTGCAGTGCAACGTAGCGACCCTTGGGGCCCATGGTGGTGGTAACTGCGTCAGCCAGAGTGTTGACACCCTTGGCAAGCTTGGCACGTGCTTCAGTACCAAAAACGATGTCCTTAGCCATTCTTTCTATCTCCTCACAAACAGTCGCCCGCGTCATGCGGGCGCAGCATTACCAAACGATACGAGACTAGTCCTCGACCACAGCGTAGATGTCATCGGCGCGCAGGAGCAGCAAATCCTCACCGTCGACCTTGACCTCGTTGCCACCAAACTTGCCATAGAAGACCTGGTCTCCGACCTTGACGTCAACCGGGATGCGGTTGCCGTTGTCATCGCGCTTGCCCTCGCCCACAGCAATGACCTCGCCGCGCTGCGGCTTCTCCTGAGCGCCGGAAGAGATGTATAGGCCGGTGGCAGTCTTCTCCTCCTTGGGAGCGGGCTTGACGAGCACGCGATCGCCCAGTGGCTTAAGTGTCATAATGCAAGACCTCCTTATGTGGCGCAGATGCGCCCCTTCAGTGCGGGACGGGAAACAATCCAGCTACTCCATCCCCTAGCCAACGTTGGGTATAGTACCCACCTTTGCGGGTTTATACAACCAGACTTAGAAAAATCTTCATAGTGACACTTAGATTTGCCCGAAAGTGAGGTTTTCGTATGGCAGAGGTCCAACAAACCCTGCCTATGCGCCCCACGCGGCAAGCAAATCGAGGCAGAACGATCAGAGAAGGTCTTTTGAGCGACAGCCGCCGGTGAAAAGAAGCTCGATTTGGTATGCTATGACGCAAACACGCAATGGTACGTACCATGCCGAGGATTGGAGCAACGATGGGCGAACAGATGACCGAGCGGGAGCGCATGGAGGCGGGCCTCTGGTACAACGCGAACTACGACCCGGAGATACTCGACCTTCGCATACGTGCCGACGAGCTATGCCACCGGCTCAACGTCACACTAGGGCCTAACGATGATGGGCGCGACGAGGTCATGCGCGAACTCATTCCTGACCTCGGGAAGGACTGCCAGATTCTCCCACCCCTGTACGTGGACTATGGAGCCTACTGCCACATCGGCGAACGGGTGTTTATCAACCATAACGCCTACCTCATGGACGGAGGTGGTATCACCATCGGCGATGACTGCTTCATCGGGCCGAACCTTGGCGCCTATACGGCGGCGCATCCGCTTCTGGCCGAACAAAGAAACATCGGCCTAGAGCTAGCTTCTCCCATTGTGATCGGCCCCAACTGTTGGCTAGGCGCGAACGTCACCATTATGCCCGGCGTCACCATCGGCGAAGGTTGTGTCATCGGGGCGAACAGCCTCGTGACCAAAGACATCCCCGCGGGCTCGCTTGCGATGGGATCACCCGCCCGTGTGGTACGAACTATCACGGAGGCCGACCGCATCGAATGCTAGGCAGACATGGCCTAACGGCAAACGAGCACCAATCGGCATGCTCGTTTTTGCATCGCCTCAGCGAACGAATGTATAGCGCAAGGGCGTGGACCTTCCCTCGTCAAATGCATAGCCGCTCCATCGGAAATCGCGCATGCATTCTGGATTATCGGCTTGAGCGTCAGCTAGATAACGCACCATCTCGCCGCGTGCCATCTTGACGTATACGCCCTTTTGAACGACCCGATCTCCCTTGAGCTCGCCAAACACGACCGAAACGAATCTATCTTTAGGCCCGATGTAACGTTTCATCACCCTGGCATACTCGCCTGACGCAAGGTTTATCAGGATTCGACTCTCGTCCATTGCCTCGTCGTATAGTCTGCGTCCCCAATACTCATAGAGGCTCTTGTAACCCGGCATCGTTATCTTCGCCTGCATTTCCAAGCGATATGGAACCACGCCGTCCATGGGACGAAGTATGCCATAGAGACCTGAGAGTATGCGCAGGTGCTCCTGCACATACTCGAAATGGCCGTCTTCAAACACGGTTGGGGCCATGTAGGCGTATTGAATACCGTCGTAGGCAAGGAGGGCAGGCGTCAGCTCACCTCGCAGATTCATGTGTGCGTATTGCTCGGAGCTTTGCATCGCGATTTTGTCACTGCATGCCCATAGTTGCTTCTGTTCAGCATAGCTGAGACCCCTCACCCAGTCGCTCAGCATCTCGGCATCCTCCAGAAACGTGGGAAGATCGGTCCAAGGCAGCGTGTCGGTATCGACGCGCATCTTCTTTGCGGGCGAGATGATGATTCTCATGGCTTTTCCCCTCACTCAATACCGCATACACTGCACACGCAAGGGCAGCGTTTTAGAATAGTGTACATTTGGTTTTGTGAAGGTCACAAAACCGCAGATAACAGACTATTTTCAGGTTCAAATGTACACTGTGTAAAATAGCCAGTGTAACTTTGAACCTGAAAATTTCTCATCAACTGGGGTTTTGT
>ONMP01000260.1 GCA_900318935.1 uncultured Actinomycetes bacterium
AACCCGGAATACTGGGTCGGTTGGGCTCTCAGCTACTACCAGTGGCTCAGCTCACGTACGTTCCACGAGATTCTGGAAGCTCTCACGCTGTCTGACATGCTCGCCCTTTACCCGACCCTTCACGAGGCAGATGTCACCAAGTTTGCAAGCGTGGCGGAACGGATCGTGCAAGAGGCGCATACGCATACGAGGCTGCGTACTCTGAGGGATTGCAGCCATCTCACTCAGCGGCAGCTCGCGGAGGCCTCGGGCGTTTCGCTTCGCTCCATCCAGATGTACGAACAACGTCAGAAGGATATTAACAAGGCACAGGTGCAGACCGTCATGCGCATGGCCCGTGTGCTGGGCTGCAGGATGGAAGACCTGCTTGAGCGTCCTCTCTAGGTTACGCTTCATTTATAGCCCTGCAGATGATGGTGGGACGCAAACGCACCTTCTGTATACTGTCCAAGACGAAGCAGAGAAGCCGCCTTTGTGCCGAGCGGCAGTGAGGAGAATTAGCATGCAGGAGATGATAGACATTTACGATGGCGAACGCCGCCGAACGGGCGAGGTCATTCCGCGCGAGGGTGCCTTCTTGCGCGAAGGGCAGTACATGCTCTATATCCTCGCGCTCATCGATGACGCGCAGGGCAGGTTCCTCATCACGCAGCGCTCTTGGGACAAGCACTGGGGGGCTGGCTGGTGGGAGATCACGGGCGGTGGCGTGCGTGCGGGGGAGAGCTCAGCTGACGCACTGCGTCGCGAGATTCCGGAGGAGGTTGGGCTTGCGGTTCCCGCCGAGGTGCCCGCGCCTGTGTACAGCTACGTGAACGTGGACCTCAAGCGCGGTGACAACTACTTCGTGGACATCTATCATCTGCGCCTCGACTTCTCGGCGTCTGACGTCCAGCTCGTGGATGGCGAGGCCATCGGATTCAAGCTGGCCACCTGGGATGAGGTCAGCGCGCTGGCAGAGAAGGGCATCTTCCTGCACTACGAACGCCTGCGTCAGGCGCTTGAGGCGGAAGGCTACTTCGCGTAGAACATGTTTGTATTTGTGGAGAACTCGCTCCAGTCTGGTCGTTGGGAGGGGAGTCAACCTGATAAATGAAGCCTACAGTGGGACTATCAAAAGCCCAGGGGCGGTGAGATCGAACGACGAACTTTTGCTATGACCCCTTGATCCAAGTATGCTTTGTTCAAGGTGCTTTTGCCATACTGCCAATGTGTTCCCCGCGTGCATGTGCTTAATTCTGCGGTGAAGAATCGTTCCCAGCTGAAGTATTGCGTGCTGTCAACGTAATCGGAGGTGTTTTGCAGGATGCCTCGATCGAAGTATTGGCTAACACGGATTGTGGAGGAGGAGGTGCGTAAAGAGGTGTTGTCGTTGTGTAAGTAACCCTGTTGTGACGGCTTTTGGTTGTAGTTTTGAGGCGATAAACCTCGTCAATGCTATATGGAAGGCAAGGCATCGCCTCACGCGTTATAATGACATAGTAGTTGCTCGAGTTTTTGATTTCGCGAGCAAATTCGACAGTGGTCACATAGTCGCTGCCCTCGTCAATGAAGACGATGCTGTCGGATGTGGCAGAGAGTATTTGTTGCCAGTAAAGCTGTGGTAGCACAACACAGGGTACATCGCAGTTCAGGGTAACACCGCTCGACTTTCCTCGACGTTGGTAGTCGGATACCATTCCAACCAAGGTGGTCTTCCCCGTACCACTATCGCCTCCAATAACAGTGATGTTTCTTTGGACGGTAAGGCTGTAGTTCACACGGCTGTTGCTTACTTCGATGCTATGCTTGCCAATCATTGTGGTTGCCTTCCAAGCAGAATCCCGCAACAAGCGCAAGATCGTTCATCGACCGAACAATACCTTCTGAATCGACTGCGTCATTTATGAGTTTGCGAATAGAGTCGTTCAAATCTAGCGAATCGATGTCGTTGAGCACGCGCACCTTAAGGCGCTTGCGTTTAAACAACATGATGTGACGTAGGTTTATGGTTATATCCGTGTCACGCGCCATCTCCAAAATCCAACGCGCGCAGTTGTTGCCGCAGGTAGACGCATTGAAAATCAGTTCAGGTAAGTTGCGAATGAGTAGCAGCGTCTTTACTCCACCCGACAGGTCGAAAGGCGAAATGTAACCTAGCACGCTACTATCGATGAGTTCACCATCAAGTACCTTTGATTTGTCGACAGCCTGTATGACTCTGTACGCGAACTCATCCTTAAGCCAGGAGGGTTGATAGGCATTACGAAAATACATGCTCGTATCATATATCGCATCCGGACAGTTGCCGAAGTAGATGCTCAGCACTCCGCGCCTCCAAAGGTCTACACGCACTCATATCCGTGCCGAATATACCACAGGTGAGCTCATCTCGCATGGTTTTGGCGCACATGAGAATGGTAAACATGCGTATCTTTGAGTATTGCGACCACAGGGCGTGCTGATACGTTAAGGTGTGAAACCGGAGATTCCGGAAGAAGGAGCGCACATGGCAGAGTACAAGAGCGACATCCAGATTGCCCAAGAGGCGACGATGCTTCCCATATCAGAGGTCGCGGCGAGGGCTGGCTTCGCTGAGGAGCAGCTCGAATACTATGGTAGGTACAAGGCAAAAGTGGACATCAACTCCATGCACGACCTACCGCGTCGGGCAAAGCTCGTTCTCGTGACGGCCATCAACCCGACTCCGGCCGGCGAGGGCAAGACGACGACCTCCGTAGGCCTGGCCGATGCGATGAACCTCACGGGTCGCCAGACCATGCTTTGCTTGCGCGAGCCGAGCTTGGGGCCTGTCTTTGGTGTCAAGGGCGGCGCGGCTGGCGGCGGATATTCCCAAGTCGTGCCCATGGAGGACATCAACCTGCACTTCACGGGCGACTTCCACGCCATCGGCGCGGCCAACAACCTGCTCGCGGCCATGCTCGACAATCACATCCAGCAGGGCAACGCGCTCGACATCGACACGCGCCGCATCACTTGGAAGCGCTGCGTCGACATGAACGACCGCCAGCTGCGCAACGTGGTGGATGGCATGGGCGGCGTCGTGGACGGCATGCCGCGTCAGGACGGTTTCGACATCACCGTGGCTTCCGAGGTCATGGCGGCGTTTTGCTTGGCCTCTGACTTGGCCGACCTCAAGGCGCGCCTCGCCCGCATGGTCGTGGCCTACACCTATGACCGCAAGCCCGTGACGGTAGGCGACATCAAGGCCGAGGGTGCCTGTGCGGCTCTGCTCAAGGATGCCATCAAGCCCAACCTCGTGCAGACGCTCGAAGGAAATCCCGCGTTCGTGCACGGTGGCCCCTTCGCAAACATTGCGCATGGCTGCAACTCGGTGATGGCGACCACCACAGCCATGAAGATGGCAGACTACGTGGTCACCGAAGCGGGCTTCGGTGCTGACCTTGGTGCCGAGAAGTTCCTAGACATCAAATGCCGGGCCACGGGTCTGGTGCCTTCCGCCGTCGTGATCGTTGCGACCGTGCGCGCGCTCAAGTACAACGGAGGCATGCCGCGCGCCGAGCTGACGAACGAGAACCTCGAGGCGCTGGAGGCGGGTCTTCCGAACCTCTTGCAGCACGTCTCGAACCTGCGGGACGTCTGGGGCCTGCCCTGCGTC
>ONMP01000258.1 GCA_900318935.1 uncultured Actinomycetes bacterium
TACGGTACGCGCATCTCTCTCGCCGTCGGTTTCTTCGCTTCGATCATCGTGCTCGTCGTGGGCCTCACCATGGGATCCATCGCAGGCTTCGCGGGCGGGCGCGTCGACATGTTCATCATGCGCATCGTCGACATCATCTACTCGCTGCCAGACATGCTGATGGTCATCTTGTTGGCGAGCGTCATGCGAGAGACGCTCGGAAACGTCATCAACGGCACGGTCTTCCAGGCCATCGGATCCAACATCATCTCGCTCTTCGTGATCTTCGCGCTTCTGTACTGGTGCTCCATGGCACGACTCATCCGCGGCCAGATCCTCTCGCTGCGTGAGCAGGAGTACGTCCTCGCCGCGCAGGCAACCGGCGCCGGCGCCAAGTGGATCATCACCAAGCACCTGATTCCCAACTGCATCTCGGTCATCATCATCTCGACCGCCCTGCAGATTCCCTCGGCCATCTTCACCGAGTCGTTCCTGTCGTTCCTGGGTCTGGGCGTCAACGCCCCCATGCCCTCGCTCGGCTCCCTCGCGTCCGAGGCGCTCAACGGCGTCACGTCCTACGCCTATCGCCTCGTGATCCCGGCCATCGTCATCTCGCTCATCGTGCTGAGCCTCAACCTCTTTGGCGACGGCCTGCGCGACGCATTCGATCCCAAGCTCAACCAGTAGGAAGGGAGGCACCACATGGCACTTCTGGAAGTTCGTGACCTGCGCACGTCGTTCTTCACCGACGCAGGCGAGGTCAAGGCAGTCAACGGCGTCTCCTTCGACCTGGACCGCGGCAAGGTCCTGGGCATCGTGGGCGAGTCCGGTTCGGGCAAGTCCGTGACGGTCTACTCCATCATGCAGATCCTGGCACCCGCAGGAAAGATCGTGGGCGGCTCGGTCAAGCTCGACGGGCAGGAGCTCGTCGGGGCGGGCGAAAAGGTCATGCGCGACGTCCGTGGCAACAAGATCTCGATCATCTTCCAGGACCCGATGACCTCGCTCAACCCGACCTACACCATCGGTCACCAGATCATGGAAGCCATCATGCTGCACACCGACCGCAACAAGCAGCAGGCGTGGGACCGCGCGGTCGAGATGCTGCGCCTCGTGGGCGTCAATGACCCCGAGAAGCGCATGAAGCAGTACCCGCACGAGCACTCCGGCGGCATGCGCCAGCGCGACATGATCGCCATGGCGCTCGCCTGCGAGCCCGACATCCTCATCGCCGACGAGCCAACCACGGCCCTCGACGTGACCATCCAGGCCCAGATCCTCGAGCTCATGCAGCAGCTGCAGCGCGAGATGGGCATGGCCATCATCATGATCACGCACGACCTGGGCGTCGTGGCCCAGCTCTGCGACGAGATCGTGGTCATGTACGCCGGCTCCTACTGCGAGCGCGGCACGGCCGAGGAGATCTTCTACAACCCCAAGCACGAGTACACCAAGGGCCTCCTGCGCTCCATCCCGACCATGAACACGATGGGGGAGAAGCTCCACCCCATCACGGGTACCCCCATCGACCTGCTCAACCTCCCCAAGGGCTGCCCGTTTGCCCCGCGCTGCGAGAACGCCATGAAGATCTGCATCCGCCAGGCACCCGAGACCATGGTCATCAACGACGACCACAAGGCTGGCTGCTGGATGAACGTGAAGGCGCTCATGGAGGCAGAGGGCAAGCTTGCTGAGAAGGCCCCCGAGCAGGTGGTCGCGGAAGAAGCCGCGGCTCCCCAGGAAGGCGGTGAGCTGTAATGGCAGAGAACGCCACCCCGCTCGTTGACGTACGTCACCTCAAGGAGTACTTCCCCGTCAACACGGGCTTCTTCAAGAGCGTCCCGCTGAAGGCCGTCGACGACGTGAGCTTCACCATCCAGCGCGGCGAGACGCTCGGCCTCGTGGGCGAGTCCGGCTGCGGCAAGACCACGGTCGGCCGCACCATCCTGCACCTCTACGAGCCCACCGACGGCGAGGTCATCTACGACGGCAAGCCCATCAAGACCAAGGCGGACCTCCAGGAGTTCCGCAAGAAGTCGACGATGGTCTTCCAGGACCCGTACTCCTCGCTCAACCCCCGCATGACGGTCTCCGACATCATCGGCGAGCCCCTCGACGTGCACCACATGTGCGCGTCCAAGGAGGAGCGCGAGAAGCGCATCCTCGAGCTCATGGACCGCGTGGGCCTGAACTCCGAGCACGCGAGCCGCTATGCCCACGAGTTCTCCGGCGGCCAGCGCCAGCGCATCGGCATCGCCCGTGCCCTGGCCGTGAACCCCGAGTTCATCGTCTGCGACGAGCCCGTCTCCGCACTTGACGTGTCCATCCAGGCGCAGGTCATCAACATGTTCGACGAGCTGCAGGAGCAGCTGGGCCTCACGTACCTGTTCATCGCCCACGACCTGCTCGTCGTGCGCCACATCTCCGACCGCATCGCCGTCATGTACCTCGGCAAGATGGTCGAGCTGGCCGACGCCGCCGAGGTCTACGACCACCCGCTGCACCCGTACAGCAAGTCGCTCATCTCGGCCGTGCCCGTGCCCGACCCCAAGATCGCCCGCGCGAACAAGCGCATCCCGCTGCAGGGCGAGATCCCCAGCCCGCTCAACGCGCCGTCTGGCTGCCCCTTCCGCACGAGGTGCCCGTACGCGCAGGACAAGTGCGCCGAGAGCATGCCCGAGTTCAAGGAAGTCGAGAAGGGCCATTTCGTGGCCTGCCATCGCACCGAGGAGATCAACTCCTAGGCCAAAGGCACCACATTGCACGAAGGGGGCGCCCCGGTTTGTCCGGGGCGCCCTTGTGTGTGCAAACCCACCGTGTGTATCCGTGATGTTGGCGCAGGGTGCCTTTCATGGGGCCTAGGCAACCGCACGTGTGTGAACTCAAGTTTGCATATTCACATAACGTCTTGTATTTGAGCTGCTCAGTGCTATCATTCAGTTTCATGTGTTTGATTTGTACTGTGTTTTTGGAAGGAGCACAACATGTCGATGGTGGAGGCAGTCAAAAGCGTATTTGGACAATATGCGACGTTTACGGGTCGCGCGAGGAGGAGCGAGTATTGGTACTTCACTCTGTTCAACTTCTTGGTCTCGCTAGTCATCAGCGTATTGTGGGCTGTGATTCTTCGTGGCGAGGGTTCCCTCAACTTTTTGTCAGGCATTTGGACACTTGCGACATTTGTTCCCTCCCTTGCCGTGTCGATTCGCCGTCTTCACGACACGGGGAAGTCGGGCTGGTATTGCCTGATTAGCCTCATTCCGTTGGTGGGCGCGATCATTCTTATCGTGTTCCTCGCAACGGACTCGCAGCCTGGCACGAACCAGTATGGTCCGAATCCTAAGGGTATGTAGCGTGGCAGCTCTCGTGCAATGAGCACATCACAATCCCCGGAGGCCGCAACGCGCCGCCGGGGATTTTGCGTACGGGCATAGCGCGCACCCATCTTGCGAAGGCCGGGGTTCACCGAGGCGCCGGTGTTGGTCAGCCCCTCAGGTCTTGGCGGCTCGAGGGGGTGCGCGGAGAAAAGAGGCCCAGATACATAAGGATCCTAAAGCTCATTTGCAGCGCAAACTGGTCCTCTCCGGACGTGAGATCCATGCCCAATATTTCCTTGATGCGGTTCATGCGATAGAGCAGCGTGTTCTTGTGCAGGCTG
>ONMP01000257.1 GCA_900318935.1 uncultured Actinomycetes bacterium
AGAGCGGGCGATACGCCCGAGTCGGTGGGGAAGATGATTGCGATGGGGCTTGCCGTGTCCATCATCCCAATCGTGGAGATCTACAAGATAATCATGAGCAACGCCGAGAAGTACAAGGCGTAATCGTTTGTCGCGGTACTGGGGGGACAGTCCCCCCAGTACCTGGTACAAGGGGGACTGTCCCCCTTGTACCCATACTCTAGGATTGGGGAAGACTATGGGCAGGAGAACGAAGAGGACGCGGGCTCAGCAACAGTCAGCTCCGAGCCTACCACCGCTGACGGAGCTTCCGGCTTTTGAGGACTTGCGTCCGAGCGAGCAACAGCTTGCTGCGTTCGAGGCCGAGTCTGGCGAGGGTTCGCAACTCGGTTGTGTCGTGCGCCTTGACCGTGGGTTTCCTGCCGTACTGACCGCACATGAGGCATTTCGTGCGGAGTTTGCCGCTCGTCTTACCAAGGGTGACAACTCGCGGGTGGCTGTGGGGGATTGGGTGTCCGTACGCAGCCCGCAAGGACACGACATGGGCATCATCGAGCGCATACTACCAAGAACCTCAGATATCGCGCGCTGGAAGGGTGGCAACCGAGGCGAACGTCAGACGCTTGCGGCAAACGTCGACATCGTGTTGGTGGTTCAGGCGCTTGAAGAGTGGCGTGTTTCTTCGGGGCGCATTACGCGCTCGGCAGTTGTTGCCAAGGACTGTGGGGCTCGGGTTGCCGTGGTGCTTACCAAAGCCGACGGTGCTGATGCGGGCCTCGTTACCTCTTCGGTGCGTCTTGTGCGCGAAGTCTTAGGCGAGAGCGTTCCCGTCGTCGTTGTTGCTTCTCGAAGTTCGGATACCGAGCATCCTGAGCTTCGGGCGTCTGCGGAAAGTGCCGGTGCCGCATGGGGTGTGGAAAGCGTCCGTGCGCTCGTTCCTGCTGGTGAGGTGGGCATCATGTTGGGGCCGTCTGGCGTCGGCAAGTCAACGCTGCTCAACGCGCTCCTTGGGCGTGAAGCGCTCGAGACGGGGGCTGTGCGCGAGTCAGACGGCGTTGGCCGTCACACCACCGTGACGCGGCGTATGGTGGCTGTCCCTGGGGCGGGCACGATTGTGGATGCGCCTGGTCTGCGCACGCTGCAGATGGTGGGGCACGAGCGTGGCCTGGCAATGGTGTTTCCAGACATAGCCGATGCGGCAAGGTCCTGTCGTTTCCGCAACTGCACACATACGCACGAGCCGGGATGCGAGGTGCGCGCCCAGTTCGGCGACCCCGAAAGCTCTCCACGTCTAGCTTCATACCTTGCCCTTGCCTCAGAGATGCGGGCAAGTGCAAAGACCCTCGATCCAGACGTGGTGCTATAGGCGTGTCGGCGCAGTATGGCGCTATCCCAAAAAGACATGGCCGACGATGTAATAGGTGCGCTCTAAGCCTTCCCATGTGCTAAACGCATCAGGGTCAAACATCGTGTTTTTGTCGAAGGTTAGCTCACGCGTTTTGCCTGGTTCGAGGTCACCTATTGCAAACGCCTCGGCTGCATGGCTGTGCTTGTCTGCGTCCGTTGCCAGGCATCGGCAACTCGACAGAAAGACGCGATTCGGATTCATGTTGGTTATGCTGAGATGGACGGTCTCCACGTCGACCGAGGCCTCCATAATCTTTAGGTAGGGTAAGGGCGACACCACCCAGCTCTCGGGCTCGGCGCTTGTCAGCTTATAAGCGACGCTTGCGACATCTGCGCCATACGCATTGGCACAGAGCATGGCCGATGCGCCTGGGTCAACTATCTCAGCATTGTCATCGAATCCCTTGATATCGTTGCCATCTGCCCCTTTGTAGGTGAACTTTGCATCAAGCTTGATCGGCTCCTCAGTCTCGTTCTTTACCACTAGATAGGCTTTGGTTCCTTCGGGTCCGACCCCCGCAAAGCTTCCGGAGAGCTTATCGCCCACAGCGCTTATTGCCACATGCTCGCTGGGCACACGCTCTGTATCACCTGGCTGGACGTCCTCTGGGGCCTTGCTTTCGTCGGACACCTCCTCACCTGCAAAGCCGTTGAGGAGATACATGCCCTCAAACCCTTCCCAGGTTTCGAGCATGTCTGGATCAAACAGGTCTTTGGCGGTGATGGCCAGTTTCGTGTTGGTGCCGGGACGCAGGTCGACGCCGCCGTAGTGACATCCGGCATGTCGTGCTCCCTTGCCCTCGGTGTATTCGAAGCGCAGGTCCTCTAGGTGTGCCTGCCGTTTCGTCTTGTTCGTGAGTTCCAAGATGAGCTGCTCGTCATCCGATGACACCTCTTCGACGACTACACCATCCTCGAGTGGATGTCTGTTGGCATCGGACTTCTTGGCGCGTAGCTCGTAGTTGGCCCGTGCCACGTCGTCTTCGTTTGCTTTGTCACGGAGTATAGCCCATGCACCAGGGGTTACCTCATAGAACTCGTCTGTCACCGCTTCCAGCTCCTCCTTGTCAGCGCCCAAATTGGTGAACGTCGCGACCATGTCTAGAACCTCGTCAGTGTTGTTCTTGACCATGACATAGCCCTTGACCCTGCCCTTCCCCACGCCATCAAAGGAGCCTTCTAGCGTCTCGTCCACCTCGGTGAGCTCGAGTTCCATACGGGGTGTTGCATGGGGCTTTGTGTCGGCTGTGGTTTCCACATCCGTACGTGGATCATCGGAGCTCGAGTGCGTGATTGGATCCTCGGCCTTCTTTTCGGTATCGGTGCGGCCACATGTGCCAATCACCAAACAAGCGACCAAAATTACGATGCCCATCAGTTGGACAAAGCTCCAGTCAACCTTCTGGCCCTCTTTCATGATCGCCCCTTTCCACGACGGAAATCGATGTGTCACATCAAATGTGACCCACCGCGCGAAGAAAAGCAAGGAGGCAAAGGGACGTTCTCCCAACGTGTCAATAGGGGAGCATCCCCCGCGCCTACGAGGACCTGCAAAAGACGGACTACCTCGTGAGCGGCTATGAAGGCTATCAGCTGCACGTAGAGTTGCTCTCGAATCCTATGCCTACGGACCGCTACGTTATTCTTACGCATGGAAACACCGACAACCATATCGGTTGCCTCAAGTACGTATCGATGTACATGGACCTTGGCTACAACTGCATCATCTACGACATGCGCGGCCATGGCGAGGACGAGCCCACACACTGCACGTACGGCATCCTCGAGGGCAAGGACCTGGTGGAGTTAATAAAGGACACGCGAAATCGCTATCCAAAGCTTAGCCAGTTGGGACTCCACGGCGAGTCCTTGGGTGGCTCTACCACGATTACGGCGCTGGCGTACGATCCGCAGGTCGACTTTGTCGTTTCTGACTGTGCGTTTGCCGACGTTGAGAGTGCCATCAGGCAAAAGTTCAAGACGATGCATCTGCCAGAGTTCCTCGTGAATCTCGCCGGCTTTGGCATACGAGTCCTCTATGGATACTCGCTGAACGACATGCGTCCCATTGAAGCCTTAGACAAGAATACCGTTCCGATACTCTTTGTTCATGGAGATGCCGACACAACGGTTCCGCCACAGAGCGCACAGGCGCTGTACGACCGGACCCACAGCATGCGCGAGCTCCACTACGTGGCTGGGGCCGACCATGCGGAGTCTATCTTGGTCGCGCCTGACGAATACCAAAAGAC
>ONMP01000256.1 GCA_900318935.1 uncultured Actinomycetes bacterium
CGCGGTCCATGATGCCCTCTTCGCGCAGGTAGGACTGGTCGACGTCGCAGCCGAACCATACGGGCAGGTCGTCGCGCAGCTGCGCTATCGCCACGGCCTTGAGGCGCGCGGGCGTGAGGTTGAGGTAGCGCACGCCGCCGGCCTCGAGCACGTTGCCCAGGCGCGCGACGGTGTAGGTGTGGCCGAAGGGCTTGTCGGCGGTGGGGGCGCTGATCAGCGAGACGTAGTCGTCGAGCTCCATGCCCACGGCCTCGGCGAAGAACTCCTGCGGGGTGAAGGTGCCGGAGAGCACGAGCTTGTCGTCCTTGTCGCGCAGGCGCACGTCAAAGCTTGCGGGCGGTTCGCCGAGGCAGGTCACGAGCAGCGAAAAGACGTTGTCCATCATGTCATGCTTCTGTTGGCGCAGTTCGTCGGCCGAAAGCCCCGAATCATGGCCGCGGCGCAGCTTTTCCGCGCATCCGCGCAGGTAGCGCGTGAGGTAGCCGTCCATCTCGCGCGTGTTTTGCGAGCAGGCCGTCTCGGGCATGGCCTCCTTGGGCACGACGCCGTACTTCTTGGTCAGGCTGCGAAACATGTCCCATTGGCCGCCGTCACCAACGGGTGCGCTCAGGAGGTAGGCGACGAGCCGGCCGAGGAGTGGCTCATCGAGCGTGTCGAGTATGTTCTCGAGGAACCAGTTGCTCTTTTCCAGCTTGTCGAAGAAGAGCGGATAGGTCTCGGAGAACTCGAAGGTCTTGAGGTCGTACTTCTTGATCGTGCGGTAGCGGAAGGTGTTGAGGCTCGCAAACATCCAGCAACGGCCCGATTGGCGCTGGTTGGTGCGCTTGCCTTGCGTGACCTCGAGGTCCCATACGAGGGCGTTGGCAGCGACGCCGCCGGGAACGCGCGCAGCCTTGCGGATGCCGTTGGACGTGACGGCGTTGCGCGCGATGAGGTTTGCACGCTCGGCGTTGAAGGCGTTGCTGGCACGGGTGACGTCGTCTGTGGTGACGGAACGGGCACTGTCCATGGATGCTCCTTCTATCTGTAGGGGTTGGCGTATGACATCAACGAGCATAGCATGCAAGGGCAAGCGAAAGACAGACCCTTTTATGTACCTCAAAGATTGCAATTGCTGTGCCTCGACATCACGAACACCTATGGGCATGTATCATAGGACTTGGCCATCCGGTCGTCCCGCTCAGCCCACACAACTAGGAGTTCAGCATGAGCAACCCACTCGCAGCAGACCTCGATACCCTCCGCAAAATTGTGGAGAGCAATGCCAACCAAGGACGCTTTGCGCAGACGTTCCACCTCACCCCGCCGGTGGGCTGGCTCAACGACCCGAACGGCTTGGCACAGCTTGGCGACACCTTCCATGCTTACTTCCAGTATTCGCCCTTCAACGCGGAGGGCGGGGTCAAGATGTGGGGACACTCCACGAGCAAGGACATGGTCATCTGGACCTATGAGGGCACGGCGCTCTATCCTGACCAGCCATTCGACGTGGGCGGTGTTTATTCGGGCAGTGCACTCGTCGAGGATGACGGCACGATGCATGTCTTCTACACCGGCAATGTTAAGCGCGAGGACGCCGAGGGCTACGACTACGTCATGAACGGGCGCGAGGCAAACACCATCCACGTGACGAGCAAGGACGGCGTGCACTTCTCGCACAAGAAGCTCGTGCTCGACAATGACGACTATCCCGAGGATGACACGAATCACGTGCGTGACCCCAAAGTCTGGCGCTCCGGCGACAAGTACTACATGGTGCAGGGTGCTCGCAAAAAGAACGACACGGGCGAGGTGCTGGTCTTTGAGTCCGACGACCTCGATACCTGGCGGCTTGTCAACCGCATCACCTCGGAAGAGCCTTTTGGGTACATGTGGGAGTGCCCGGACTACTTCGAGGTCACCGACGACGCGCGCCGCGACACCGACCCCATCGCCAAGGTCCTCTCGGTCTCGCCGCAAGGCCTCTCCGGGGAGGAGTGGGATCGTCGCAACGTCTATCAGTCCGGCTACTTCGTGCTCCATGGCGACGTGCTTGGCGACTGCCAGTTCAAGCCCTTTGCGCTATGGGATGCCGGCTTTGACTTCTATGCGCCACAGACCTTCGAGACGGCGGGTGGCAGGCGCATCCTCATCGGGTGGATGGGCATGCCCGACGAGAAGTTCTACACCAACCTCACCGTAGAGGACGGCTGGCAGCACTGCTTCACGATTCCACGCGAGATTACGGCACGCAACGGACGCATTCTGCAGATGCCCGTACGCGAACTGGAACGCTACCGCCACAACGGGCGCTTCTCCAACGCGGCGCTCGAGGCCGAGGGGACGAAGTGCTTCGACATGGAGGTCGTGGGCATTCGCAGCCGCGAGTTCAAAGCAACCATCGCCGAGGAGCTCACGCTTACGTGGGAGAAGGGCCGCTTTGCGATGCGTTTCACCGACGAGGGCGAGAAGTCCGTCGGTGCGGGACGCATACAGCGCTTCGAGCGGCTTGACTATCTCGATAAGGTGCGCGTGGTAGGGGATGCCTCCTCGATTGAGGTCTTCGTCAACGACGGCGTGCTGGCCTTCTCGACGCGCTACTATCCCAAGACCTACTCCGTGGCCGTCGAGGCACCGAGCGCCGAGATTCGTCTCTGGGACATCGAGGCGTAAGCGGCTGGTAGGTGTGTGATGGGGAAGGTTGGGCTCGTACTTGAGGGCGGCGCGATGCGCGGCATGTTTACCGCTGGTGTCATCGACGTCCTCATCCAAAACGACGTATGGCTAGACGGTGTGGTCGGCGTCTCGGCGGGGGCGTGCTTTGGTTGCAACTACCAGTCGGGGCAGGTCGGTCGGGCGCTACGTTACAACCTGACATATTGTCGCGACCCGCGCTACTGCAGCGTACGTTCGCTCGTGCGCACGGGCGACCTCTTTGGCGCGGACTTCTGCTACCGTGAGCTGCCCTTCGAACTCGACCCCTTTGACATGGCCGCGTTCGAGGCTTCGAAGGTACCCTTCTGGGTGGTGTGTACGAGCGTCTCGAGCGGAGAAGCGGTGTATCACTGCTGCGAGCGCGCGGACGAAGACATGCTCATGTGGGTGCGGGCGTCTTCCTCCATGCCGATCGTTTCGAGGCCAGTGGAACGTGAGGGGGACCAGATGCTCGACGGGGGCATCGCGGATCCGATTCCCCTCCGTTTCTTTGAGGGGCAAGGCTACGAGCGCAATGTGATGGTGCTCACTCAGACGCGTGACTATGTGAAGCGACAGAGCGCTGCATGGCCCCTCATGCGTCTGGCGCTTCGTAGACAGCCCGCGATAGCACGGGCTATGGAAAGGCGTCCGGAGGTCTACAACGAGGCACATTCCTACACGTTTGCGCAGAAGCGCGAGGGTGCGGCGTTCGTCCTCTGCCCTCGCGAGCCCCTGCCGGCGCACCGTGTCGAACATGATCCACGTCGACTCATGGCCACCTATTTCGAGGGCCAGCGTGTCGCCGAGCAAGAGCTTGAACGCCTGAGGAAGGCCGAGCCGAAGCGTGCAGACAGCAAGCGTACAACAGCAAGGGTACAGCCGCTTTCGCCGGAGGCGGAGCTTGCGGCCACGGTGGCGCGGCAGAAAGGAGAGGAGCAATGATTACAGAGAGAGTAATGGAATGTCGTCGGTGCGGCAGGGAGTTCGAGGAGAAGGACTT
>ONMP01000349.1 GCA_900318935.1 uncultured Actinomycetes bacterium
GCGGCGCCTCCTGGAAAGGAGGTGATTGCCCATGAATCTGTTGATCGTGATGGTCAAGCTAGCGACGGCGGTAGCCCTGCTTGCGGAGGCGCTCAGGAGGAACCATACCAAGGTCGAGGACGGTGACCACGAAGAAGAGGAAGAGGACTGCCAGCCATAAGGTGAAGCAGTCCTCCGAATCCTAAACGAGGCGCCGCCCGGCTCCCAACGCGGGCTGTGCCGTCAACCACATTATGCGCCCGCATCGCCTCATCGTCAAGCGCCAATGTTGAAAAACTCCCCACATTTCCCGTCGGGACCGTTCGACCGTTCGAGGCGGTAAAAGCCGGGGCGCCGTCGTCGCGTGCCAGACGCCAAGGGCGATGCTATCGACAGATGCGTCGTGAAGAAAAGTTCGGGTCAATCCCAAAACCTGTGGGTGGAGGCCTTGCTTCTGGCATTCCCGGACCTCCGCTGTGGTTGGCGACCACGTGTCGCGTTCCTTGAGTTTTGCGTTCCCGTGGCAAGAATCGCCACGCCAACGTCAATCAGGGGGTAAAAAACCTCGCCAACGTAAAACCCAAGGAACGCGCGCCACGGCAACGTCAAATCCATGGAATGCCCAGCGGAGCCGGACGGACGGCCCCCTCTGTGGCTCGAATATTTGTTGCATTGTGGAATAGGACCGTCCAATGCTGGCCCTGTGCGGCTGTCGACCCACAGGTTTTGGGACTGAACCAAAAGTTCTCAACACGGTTGGCGGCACGTAGGTCCCGTGACCGGGCGGCGCCTCCTGGAAAGGAGGTGATTGCCCATGAATCTGTTGATCGTGATGGTCAAGCGGAAGATAGCCAAGTCTAAGAGGAAGAGGACCTAAAGCCTCAGAACTAAGCGGTCCTCCAACTCAGAAACGAAGCGTCGCCCGGTTTGCAGCTCGGGCTGTGCCGCCAACCACATTATGCGCCTACGTCGCCTCATCGTCAAGCGCTAATGTTGAAAACTACGGCGTGTCTTTGTGTGTCGTCGCTTGTCTCGCTCGGAGCATTCCCTGGCAGCACAATCCCCTGACGGCAGGACACGAAGAAGGAATGTCTTGCCGTAGATACCGTGGTGTGACCGGTCATGATGTACCTCTTATATTAGTAGAGCTTCACCCCGCGAGGCGTTCCCTTGGGATGACTGCGCGATGGGTCGGGACTGTTGTAGGCAGGCACGTGTCGAGCAAACCGGAGGTGACATGAGAGCAACAAACACAAAGGCGAGACTGCTGTGGTCCGTCCTGCTGTCGCTGGTGATGGCGACATCGGGGTGGTCGCCAGCCGCCATCGCCTACGCCCTCGAGGGAGGTGACGGGCAGCCAGAGCCGCCCTTGGTCGTACCCGCCGCGGAAGATAACAACGCGAAGGAAGCGGGGGAGATCGTCGAGGTCGATGCGACATCGTCGGAGACTGTTGACCCCATTGCGCCCGTCGAGGAGAACGGCGACGAGGAAGCGCCGACCCTGAACGCGCAGGCAGAAACCGCAGCTGCAGAGGTGGGCGGTCAAGAGTACGCCACACTCGCGAAAGCTGTCGAAGCGGCCGAGGACGGCCAAACGATCAAGCTGCTCGCCGACAAGGACTACGTCAGTTACTTGGAAGTCAACAAGAACATTACCCTTGACCTCAACGGTTATACGGTTTCCAGCAAAAACAGCCGCACATCCAGCAGCGACGTCCCACCGCTCCAGGACAGCAGCACGATTTGGGTCTGCCGAGGCAAAGTGGTGACGATAAAGGACACGTCTGAGCAGGCCAGTGGCCGCATCGTCAACTCGAAAGAATCGTCGGACGGCATGGGCATCTACAACAGGGGCACCGTATACCTGGAAAGCGGCACCGACGTCTCCGATTATGGCTATGGCATCCGCAACAACGGAGGCCTTGTCGTCATCAACGGGGGCAAGGTCACCGGCAAGGTCGTCGGTGTCGAGCTGTATGAGGATCTCGACGAGATCATACGAGCCTCGAGGACGAGAACGAGGCAAACGTGGTCATCAATGGCGGTTTGATTACCTCCGAAGGCACGAGCGTGGTAAACGGCAGGACGAACGATGTGCCTACGGAGTTCGCCATCAACGGCGGTCAGTTTAACGACGATGCCGGCAATAACCAAGGCAGGTTCACGCTGCCCACGAACAAAAGCCTCATGAAGCTCAATGGCGACGAGTACTATGAGCTGAAGGACGTTGTTGCAAAGGTTGGCAACACGAGCTACGCCTCGCTTGCGGACGCCGTTGCGGCTGCCGAGAACGGCGACACCGTCCTGATGGTCGCAGACGTCACCACGTCGGAAACCACAACCGTGAACAAGAACCTCGTACTCGACCTGGACGGCCACACCATTTCGGCTGACTTACCGTACAACATGCAGGTGTATCCGAGCGCCATCAACGTACGGGAAGGGGCCACCCTCCAGATCGAGAATAGCTCCGAGGAGGATGGCGGCGCGATCAAGGAGACCTGCAACAGCGCAACCGTAGCATATGGCTGCGGCATCCTCGTGAAAAGAACCTTGCGTCTCGTGAGCGGCGCAGTCGAGGGCGCTGGCATCGGCATCAGGTTCGAGGGAGCGGAACTCCTCGTCGATGGCGGCTCCGTCAGCGGTAAGGCCGCCGGCATCTCGATGGCTCACACGAGCACAGGCGCGACCGCCGTGATAAACAACGGGACCATCATGTTCGTCGATGAAGACTCAAGCGTAAATCGCTTTCAGAGCGATGGGGGAAGCTTCACTATCAACGGCGGACAGTTCAGCGACGACGCCGGCAACAGCGATGAGTACACGCGCCCTGAAGGTCAGGCGCTCGTAAAGGCCGCGGGCGAGAAGTACTACACGCTGCAGGACGCCGTCTCCGTGACCTTCGACGCAGACAATGCCGAGGATGACTCGGACACATGGACGGTTTACGTCAAGAAGGGCGCCGCCGTGGCCAA
>ONMP01000253.1:0-3708 GCA_900318935.1 uncultured Actinomycetes bacterium
ATCGAACACGGCGGACACAAGGTCATCGAACTCCCCCAGGAGGCGGGCAAAGTGTCGGCACAGACGGTTGCCGCATGCTTCGACGCTTGGGAGACGGACGACAACCGCGACCACATGGTGCAGCCCGCCCTACTCTACCTGTCGCAACCCACCGAGTCCGGCACGATCTACACGCGGTCCGAGCTCGAGACCCTCTCTCAGATATGTCATGACCACGGGGCCTCGCTCTACGTAGACGGCGCACGCCTCGCCTACGCGCTCGCCAGCGATGCGAATGACCTCACACTTGCCGACCTTGCCCGACTCGCCGACGCCTTCTATATCGGTGGCACCAAATGCGGCTGCCTACTCGGCGAGGCGGTCGTGTTTCCTAAGCACGACACGGTGCCGCACTTCTTTAGCATGGTTAAGCAGCATGGGGCGCTTCTGGCAAAGGGGCGCGTGTGTGGCATACAGTTCGAGGAGCTGTTTCGTGACGGGCTGTACGAGCGCATCGGGCGTGATGCCGTGCGTACTGCAGACCGCATTCGCCATGCGCTTCGCGCTCTCGGCTACGAAATGCCCATCGAGGCCCCGACGAACCAGGTCTTTGTGGCGCTCGATGCCACACGATTCTCGGCGCTGTCGCAGGATGTGGAGATGAGCTTCTGGGAGTGGCGGGAAGACGGACGCACCGTAGTGCGTCTTGCGACAAGCTGGGCCACCCGCGAGGAGGACGTTGAAGCGCTGCTACGCATTCTGTAGCGGCTATCGAGGCACATCTCCCGGCCGTTTGCTACGCCAACGGGAGTCGAACCTCAAAGGTACTTCCCTGTCCCAGCTCACTCGTCAACTCCACCGTACCACCCGCTCGCTCGGCGGCATGACGCACGAGCGAGAGACCCAATCCCGTGCCGCCACTCTCACGCGACCGTGCGGTGTCCACGCGGTAGAATCGTTCAAAGACGCGCTCTTGTTCACTATAGGCGATGCCGATGCCCGTATCTCGCACCGTAAGTACCGCCATACCATTCTCCGCGCGTAGCAAGACGTCCACCGAACCACTCTCGGTATAGGTAATTGCATTGTTGAGCAGATTGTCACAGACGAGCGAGGCGTCCGTCGGCGAAACGGCCACACGCTGACCTCCCAGCTCGTCACGCATGATCAGCTCAAGGCCCGCTCGCTCTGCACGCGCTCTATGCGCCTCCACCGATGTCGTAACGACGACGCTCAGGTCGCAGCCCACGCCCGCAGCTGGCGCCCGCCCCGTGTCCTCGAGACGCGAGAGGTCCATGAGGTCCCCCACCAAGCGCTGCAGCCGCGCCGACTCCCCGTCCAGCCTCTCGGCAAGCACTGCCACCATAGCCACATCCTCATCTTGCGAGGCTTGACTGATGGAGTCTGCAAGCAATCGGATTCCTGCGACGGGTGTCTTGAGCTCATGACTCGCGTTCGCCACGAAGTCGGTGCGCACGCTCTCCAGATGCCGCACGGGCACGCCAGCTCGTCGCGAGGCGAAGCCCGCGGCCAGCGCCGCAACCACAACCGCGGCAACCAGAAGGCCCATACTAATCCACAGGTAGTTGGTGATGAGCAGATTGACCTGCGCCATCGTGCGGGACACGCGCACCACAGCCCTATCGCCCTCGATAGTGCAGGGCACCGTCACATATAAGTATTCCACGCCGTCGGTTTCCGACACGCGCCGGTCAAACCCCGTCTCACCTCGCAGCGCCGCCACGACTTCAGGGCGATCGGCGTGGTTCTCCATAGAGCTGCCTTCTTCGGCACTCTCGGCGAGCACCGTACCATCCGAGGAAATCAGCGTCAGCCGCAGGTCATCGGAGGCTGCAATGCGTTTGAGCACCTCGGTGGCAGACACCTCGCTCGATTGAAGGGCCACCGCCGTGGCGTTAGCGACCGCAACGAGCCCCTCCTGCAGACGCTCCTCGATGAGGCTCCTGATGGGTACGTTGATCGAGAAGCCCCACACTGCGACGAGCACGCTGGTCACGAGTACATAGCCGCCAAGCATCCAGCGACGCCAACCATGCACATGAATCGACTCGCGCTTCACGAACGCCCTTCTTCCTGCGCATACGCTGGATCACGCACCGCTTCGAAACGATAACCCATGCCACGCTCGGTATGTATGTACGTCCACCCGTGCAGGTCAATCGCTCGCCGCACCCGACGCACATGCGTGTCGAGCGTACGCGACGTTGGCAAGAAGGTCTGCCCCCACACGCGCTCCGAAAGCCATTGTCGCGTGCAGAGCGACCCCTCCCGGCATGCGAGCGCGACGAGCAACGCATACTCCTTGCTGCGCAAACGCACTGGCGAACCAGCTACGAGCACCCGCGTGGCCTTCGTGTCGATGTGCAACTCGCCAGCGTCAATGTATGCTGGTAGCTCGTCTTTGGAACGAGCTCGACGCAGGTGAGCACGCACACGAGCTAGCAGCTCCGCAGTCGAGAACGGCTTGGTCACATAGTCGTCGGCGCCTGCATCGAGCCCAGCTACCTTGTCGGACTCCTGGTCAAGGGCTGTCAACATGATGATAGGCATTGTCGCCCCAGCAATCCTCAGAGCGCGGGCCACCTCGAGTCCCGACCGCTTAGGCAGCAGCACGTCAAGTAGGATGAGGTCAGGGTCTCCCGTGCGCGCCGCCTCAAGGCCCGCCTCGCCGTCGCTCGCGACGCTCACCTCGTATCCCGCCCGCGTGAGGGCGAACTCCAAGGCCATGCGGATGGTCTTGTCATCCTCGACCAACAAGATGCTTGCCATGTGCACCCCCGTCTCTTGCCAGCTTTCATTTCTATGGTAACGAGCCGCCGCACTCATCGCATGCGCATATCGGCAAAGAATGACAGCCAAGCAGAGAGTTCACCTTGGGGACACGTTGATTTACGCTGCGATGGCTGAGCATGTGCTGTTTGGGGATACCCCTTTGCGCATATGCACATAAGGGTGCACCCCCAAAAAGCACAAACAACACTGATCGGTGTGTTTAGCAGAAATCCCAGCACTACACCTCTTCGCCGTTCGTGGCGATGACGCGCTTGTACCACTCGAAGGACTTCTTCTTGAAGCGCTTGCCACTACCCTCGCCGCCGTCCTTGATGTCGACGTAGATGAAGCCGTAGCGCTTGGCGTACTCGCCGGTGGTGAAGCTCACGACGTCGATGCAGCCCCACGGCGTGTAGCCGATGAGGTTCACGCCGTCCTCCTCGACGGCCTTCTTCATCTCCTTGATGTGGGAGCCGAGGTAGTCGATGCGAGTGTCATCCTCGACGGTGTTGTTCTCGTCCAGCTCCTCGTACATGCCGATGCCGTTCTCCACAATGAACTGCGGCATGCCGTTGTAGCGCTCGTCGAAGCGCTTGAGCATGATGCGCAGGCCGACCGGGTCGATGGTCCAGCCCCAGTCTGTGGCACTGAGATAGGGATTGGGCACGTTGTGCGGGTCGTTGGCACTCGTGGACTTGGAGATGTCCACCTCGACCGAGGAATCGACCACGCTGCTCATGTAGTAGCTGAAGCCGATGTAGTCGACCGGGCCGGCCTTGAGAGCAGCCAGGTCGTCCTCGGTGATGTCGAGGTCCCAGCCCTTGCGCTCGAACATCTTCTTGGCGTAGTTGGGATAGACGCCACGGCACTGGACGTCGCCGAAGAAGAAGATGTGATGGTTGGCATCGTCGGCCATCAGCACGTCCTCGGGCTTGC
>ONMP01000253.1:3740-4498 GCA_900318935.1 uncultured Actinomycetes bacterium
CGGATCGACCTTGTGGCCCTCGACGACGGCCTTCGCGCTCGCCACGAACTCGTAGTGCGCGCACTGGTACATCATCTTCTCGGGGTCGTCGAACTCGGTGAAGACGACGCCGGAGTTGGTCCAGCCGAAGATGGGGTTGGAGATGTTGAACTGGTTGCCGATCTCGTTGAAGGTCATCCACCACTTGACCTTCTCGTGATAGCGCTCGAAGCAGACCTTGGCATACCGCACGAAGAAGTCGATGAGCTTGCGGTTTGCCCAGCCACCGTACTTCACGCACAAGCCGTAGGGCATCTCGAAGTGTGACAGCGTGATGACCGGCTGGATGCCGTGCTCGAGCATGCAGTCGAACATGTCGTCGTAGAACTTCAGGCCGGCCTCGTTGGGTTCGAGCTCGTCGCCCTCAGGGAAGATACGGCTCCAGCTGATGGAGGTGCGGAAGCACTTGAAGCCCATCTCGGCGAGCAGCGCGATGTCCTCGGGATAGGTGTGGTAGAAGTCGATGCCCTTATGGTTGGGATAGTACTCGCCCTCCACGACGCCCTCGGTGATCTTGCGCGGCACACCGTTGGCGCCGCCAGTCATGACGTCGGACACAGACAATCCGCGACCGTCCTCAGCATAGCCGCCCTCAAGCTGGTGCGCTGCCACTGCGCCGCCCCACAGAAAGTCCTTCGGTAGTGCCATGAGATTCTCCCTTCGTATAATTCCCTTCCTTGGCACAACTCTACTTGATACAGAGGGCATACCAAGCGTAT
>ONMP01000337.1 GCA_900318935.1 uncultured Actinomycetes bacterium
TGCTTCACGCCAAACTTCTTGGAATAGAGAACCATTTCATCTGCCTGGAACAAGCCCTTGATTTCAACCCACTCGATGTCGTCCTTCTCAATCCAATGCCCCTTCTCGTCCTTCTTGTTGGACTTCTCGTGGTGTATGGAATAGTCCTCAAGTGGCGAGAAATACTTTGCTGCTGCCTTGCCCAACACATTCTCCACGCGCCTGACCAAATATGGCATATCGTACCATCTGCTGTTCCAACCACATAGAACATCTGGGTAGTTCTGCACCCAAAACCTCATCATGTGCTTTAGTAACTCGGACTCGTCTCCATTGAAGTTGTCGTAGAGAACGAACTTGCTAGGCACGCCGTTATCATCCTCTTTGACGCGTATCACGGGCTGCGAATCCTCACCGCTTTGGCTCAAGGTGATGCTATGGCCGTTAAGGCAGAGGTGAGCTGGGGCAGCATCCCCACCATAGGGGACGGTCCACGTGTTGGTGAGCGTCACGTCGTCCGTGAGATAATAGGCTCCGGGATCATTGGGGAGAGGCCGCTCGTCGGTGCTCTTCCACGGGTAGAACTCGATGTCGCCATGGAAATGTCGCTCGCGGAACGAGGCCGTAACGGTCACGCCGTAGGCGGGCATGGTAAAGGTGTTGTCGTTATTAACATCAACGGTGACGTTGGAGTCGCCGGCCTTGGTGACTGTGAGCGTGTCGAGCGTGTAGTGCTCGCTGTCGGTGGGCGTTGAGACAACGGTGACGGTTGCGCCTGCGGCCGCCTGGCTCACGCTCTCGTCGTTTACACGTGTGGCAACGGTGCCATGGTCGGGGGTATTGTTGATGACCGTAATGGCATGCGTGGTGTCCTGCGTCCCCAAAACGGGCTTCTCGTTTTTGGTTCCCTCTGCGGACAAGGGTTCCATCTGATCGGCAAAACCAAGCGTAGCACACACGCTCAGCACGAGTAGGCTGCTCAACACGACGACGAGCGTCCTCCAGAACTGTCCCTTATACCTGCCTTCCATTTCATCTCCCTTCGCAAGCGGACGGTCGACCAGGCGCACGTCGTGTGCTCCCTACGCACTATTGGGGGTGGAAGGGAGACAGCCGCACAATGCCATCTCAGGGGTTATTCAAAACTCCGGTTAATGCATCGTAAGGGTCGGCGCACTTCAATAAGTTTACTTGTGCTTCGTACGTTCGGCAATGTGTGTGTCGCGGGAACTGTCCCCCCAGCACCCCTAGCACCGCCTGCGCGTACCAGCGCCTCCCGTGTCACCACTAGAGCGAATAGCGATACTCGTGCTTGAGCTCGTCCGAAAGATAGCCGTCGCTCATGCAGTGCAGGTCCGAGACGCCCTCTCGCATGAGCAGGTACGTCTGCGAGCCGTAGAAGAGGCGAAGAGCGTCATCATACGACAGCCCCGTCTCCTGTGCGAAAAGGCTAACCACACGCGCATACTTCCTGCGCAACAGGGTGGGACTGGCCCTCATTGCGGTTCACTCCCAAGATATCTAAGGCACTCATCAATGACTGCCTGATTTCTAATGCATAGCTGGGGGTTGGGCTCCTCGAATCGCAAGCGTCCAAGCGCCTCCTGCTTGCCGATAAGCCCTTCCAAATAGAGCTCTATGGTGTCAAAGACCCTGTCGTTAGCCACGCCTCCCACAACGATGTCGTAGACGCTTCGGTCTTTGTTGCGTCTGCAGGAAAAGACGAAGTCGAGCCATTGTAGAACCCCTTTCCGAAGTCCACGCACGTTCGCGAGTGAACCACGTCGGGCGACGGCACTATGGCAGGTGACCCATGATACAGAATCATGCGAGCGCCCCCTCCGCCTTGAGCTCGCGAACGATGTCTTCCGCGATGTACAGCCTGTCTTGAGTGTGCAGAACGTCGAAGTAACGAGCGATGTAGTCATCCAGGAGGTTTGTCTTGTCGGCGAGCAACGCATAGACGTCCCGCGGGTCCCAATTCAGATATTCCGCGACGGCCTCGATGCAAAAAATGGCGAATGACAGCTGCTCGAAGGTAGCGAGCCGGGCTTCACACATGCAATCACTGCCTTTGAAATGAACTGCTCGTATGAGCACTATGATACCCGTAACAAGATGCAACACAAAGGAACCGGTCCGTAAGCGCATCGACACCTTCCTTACCGAAGCAAAGAGACTGTTCCCATTGCTTCGCGCAACGTCTTACGCCTGTGGGACGGCCCGCATCCGTTCCTGCGGGCGCGGGGGATGCCCCTGCGGGCGGCGTTATCGTGGCTCGCGGCGCTGCTAGCGCTGTCGTTTTCCTTGCGCCAGATTCCGCGCGTCGCTGCCCAAAGAATCCGCGGGGAGGCCCAATGGCATCCGAGGCCGCTCTTGAGCTGGGATCCCCTTTCGTGCGGGGCCTTGA
>ONMP01000252.1 GCA_900318935.1 uncultured Actinomycetes bacterium
GTCGCGCGACGGGGACTAGCGCGCCACCACGCGCAACGAGCGGGCGTCGAGCGGGCAGGGCTAGCGCACTGCAACGCGCGCAGCGAGCGGGCATCGAGCGACGGAGACTAGCGCGGCGCGACACGCGCAACGCGCGGGCATCGAGCGACGGGGGCTAGCGCGACGCCCGCCGCGGGGCTATAGCCAAAGCCGGTGGTTGTGAGTTGGGACATCCCCTTGTGCACGAGAGCAGACGCGTGCGGAAGGGGATGTGCCCTTATTGATTTGTCTTCCATGATTAGCCACTCTTATACGGATGGGCGAATCATGGAAGCCGTTCGGGCGACTCGACTCTCGTTGTCGTTGCCATCGGGCGTCTTGGCCAAAGACGGCGGTTCAGTCCCAAAGCCTTCGGGTCGGCAGCCGCGTATGGGCAAGTATTGGAAGATGCTGTTTCACAACGGTTTTGTTCCACGACGCCGCGGACGTTCGGGCCGCAGAGGCCATCCGTCCGACCCTGCGGGCGTTCCTTCGGATCGACGTTCGCGTGGCGGCGTTCCATGGATTTGACGTTGGTGTGGCGGCGTTCCTTCGGATCGACGTTCGCGTGGCGGTTCTTGCCACGCGGACGCAAATCACGGGGAATCCAGCCACGCCAACGTCAATCTCGAGGAAAGCGAGATCTCGTCCCGATATGTTGCGTAAGAGGGTACGGATCATCGGGATGAACGCCGGTTCCGAATCGGCCGGTTGTTTATCCTGCCCCCTCCGCCCCGCCGCTTTGACGGCCTTTCCTATGATCTCCTGGCCTTGGGCACCGCGCGCTTTGGTGCTTCGGTCGGATTTGCGTTTCGTGCGCGCCCCTCGGTCGGATTTGCGTTTCGTGCGACGAGTTTTGGTCGGATTTGCGTTTCGTGAGCGCTGACAACCCGCACGAAGCGCATTCCCAGCCGAACACCCCCGCACGAAGCGCAATCACGGCCGAACACCCCCGCACGAAGCGCAATCACGGCCGACGGCCTCGCACGATGTCCACAATCCTACCCACAAGACCATAATGGGTTCCGTGCCTTCAAACCTCGCCTGAGGGGCCGATTTCTACAGTTTCGCGAGTTTTGTCGGATTCGGGACGCGCTCAATCCGGCAAAAGCTCGGCGAGGGTCGCGTTCTCGGCGGTTTCGTGAGCTTTGTAGGGCCGAAGATCACCAAAGGTGACAAGGGGCGACATTTTGCTGGGAAGGCACAGCAATGTGGTCCATCAGACTGTGATGAGCTCTCTCGCGAGCCACACGAACGCAAAACCGGGGAATCCAGCCACGCGGACGTCAATCCCGAGGAAGGCAAGCCACGAGGACGTAAATCTTGTGGAATCCAGCCACGCGAACGCAAATCTCGGGGAAGGCGGGCCGCGTCAACGCCAATCTCGGGGAATCCAGCCACACGAACGCAAAACCTGGCCGATAGTCACACCCGCTCGCTCTTCGTCGGCGTCCCCTTCAGGCACATCTCAGGCCCAGTCCCACCTGCGGATATGCCCTCCCAATAATAAGACAACACAAAGAACTTAAGAAAAATCTAATTATTTGGTAAAGAGAATCGTTTGTGAGGCCAGGTCAGGTGGCGAAAAGAATTATCTGGGTTAGCTGGTCAACTGCACAAGAGTGGAGATGGGCGCCAAGAAGATGCTTCGAGAAAGCGCACTATCTTATGCGTATGCTGCTTTCGATGCATTCCTTAGAAGCAGACCAGCCATGTTCAATCAACCAGCACACTATTTGTCTTCGATTGCATCCTTAGGGAGAAAAAATCGAATTACTGTTAGCGTCGGGCGTATCCAACCCCAGTCCCGGATGGTTGATTTATGCCGACGCTAACAATACTATCTTATGGAAAGTTGGATTTAAGTGTATACTCAATGGAATATTGCAAGTATTGAATTTGTCTGGTTCTTAATAAGACGACACAACTAAGTGGATAGGAGATGCTGCATGAGGTTCAAGAATATTGCAAGAGAGGGTGTCACGCGCCGTGGCTTCATGCAGCTGGCGGCTGGCCTCATCACAACTGTTCCAGGTATGATGGTATATCCCGTCACGGCTCTGGCCGAGGAGGACGACTGGTCCGAGTCGCTCGAGCAAGACGCCGGGAGCGCGGGGTCTTCCGTCCTCAAGGTGGTAAAGCTCAAGGCCAACGAGGTGGGCGTGCAGGTGGCGGACATGTCTACGAGGGCCGAGACGGTCGTCGAGGGTGCCCACGTGCGCATCACCTCGTCTGAGAACGACAAGGCCGTGGAGGGCTACACCGACGAGTACGGCATGCTGACGCTCGACGTCACAGAGCTTGCGCGCTGCCCGATAGGACAGGATCGCAGGAAGCTCAACGAGTACCGCTTCTACGGCTCGATCGAGGTGGACCCCGGCAACGATGGCTATCGCAAGTTCGCGACGGGCCTCATGCGCTTCACCGGCGGGGTGGCCCACATCATCCCTACGAGGTCGCGCGAGGACCAGATGTACCCGCTCAAGGCCTGCTTCGACGAGTGGGACGTGCTCTACACGAGCAGGGACTTCATCACTACCGCGCGCAACGACGACACGCATACCTTTGACATCGAGCTTCGCGGCTTGGCCGCCCAGGAGGCGACCGTCGCGCTCAGGGTGCAGGCGAAGGGGGAGCGTCGTCCGCGCCAGACCGTCCGGGTGGTTCCCGTGGACGGCGCCGCGAGCGTCAAGTTCGAGGGCAAGTTCCTGCAGGAGGGCCACGGCGACTACCTTCCCGAGGGCTGCAAGGTGGTCCTCGACGTGACCCAGGGCGGCAAGACCAAGTGCGTCAACCTGCACTTCGGCGTGGAGAAGGGCGTGGTCGAGGACAGCGCATACGGCGACAATGACAAGCTCGAGCCGTTCGACCTCACCAGCACGGACATGGAGCTAGGCTTTACCATACCAGACTTCCTCCCCATCATCGGCGGGGGAGAGATCAAGACCTGCTGGCTCCCGTCGTTCCCCGTCAACGTCAGCCTAAACCCCTTCGGCAGCTTCCAGATCACGGCAAAGGTTGGCACGGGACAGTACGGAGACGAAAATGAGCGGGAGAACGCCGGTGGTCTTCCCGCGACGTGGGGGTACAAGAACGACGGAGATCCCTCCACGTCAGGTTGGAAGCGCTGGCCTCGCGATGACGTGAGCAAGCAGTGGGAAGACATGATGGAGGAAGTCAAGGACGCCTACGATGGAGTGAAGGCTGTGACCACGCGCACAGGCGACTCGTGGATGTTCGGTCACGGCAAGTTCTTCCCCAACGTCGAATGCACGGGCGGGCTGCAGCTCATCGCGGCCGCGGCCTACGACATGGACGAGGAGCTCTTCCGTGGCTCTCTGGGAGCGCAGGTCCTCATCAACCTCTCGGCGTCCGTGGCGGAGCAGTTCGTTGCCTTTGGCATACCCCTCATCGTGAGCGTCGGCCTGGAGGGAAGCTTCGCCGTGTTCCTCGGCTGCGGCATGTACTCGCGCAAGAGCAGCAGCGGGTACAAGATGGAATGGATCAAGGACCTCTTCGACGTCAGGTACTGGCACTTCGACTACACAGACACCGGCCTCACCATCACCGTGAGCGTGTCCCCGTTCTTCAGCCTGGGTGTGGGCGTTCGAGGCGTGGCGTCGATCTCGTTTATGGCCAAGTGTACCTTTACGTTCTACATCGGCCTATCGTACCGCGGCGAGCTCGACAAGAAGACGCATCCCTT
>ONMP01000251.1 GCA_900318935.1 uncultured Actinomycetes bacterium
GCTTTTACGCCTCAAGTGAGTGGGAATACCTACGCCTACTATAATTTTGGACGTAGCATCGACCCGGAGACCAATACCTACAGCGTAATCACCTCGTTCCATAATGGCTATACCTGAGTCGTTGGTGCCTATCCAAAGCCGGTCGCGACTGTCCACAAAGAGACTCACTACGCTTGCTATGCCTGTAGCAGAGTTCACCCGCTCGAAGGAGTGGCCGTCATAGCGGGTGAGTCCTGCGTAGCTGCCGATCCAGATAAAGCCCTCGGAGGTCTGGGTTATGGCGTTGGCCTCCGAGGTGGGCAACCCGTTAGTGTTGTTGTAAAGGAATGCGGCAAAGCCGTCATTGTTGCCGAACGGATCCACGGCAAGATGAGCCGCATTGACTGGAGCGTGAGGTGTAGGGGGATTCTGGGTCGATGTGGACTCCGGTGCCTTCGGGGCGAGAATAAGTGCCAAAAGCAAGACGACAATGGCGAGGAGTGCCACGGTGAGGGGCCGTCTCGTGACAATTGACTTCATAGCCGCTCCTGTTTCGCCGAGGTCCGAATGACGCGTATTACCTGATTACGCCATGTAGGATTCGAGAGCCCTGAGGACGAACTCGTTTGCCTGCTTGCATAGCTCGTGGGTCGGTGCCTCTGAGAGCACGCGAACGAGCTGCTCGGTACCACTCGCACGCACGAAGCAACGCCCGTTGCTTCCAAGGAAGCGCTTGGCATCCTGCTCAGCGGCCAAGACCTCAGGTGCGCCCATGGCTTCAGCCTTGTCGCGCACGGGTACGTTGTCAAGTCGTTGCGGATAGCGCTTGACGGGTCTGCACAGCACGCTCAGGCTCTCGCGCTCGGCGCGTACTGCCTCCATCACGCGCAGCGCCGTCATGATGCCGTCGCCGGTCTGTTCGATGTCTCCAAATATGATGTGGCCAGACTGTTCACCGCCCAGGATGTAACCGTTCTCGCGCATGCAGGCATGCACATATTTGTCGCCCACGTCGGTGGTCTCGTATTTGATGCCAAGCTCGTCGAACGCCTTGTAGAGGCCGAAGTTGCTCATCACCGTCGGCACAACGGTGTCCTTGACGAGACGGCCGTACTTGTGCAGGTAGCGACCGCAGACGTAGAGGATGAGATCGCCGTCGACCATGTGACCGTTCTCGTCAACGGCAAGGCAGCGGTCAGCGTCGCCGTCAAAGGCAAAGCCCACATCTAGGTGGTTGCGTACCACGTAGGTCTGCAGGTTCTCGATGTGGGTGGACCCACAGTGGACGTTGATGTTGAAGCCGTTAGGCGCGTTGTTTATCACGTGGACGTCTGCGCCGAGCGCGTCAAAGACGGGCTTTGCCACTGAGCTGGCTGCTCCGTTCGCGCAGTCCAAGCCTACCCGCACACCCTGCAGACTGAAGTTTGCGCTTGCGATAAGGTGTGCGATGTAGCGGTTGCGACCAATCATGTAGTCCACGGTCTGGCCAATTTGGTCGCCTGTGGCGAGAGGTACCTCCAACTTGTCGTCGATGTATTCCTCGATTTGCTCAAGCACTTCCTCGTCCATCTTGTAACCCTCGCGGTTGACGAGCTTGATGCCGTTGTCGGTGTAGGGGTTGTGAGAGGCGGTAATCATGATGCCGCAGTCGAAGGCGCCATCCACCACTTCGTAGCTTACGCCCGGCGTCGGGATGACGTGCAGCATGTAGGCGTCAGCCCCGCTTGCGACGAGACCCGCCACGAGGGCGGACTCAAACATGTAGCTTGATCGGCGCGTGTCCTTGCCGATGACGATGCGCGCCTTCTGTTGGCGGCGGGGCCCGTAATACCATCCCACGAAGCGCCCAATCTTGAACGCATGCTCAACGTCCAAACCCTCGTTTGCACGACCGCGGAATCCATCGGTGCCAAAGTACTTCATGTATGCTCCCATCTAGCCGATTGTGCAGTCATTTCACAGCAGTTTGATTTTAGCAGCTTCATCTGGTGCACGTGCGTGGCGCGCGACTCCTCCGTTGCTCCAATTTGTGCCATGCAGCATTATCTGCTATCGTATGTCCATATATCGCATCATAGGCGCATCCGAGGTGATCGGGCATGAAGAGGGTCGCGTTTCTTTCGTTTGACTGGGATTACAAGATCGTCTCCGAATACTACTTGGGACTGCAGGAGCACTTGAGGGATCAGCATGACATCCAGGTGGTCATATTCAACTCATTTGCTCACTACTATGCCAGCCACCAACCCAGAAAGAGCACATTCGAGATCTTCTCTCTCTGCGAGTTGGGGGAGTACGACGGCTTCATCGTCCAAGGAAACCGCTCGTGGCCGCCCAATCTGCGTCAGGAGTTCGTAAACAAGGCCGTCGCGCTGGGGAAACCGGTCGTATCAATCAATTACGACCTCATTGGGGCTCATTCGGTCGGGACGAACAATTACCTAGAGGAGTATGAGCTCGTATCCCGCATCCTGGGCGAACGTGAATGCAAGCACCCCGTTTTTGTCAATGGGCTCAAGACCTCTGTCGAGGCGCAGGCTCGTGCGAAGGGATACCGAGACGCCTGCGAGCAGCTTGGTGTGGAGGACGTTCGCTTCTATCAGGCGAACTGGCAGAAGTCTGCGGGTGTGGTAACGGCAAAGAAGATGCTGCGCAAGCGGTATGACCTTCCGGATGTGGTCTTTTGTTGCAACGATGATTTGGCCGTCGGTGTGCAGGAGACGCTTCAGGACGCAGGGGTCGACGTGCCTGACACCGTTATGGTCACAGGCTTCGACAATCGCGTCGTGGGACAGCGGTCAAAGCCGCGCATCACAACTGTGGACAGGGATTATCGCACCATAGCAGTCACCGCGCTTGGTATGGTGACGCAACTCATAGATGGTGAGGACGTGCCAGCGGAGGTATTCAGTCCCGCTCGGCACATCCTCGCGGAATCCTGCGGATATGGTGTCGAGTCCGATGCGTCATCCGAGTCGGATTGTAGGCCGGATGAGGGGCTTGACCGTTTCTATGAGATTCTCAGTGACTTCCAATTTGCCGTTTTGGGTTCCGAATCGCTCTATACGATTTTCGAGAACTGCGAGCAGTTCGCGCGAGAGCTGGACTGCCCAAACGCCTACATCTCTCTGAATGATGGGTATATCAATCAGGTTGCTCCAGGAGATGCCAACGCATATGGTCGTCTGAGTCATCTGGTGGCTTGCAGGGGGAGGGCGAGGACGTTTTCCTGCGATGATGAGCATGTGTATACCACCTATGAGACGCGGCGCTTCCTGCCTCCCGAGATTACGTTTGATGCCCCTCTGTATATGCTGAGTCCTTTGCGCCACAACGAGGCGTGCATCGGGCTTCTGATTACCGAAGGCGCCCCGAAGGTCCTCCGATACGGCTTTAACGCGTTTTTCCTTTCGGTTCTCTCGAGCTCTATCGAGGCCGCGAGGAAGAGTGATCTGTTGCGGATGGCACACGCTAGGCTGGGCTACCTTACGAGACCGGCATTCGGTCGCATGAGTCGTGGACAAGGTGCCGCCCCGATCGACCCAAGATAAGGGATCACGCATGGTAGAATCTGGCCTGACCTCTCGCGAGGTTGCAGAGCTCACCAGACAGGGAAAGACGAACGCCGTGCCCAACAAGGCGAGCAAGACCGTGGCGGCGATCGTCGTGTCTAACGTTTTTACGTACTTTAACGCCATCTTTGCCCTATTGGCCGTGCTCGTCATCGTAGCAGGCTCGTACAAGAGTCTCACATTCCTGCCTGCGGTCTTGATAAACCTCGTGATTGGCATCGTTCAGCAGCTGCGTTCAAAG
>ONMP01000250.1 GCA_900318935.1 uncultured Actinomycetes bacterium
CACGAGGCGCTGTACTATAGCCCTCGAATTCGAGGTGATCGAACGCCCATCTCGACTTGAGAACGACCTGTTCGCCCAGCTTGCCCAGACGCATTGCCTCAGAAAGTTGTTCAACCGTAAGCGCGTTGTTGAGAAATGTTTCCGCAAAGTCGAAGTACGAGTCATCTGCGCGATATCCCACGATGATGTCGTATTCATGGACATTCAACATGTAGTTGTCTCGAAGGTAGCGAATGGCACGTCCCGCAATCGGCGTACCGACGCGAAACACCCGGTTGGACACCAAGATTGCAATCCAGTTCAGAATTGAGTATTCCTCTGAGTTCAGCTGTAATACTCGCATATCCGTCATGTCTATGCGGTAACGATTGGCATACCCATCTCGGAGGGTAGAACAAGCCCACTCTTTCGCGAGGCTCTCGCTCTCGGTGCAGTAAAACCCCCGCCCGTAGTCGTTGTGCGACCGCCCCCCACCATAGACGGGTCGCTCGATAATTCGCTCCGATCCGTGATAAATCGTTACTGAGTTACCCATACCTACACCTCGATTCAAGGAGATATGGTATCACCACAGTGATACTTAATCAATCACTGCGGGCTGAGATACCTGCCGTTCGAGGACCGTCCCCCGAGCGGCTTGTCAGTAGCGTGGGCCAAACTGCAGCTCGTCTGTGATGACCGGTATCTCGCGCACGCTTTCGATGCTGAAGCCGCCCATGAACGTCCTGCGATTGTAATAGCGGTCAAGACCCGCGATGACCGCATCTATCTGTTCGACGATTCCCTGGATCTCGGCTGTCACCGAGCCGTCTCGTTCGTTTTCGACCCAGCCAGTGGCGCCAGCGGACTTCGCGAGGTTCGTGGTCGTGAAGCGGAAGCCCACTCCCTGCACCATTCCCACGAAATGGTAGCGACGCCGCAGCTTTGGCCCGATGGACGTGTCTGCTCGCATCACGTCTCCCCTCTCCGCCGCCGCAGCCAACTCACGCACCTGATCGAGCTCAGCGTGCATGCGCTTGTCTTCCTCGGTGCCACCGCCATCTGCCAGCTCGCGCAAAAACGATAGCAATCCCATGACTCCCCCTCCCTTACGCCCTTGTTGCCATTGTATCGCGAAACGGGCGCGCAGCACCAAGCGGGTGTAGTATTGCTCATTACGATTGAGCGCCAAGAAAAAGGAGCATGCCATGCATGACGAGAACTGCATCTTTTGCAAGATCGGTCAGGGCGAGATCCCCACAAACAAGGTGTACGAGGACGAGCAGTGCATCGCGTTCCGCGACATGGAGCCGCTCATGCCCACGCACGTCCTCATCATTCCGAAGGACCACTACGCCGACATCACCGACGACGTGCCGCCCGAGACGCTCGGGCACTGCTTCTCGGTGGTCAAGACCATCGCCGCACAGGAGGGCCTCACCAACGGCTTCCGCATCCTCGTAAACACGGGCGATGACGCGAGCCAGAGCGTGCGCCACTTCCACATCCACATCTTGGGCGGCGGGCACATGCCCCGACCCAACGACCAGGACTGGGGCGAGTTCGCGACGAACGCGAGCAAGTTCCACTGAGGACGAGCCGCTATCGCGCCACGCCCAAGGATACCCGCCAGTCGGGACCGAAGCCGATGCCGTAACGCTCGATGAAGCTTCCCTGGCAGAGGGCAAAAGCCACGTTCATGACCTCATTGACATAAGCCACCGGCTCGCCTACACCCACGGCTCCGAAGCTCGTCCTGAAGGGCACGTCTTCCGAAAAGACCGCTTCGTCGCCGTGGGCGATTTCCACGTGCAGCGAGTCGCCGAGGACGACGCCAATCTCGCCCATGGACGTGGCTGGCACGTTGGTCCAGGCGTTGCCGAAGTTGGGGTCGACAATCTCCACGATGCCCGACGCCTCACCGCAGCGCACGCACGGTTCGGGGAAGTCGTGGCACACGATCTCTTCGATCGGATAGCTCGGCCCGACCTTCTCCCAGCTGATGATGCCGCTCGCAAGCCGCGCAGCCGTATAGCCAAACACGTCACGCCCTGCAAAGACGGACGTGCCGCGCGTCGACGCCAGGCGGTTCGTGCGCTCGTCTATCTCGCGCACATCTTCGATGCCGACGTAGCGCGCAAGGTGCGTGAGCGATCCGTTGTCTGGCGTCACCACGAAGTGCCCGCTCGCCGTCCGCGCCACGCAGGCACGGCGGTCGGTGCCCACGCCAGGGTCGACCACGCTTACATATATAGTACCCTCAGGCCAGAACGGCAGGCTCTGGTAGAGCCGGTAACTCGCACTCCACGTGTCGTACTTCGGGATGTAGTGCGTCCCGTCGATGATCTCCAGCCCGCGGTCAACGCTCTTTACCACGCCATACATCGAGCTGACAGCCCCCTCGGCGTATGTGAAGTCGGTCTGAAACACGAGGATTGGCTTGTCGTGTGTGCCCATCAAGTCATCACCCACCATTCACACACGATTGTATGCGGCAAAGAAGGCCTGCGTTTCGGGGTCACTTGGATGGTCCATCACGTCCTCGGGCGAGCCGTTCTCCGCGATGCGACCTCGGCGCAGAAGCACGATACGGTCGGCTGCATCATGGGCAAACCCCATCTCGTGGGTGGCCATGAGAATCGTCGTTCCCTGCTGCTTGAGTTCTTCCACCATCTCGAGCACCTCGCCGACGAGCAGCGGATCGAGCGCCGAGGTAATCTCGTCGAACAGGAGCAGCTCCGGCTCCATCATGAGCGCGCGGCAAATCGCCACGCGCTGCTGTTGACCGCCCGAGAGGCGGTCGGGATATTCGCGCGCTTTGTCATCCATGCCGATGCGTTTGAGCAGGCCTATCGCCTTCGCCTCGGCCTTATCGCGCGACCACTTGTGGACCTTGCGCGCGGCAAGCGTCACGTTGTTGAGTACCGTCATGTGAGAGAACAGATTGAACTGCTGAAAGACCACGCCGATGCGCGCGCGTAACTTGTCCTGATTGATGCGCGGGTCGGTGACATCGGTGTCGCCAAGCCAAATCTGCCCGTCATTGACCTGCTCGAGTAAGTTAACGCACTTCATGAGCGTGGATTTGCCAGAGCCCGATGCACCGAGCAGCGCCACCGTCTCGTGCTGATGCACGTCGAAACTCACGTGGTCGAGCACCACGTTGTCACCGAATCGCTTGACAACGCCCTCGATGCGCAGGACCTTCTTTCCCTGTGCGAGGTCGGCGGCCGCCGTCATACCATGCCCCCCGTCTGCTCGCGTGCACGCAAACGCTCGCTATACCAGTCATTGAGGATGATGAAGGGTACGCTTAGCAGGATGAACACGATGCTCGCCACGATGTAGGGCGTGAAGTTGTACGTCTTTGCCACTGCAATCTGCGCCGCGCGCACTGCATCCACGGCACCTAACGTCGAGATGAGGCCGACATCCTTCTGCATGCTGACAAAGTCATTCATAAGCGCCGGGGCAACCTTGCGCAGGCCTTGCGGGATGATGACCAGACGCATGGTCTGGGTCTGCGTGAGACCAAGCGAGCGAGCGGAGGCGCGCTGGGATGGATGCACGTCCTCGAATCCCGCACGCAGAACCTCGGCAATGTAGGCAGAGTACGACAAGACTACCGCTATGGTGCCGAGCACGGCCTTGTCAATGCGGCCAAAGAGTCCCAGACCCGGGATGCCGAAGCCAACGAGGTAGAGCACCACGAGCATCGGAATGCCGCGCATGATGGTGGTATAGAAACGCGCCACCACGCGGAAGGGAAACATCACCGCCGATGTGGTCATGCGCACGAGCGCGAGCGTCGTGCTAAGTATGGCGACGCCAACGACAGCGACACCGAGCACGCGAATGTTGAGCCAAAGTC
>ONMP01000249.1 GCA_900318935.1 uncultured Actinomycetes bacterium
ATATCTGAAATCAGCAGGGGACAGTGGGGGACGGGGGCGTTTGTCCGCGGACAAACGCCCCCGTCCCCACTGTCGTTACAGCCCCCGGACAAGACTATTATATTTATTAGTCGTAAACAAGAAGGAGCCATGCTCGCAGCCGTCAGCACCATTACGCAATCCGGACAGGTGAGCATCCCCAAGGTCATCCGTGACATCTTGGGAGTCGGGCCACGCGACCAGGTAGAGTTCTTGAGCGACGGAGAGCGCGTACAAATCGTAGCCGTTCCCAAGGACCCACTCACTTTGGGCACTCGCGAGGAGTTCTGGGAGAGCATTGCCCGTGCGGATGAGAATTATGCCGCAGGCAGAGTCGCCAGGGTACATGACGTGACCGACGGCATGAGGGATCGCTATGACCTTTGAGGTCGTCGCGTCCGCCGAGTTCAACGCGCTCCTAGACGAGGCAGTCGCATTCCGTATCGACAATTATGGGCTTCGAAGTGCCAGGAAACTCCTCAATGCCGTCGACAACCTCAGCGATCATCTCGCCGACAATCCGCATATGGGAAGGGTTGTAGAAGACGACGCCGATGACGCAACGCCCCTAGGTTGGGTGCGCGTGGACTCCACCATTGCAGCCTATCCTGTCCACGAGAATCACGAGCAGGTAGCCCTGCTCAAGCTCTTTTCTGCAACCTCGAACTGGCGCAGGAGGGTCTTGCACTAGCAGAGCGTCAATAATGGTACAAAAGCGCATCGAAACACGCGACCTCAACGACGGTCGACACGACGTCGGCGATGTCATCTCGACAGCGGTTGGGCATGGCAGGGAATAAGAAATAGGCATTTGCAATGTAGCGCTTGTAGTACCAAAGTATAGGCAAGCAGTCTAGCCAGGACGGAGGAATGATGAAAAGAGTTGCCTTTACCGCAGCCGCTGTGGCGCTATCCCTTTCGATCGTTGGTTGCTCTGGAGGTGCGAACGGCACCGAGGTGTCTGAGTCCTCGCCTGAACCAGAAACCACAACGATGGTTGAAACCCCTCCCGAACCAGAAAGCGAGGCAGGGACGGGAAATGAGATGCAAGAAACGGACGCCGAGCAACAGGGCGATGAGAGCGAGACCAGAGAAATGGAGGCTGACACCATGAGGATGAGCATAGACGGTACTGACGTGACCGTGGAATGGGAGGACAACCAGGCAGTCGCCGAGCTCCAAGCGCTCGTGGCCGATGCGCCGCTGACCGTGGACCTTTCCATGTACGGAGGATTCGAGCAGGTAGGGCCACTGGGGACGTACCTCACAAGCAGTGATGCCCAAACCACGACAAGCGCCGGCGACATCGTCTTGTACTCGGGCAACCAGATCGTAGTCTTTTACGGATCGAACAGCTGGGCCTACACGCGCCTCGGGCACATCACCAGCCAGTCGGCCGAAGGCATGGCGGAGCTCCTGAGCAATGGCGACGTCAGCATAACCATCGCGCAGCAGTAAGGAGTGACGAAGGACAGTGGGGACGGGGTCGTTTGTCCGCGGACAAACGACCCCGTCCCCACTGTCCGCGGCTTAACTAACCTTGGATGACCAATAGTAGTAATAGTAGAGTGCCGCCATGGCTTCTTTATGCAAATTGTCGTAGCTGCCCCTCAGTACGGTGGTCGCGTATTGTATAGGACGAACCAAAACCTTATACCAATCACCTTCGGCCGTCCCCTCGATAATTAGCTCGTTATTCAGCTGAGAGGCCTTTAATCCCTCGATATGTATCCGGTACCGTCCGTCGGGTTGGAGCTCTGCTTCATAGTCTGTGTCGCTGTTGCCAAACTTTGCACTGCTTACCGTCACAGTGCCTCCCTCATTTTTGGGGGCGAGGTATACGTCGAACGTGGTGTATGAGTTCAGACTAAGAGAGAACGTCACGCTAAGGGAGTTCTTTCCAAGACCTTCTACTTCGGGCAGTTTATTCAGTGCAGCCGTGGCATCTTCCACGTTATTCATTTCGGGGTAGAACTTGTTCATTTCCTTGTAGTCTGTGCCCAGTGTCCAAGAAGACGGAGAGTACTTTGCAAGGAACGGCTGTACGTAGTGCCCGTAGTTCGCCATGGCATGCACGCATGCTATCATGTTTGGGTCATCGATTACGTCTGGACGCTCGTCAACCAACTCCACATAATCCTTGACGGAGCAGGTCTTGCTCACCGTCTCGCCGTTCCCATAGTAAAACGTGCAGGTAATGGGCTCGGCCATCTCAACGGAAGACAGCTCGAAATAGAAACCGCGAGTCCCGGTTTCCTCGCTTGTATCGGCGTCACTCAAAGAAATCGCATCTGAGCTCCGTGCGTTTCTGCCCCCAATCTCAAACTGTGCCTCGCCATCGTTCACGTCGAGGCCCTCCGGCACCGAGAGGCCAAATCGCATGACGATCTGTTTGCCAAGCACGAGCTGCGCGGTCGTGAACTGGAGCGTGGGGACATCGGGAACAACAACGATATTGAACTCTTTGGTAACGGTACCGTAGTAGTCGCCGATGCCCGTTACGACAACCGTGGCAGTGCCCTCTTCCACATTATTCGTATACGTCAGCACATAGTCCACATCCTTTGCGAGCGTAGCACCCTCAAGTGTCACAGTCGGCTCGGGTTGGATTTCCTCCTCGGTGTATTCCTGATCCTCGATATCTGCCACCAAGGCGCCCGCGATAGGCTTTGGCCTGGTGTCCTCGCCAACAGCAACGACACACTCCCTGCGGACGTCGCGCACGGTGCAGGTGATGGTGGCCCCGCCTTGGGCCACGGCTAGAACGGTGCCATCCCCGAGCACCAAGGCCACGTTGGGGTCCGAGGTTGTCCATGTGGACATCTGGGGATTTGCGTTAGCAGGGTCTATGCTCCCTATCGAAATCTTTTGCATGTTGCCGGGAGAGAGGGCAAGCGTTATGTCCGAAAGCTCGAAGAACGTGACGAGGTTTTGCGGTTGGACGCCAAGGGTGCTCGGCGATTGGTTGTACCACGGGCTATCTGGTCCTATTACATAATCATCATATTTGTTATCGTTACTCTACACCTGAGTCAGCTGCTTAACGTGATACTCGCTTTCATCGCCATACTCAGAGTTTCCGCGATCCCTTCGTATCATTTCGGCGTCGCTGACCATAAAATAGGTGTAGGCAATCTGATTTCCAATTATATCCCAGTTATCGCTTACGTCGACTTTACTCGTACGTTCCGCGTCCCATGTCGTGTCCAGCACGAACCATGAGCCATCAATCTTCACGGCATTCCAGTCGTGCTCTAAGCTCGAGATAACCCTACAGTCAACTCCGAGTTTGTCCATAAGCAGTTTGAAGGCATGCGCAAAGCCCTGGCAGACGCACGAGCGGTTGGCAAAGGCCCCGTACGCACAGTGCGTGTAGAACACGTCGTAGTAATCCTCCATCACGCCATAAGCCACGGGCTCCAGCTCCCCCGTGTTGGATGCAACTTGGTTGTATTCACCGTCATAGTACGTTACATGTGTGCATATCCAATCGTGCGCGGCCTTAACCTTTTCGAGGTCGCTCCCATCGGCGGGAATCCACGACATGGCGTTCGCAATGCCTCGCGACATTTCCTCACGCATGGCAAGTACTTCGTCGTCCGTGTAGTTGCCGAGGTAGTAAGAAGGAATGAATGTTTGAATAATATGCGAGTCATCGTATGTCCCATGAAGCGTCCATTCGGCGTCAAAGAGTTCGGGATGATCGAGAAGCAGCTCGTGGTATAGGTTGTTGAACTATTGGTATGTCTTATTGAATATGGAAACGTCCACCTCGTCTTTGTCGCGTCGCTCAAGCGCGGTGAGAACCAAGGCTTTAAGCGCCTTATCCGATGTGTCGAGTTCTGGCGGTGTGGCAATTACGGTGGCTTCGGGCTGCG
>ONMP01000248.1 GCA_900318935.1 uncultured Actinomycetes bacterium
GTCGCGCATATGAGCCGCGAGGTCACGTACGAATTGCAGTGGGTCCCTGCCCGATTCGATGAGCTCACCTACCTGCAAAAAGAGCATGGGCACGTCACGAGCCGCCAGCGCCTCCACCACGTGACCCATCTCCGCCCCTGGCACGGCGCCGAGCAGGTCCTGGGTCGCATCGGCAGAAATCGTTCCTGCGCCAAACACCGAGAGCTGTTCCAGCGTGGAGAGCGCGTCACGCATGCCTCCGCGCGCGTGGCGCACGACCAGATCGAGCGCCGCATCCTCGTAGGCAAATCCCTCCCGCTCGCAAACGTAGGCCAGTCGCGCGCGAATGTCGTCGTTGCCGATGGGACGGAAGTCAAATCGTTGCACGCGCGAGAGTATCGTCGCAGGAATCTTTTGCGGATCAGTGGTGCAGAGAACAAAGACCACGTGGTCAGGCGGCTCCTCCAAGGTCTTGAGCAGGGCGTTAAACGCCGCCGTCGTGAGCATGTGAACCTCATCGATGATGTACACCTTGCAGCGCCCGCGCACGGGAGCATAGCCCACGCGATTGATGATCTCCTCGCGAACATTGTCCACGCCGGTGCGCGAGGCGGCGTCGAGCTCGTAGACATCCGGATGCTCGCCCGCCGCGATGAGCTCGCACTGCTCGCAGGTGCCATCGGGCAACTGACCTGGACCTTGTTCGCACATCAGCGATTTCGCAAGTAGGCGCGCCATGGTCGTCTTGCCCGTACCGCGAGGGCCGCAGAAGAGGTACGCATGGCTTGTGCGCCCCTCCATAACGGCACGCTGCAGCGTACCCACAACGTGCTGCTGGCCCACCACGTCGGCAAACGTCTGCGGACGGTACTTCCTGTACAACGACTCCATGCGCCCCTCCGACTCCTCGATTGCGAACTTCCTTTGCACCAATACCAGTAAGCTAGAATAACTCTTCGAAAAGCAAGGAAGGTTGTCATGCCGACGAAATCTCAACGGCATGAACCACCCCGCTTGCTTGATGACTCCTCTACAACTCGCCGTAGGATCCGAAGGGATTGACGTTGGGGCTCAACGCCGGGTCACCCTTGGCATAGAACTCAGCATGTTTGCCCATCATATACGCCCGCTCACGCAGGAAGCGAGCGCGCAACCTGATGTCTGTCACCTCGCGGCCGCGCGTGGAAAACTCCCGGTGATAGAGCAGTGCATGCGCAGCCATCGTCACGGCGTAGCCCGCCTCGCCCGCACGCAGGCAGTAGTCGCTGTCGTTGAAGCCCACGGCAAGGCGCTCGTCGTATCCGCTCAGCTCGTCAAAGAGCGCACGGCGTGTCATCTGACAGGCACCCGTCACCATCGAGTAGTCGCCCGGCATCACGGCGGCACCCTGCGCACCGCGCTCCGTGCGCGTCAGATTCTGATACACATGGCAGTTGTCACCGTTGGGGTTCGCCACCATGCCCACATGTTGGATGAGACCATCATAAAAGAGCAGCTTTGCCCCGACGACACCCACCTCGGGCCGCATCAGGCAGCCAGCCATCTCTTCCAGCCAGGTGGACTCGATAACCTCGGTGTCGTTGTTGAGCAGCACGATGAGCTCACCCGTGGCATGGCGCACCCCGAAGTTCACGATAGCGGAATAATTGAACGCGCCGGGCTCATCCGGCTCCCATGTCACTACGTGTACGCGCCTGTCTCGATTCCGTAGCTCTTCGTAGAGGGCAAACGTTCGCTGCTCGACGCTGTTGTTCTCCACAAGAATGACCTCGTAGTTGTCATAGGTGGATGAGTCCAGTATCGACTCCACGCAGGTACGTAACAAGTCCGAATGGTCACGAGTAGGGATGACGATACTCACCTTGGGCAGAGGTGCTGGCAGCTCGTAGCATACGCGGTACGTACCCGACTCGGGACCGTCGTCGACAGTCGCCGCGATGCCGCGACGCTCGAGGTGCGTCGCGAGCGCGCGTTTGCCCGCCTCGTGAGCTGCGGCGTCAGTCTCGCGCATCAGGGCGGACACGTGACAGAGCACGCGGGCCACGTGTTGCGTCTCGCAAGCCAACTCGAAGGCACGCAGGGCCATGTCATAGGCCTCGGCCCCCTCGGCAAGCGGTCCCATGTCCATCGCACGCTCGCACACCTCGCGGCTCATCAGCAGCAGACGGCCCAGGGCGTTGTGAGTGTACAGGCTTCCATAGTTGGCAAACGTCCTAAACCTCGGCGCGCGCACAGACGCACCGTCCAAGCAGTCCTCGTCGCAAAACGCAAGCTCGCAGTCAGAATGTGTGACCATCGTCCGCACGAGATGCCAGAGCGCGTCGGGCTCCAGCGCGCATCCGGCCTCGACGAAGAGCATGTAGTCGAAACGACCAGCGTCCCCCACGGCTTCGCTCGCCAGCTCCCAACGCCCATACGACTGTGCCCGTAGCGACGCTAGGGTCACGCCACGCGACCCGGAATCCCGCCCACCGCAGAGCACCACGCCAAGGAACGGGGAATCCTCGGCAACGTTCGCGCGCTGCCAAGCCAGCTCGGCATCCGTCGTACGCCTCAGGTCAAACCATCCCTCATAGCCCCCGTCATATTCGGGACCCGCAATCAAGCGCCGCCTATCCGCGAGCATACCTGCCGCACGCGGGGCATTCATCCCGGCAAACCCGCAGCTACGGCCCCCAAGCATCGCCTCCACATAGAACGACCCCAGCCCTTCTGGCATCGTACACGAGAACGTGACGATGCGGACCTTTCGTGCCTCATCGCGCCAGTACGGCACCAATTGGTCCTCCATGACGATGATGCGCGCTTCGGCCTCGCACGCCATCTGGTCGCGCACCACGAGCGTCGGCTCGTCATCGCAAGTCGCATCGACATACTCTGCCACAGCGCGCCAGACCACCTTGCCCTCGTCGGCAGGCCATACGTCACGCAGCCACACGCGCGTACGACCCGCGCCACGTCGTTGTTCGAACCCCCTCAGCATCGCCGCCAACTCGGGTCGCGTCGAGCCCATGAGCCGCGACGACAGCTTCGAGAGCAGCGGCGGAAACACGAACCTGCCAAGGACTTCCCCATCAGCAAAGAGGGTGACAACGCAGGACCTCCCTAGCAGGGGAACAACAACCACCCAGCCCGAACGCGCGTTGACGTCGAGCACCCGCAGCTCACGAGGCGATTCGACGCGCAACGCCTCACAGGGGACGGGCGTGCCGTCTGCCAAACCAGCGCTTGCGCACAGACCAACAACGTCCTCTGGCGAGCAGACGGCCAGGTATCCGACGCCCTCCCCACGACAGCGTCCAACCATACGCAACTCTCCCATGGCGTACTCCTTAGTCGAGGGGCAGCGGCTCGCCGATAAAGAGCGCGATCCCGGAATACCAGCACTTAAACAAGCTCTTGCTCATCCTGTAGCGACCGCGGTCCGGGTTGATGATCACGATGTTCCCGCCCTCATCAACGCCGCATAAAACGCAGAAGTGCTTACGCTTCCACCAGATGATTGCAGGGCGGTCCACCTTGAGGATCCCGTCCAGGTCCGTCTTGTAGGCGTGCATTTCGACGCCATGGAGACGGCCGGCACGGAGGACATCCGCGGCTGTGCAGCCAATCAGGCGGGTGTTGCACTCCTTGATCAGCTGGTCAAGCGTGACGTCGATCCCGTAGTAATCAAGCAGCATCTTGAGGCATGTCGCGCCGCAGTCTGTGGGATGCTCGGATGTGATGGGTGTAATATCGTACATGGTCACCTCCTTATCTCAGCGGATCGACAGGGGTGTCGATGATGTCAAAGGTTTCGCGCTTGTGTTTGGCCAGTGTCTGACCCTCCGGATCCAGAGCAGGGAGCTGCTTGCTGTTGATCTCTCTGTTTTTTTCTTCCATAATCTGGGCCATTTCTTCGAGTCTTTTTTCCATCAGAATTCTCCTTC
>ONMP01000245.1 GCA_900318935.1 uncultured Actinomycetes bacterium
AGCCAGCTTCGCGTGCCGGTGACCTCGCAGTCCCGCCGCATGAGGTCGATCCCCGCCAATGACATGCCGCCCCCGCTACGCCGCCTCGCGTTCAAGAGCGTCTCGTTCAGACCCGCGAGGTAACGCCGACGCTCGGCCGCGCTCGATGAGACATAGTCATCAAGCGAACGACGTCGGACGAGAGTGTCCACCACGCCATCGTAATTCTCGCGAATCGTCCCTACCGCAAATCGCCCCGCGATGTCCCCGATACCGATGCCGAAGCGATGCACGTCACCAAACTCGTCCGTCACGCTCCTGCGTGCGTCCTCCACGAGGTCGTTGATGGCATGCATGTCCCACTTGAAACCGTCGACGAACAGGTTGTGTCTCGCACCCCCGAACCACGCCTTGGCATCATCCATCCTCCTCTCGACCATCAAGGCAGAGCGCCACGCGTCTCCCTCGTCGCGCGGCATGCCCATCGATTCGCGAAGGCCGAGGCCCGGGCCCATCTGGCCACCATCGGTCATGCGCTCTATGCACGACCGCACCACAATCTGCATGCTCTTCTGGTCGGGCGCCTCACGCATCGCCGTCAAGACCCTCTCCGAACACGCCTCGATGCTGTCACGGCTCACGGCATCGACTGACCTCGCCACGTCATTGAACGACTTGCCCAGCTCGTCGAGATGCGTGTCGAGATACCCGTCATACGTGTGCGCGAGGTGTACGCTCCCGCATGCGGCACCGATGGCTTGATCCATCTCCGGTATGCCATCGAGTCCACACTGATGCGAGGTCGATGCCATGTCCAGCACTGCCGCATCGACCGTATCCATCATGCGTGACAACGGCACCAGCCTCCCACGATACCCATCAATCATCATGCGGGCGAACTCCGCCTTCTCGCGCACCCTCTGCATGCCGACGCGAACCAGTTCGTCCGCGATCGCTGGTTCCTGCTCCGGAAACCTGTCAAGCACCATGACCCGCTGACGAAGCCTCTCCCAACGGGTATCCTGCGACTCAACCGGTGCCAGGTCGTAACCTTGAGACATTGCCATGACACAACCTCCCGCCATACGTGAAAAAGAACGTGCGCCATCATGCTCACATGACAACACACGCACGTCAAGCGCCACAGACGTTGTCACGCCTGGCTCGCACAGGTCACAAAGAAAAGACCGCTGGAACGAACTTGCCAGCGGTCATGTGACTCGATACATGGTGCCCAAGGTGAGATTCGAACCCACACGTCTTTCGACAAAGGCTTTTGAGACCTCCGCGTCTACCAATTCCGCCACTCGGGCATACGAGAGGAAAAGATTGTACCACAAGAGACCCCCAACGGTCAAACGCGGCGTAATCAAGCACGTCCTTTATCCCTACGTCCAACCATTCTCGTTGCGCTTCGTCACCTCGTCAACCAAATCGAAAGCACCGTCCACAATGAAATCCGTGAGCAGTCTCGTCGCCCGCATCCTAACCACGCGAAACTTCCATGTCTCACCCGTCACACTCGCAAAGAAGTTGCCTGCGGCCTTTACGTCCAGAGTCGCACGCAACTGATCGAACCTGCCGTGACTGTTCGGATCCGAGCTCGTCGTCACCGACGTCATAAGCTCCACAAGCATGTCCCTGTCCACACCGAACGCCTTGACCAGACCGTCGACGTGCCCCTCCTCAGTATGCGAACGATACATGTTCAGATAGTCCATGAACGTGAGACCCGGCTCCAGCTGCAAATCGCCACCCTGAATGTCATGAATCATCACTTCCGCGAGCAGCTGGTCAGCACGCGACAGCCTCGCGAACGACACGTGCAACTCGTCAAGCACCGCCTGCGTCTCTGCCTCCGAAACGTCCTTCTGATCGAGACACTTGAGCCACTTGACAAACTTCGACTCGAGATACGCGGCGTCGATGCGTCCCGTGTCGATGGATGTCAGGTGCGTATCGATTTCGAAAGAGATATCGTCACCAAGCGGACTCGATGGCCCGAAGAGCTCCTTGTAACGCTGCGCGAGAGTCTCAAACGTCACCTCGTCAAAGATGACCGTGACCTCATCGTCGAGCCCAAAGTCAATGCCGTAAGTCTTGACGAACCAGTCGAAGCCCTGCACGCGCGCAGCCTCAATCTTGTCAGCGAACGACTTGAACAACTTGGCGAACTGCGCGCAGTCTGCCTCGCTGTCTGGCAAACGCTCGAAACTCCTGATACCGCACAGGTCGAAAAGGTTCACAATCTGCGTATAAATGGCGTTAGCATCCTCGAGATGTTCGCCGAGCTTTGGCACAAACAGCTCCACGGGACGATTACCCGAGTACAGCGCCACGGCACGGTCGATGTTGGCGCGCATGGTGTGGGGCTTACGGTAGTAGCGGATAACCCCGAACTTCTTCTCAGAACACAGAACACGATTGGTACGCGAGAACGCCTGGATGATATGCTCGAACTCAAGCACCTTGTCGAGGTAGAGCGTATTCAGCCACTTCGAGTCGAAACCCGTGAGCATCTGGTCAACGACGATGAGGATGTCAATGCAAGCCTCGGGCCTCTTGTCGATGTGACGATACTCCCCCTTGTGCGCGAGCCTCTTGGACACGTCCTCCTTGAAGCCCTCGTAGCGCGAGAACGTGTAGGTGCGCCCAAACATCCTCTCGTAGTCCTCGAGAATCTCGATGAGGGCGTCCTCCTTGTAGGCGTAGTCCGCATTGCCGTCCAAGTTCGGATCGAAGAGCGCCGTCACACGAAGATGAGGCGCCTTTTTCTTGAAGAAATCGTAGTAGAGCGTCGCCTCGTAGATGGAACTCGTGGCGAACAGGGCGTGGAACATGCCACCCACGCTCGTCGTGTACCACTTCTTTACGACATCATCCACGACCGCCTCGCGGTACTCATCGGTCTCCCACTGTGCCTTCGGGAGATGACTCTCGATACCGTGCGTCATCTTGCCATTCTCAAAAACATCACCCATCGGCACATCGTCCATGTACTTGAGGTACACCCTGCGCTTCTTAGGGTTCGACAGCGCATCCTGTATCCTCTCGTCGTCCGTCGCGCCCTCGGCCCTCGCCTTCTCGAGCGCGACCTTGAGCCTGAGGTCGTAGTCCTTATAGACGCACACCTCGGTGAGATCGAAACCGAGCACGTTGCCATCGGCGATGCCGTCGGCAAGCACATAGCGGTGCAGCTCCGGGCCGAAGACGTCCATCGTGGTCGAGAGCCTCTTCCTGTTCTCATCATAGATGGGCGTGCCGGTGAACCCGAAGCGCAGAGCGTACGGGAACGTGTCCTTGATTGCGCCCATCATGTCACCGAACGTCGAGCGGTGACACTCGTCAACGACAATGACGACCTTCTTCGAGTTTATCTTGGCGACTTGGGCAGACGTTACGTAGTCCTTGTCATAATCCGCGTTAGAGAACTTCTGAATGCTCGTGACAATGAGCGTCTCGTTGCGATTGTCACTCGTGAGCAGCGCAAAAAGCGCGTACGTGTTATCGGTGCTGTTCACCTGCTCGTCGTCGTTCGCGAAGTTGCGGTACTCAAGCAACGACTGATCGCCAAGCTCGACGCGATCCACAAGGAACACGACCTTGTCCACGATGTGCGCCGCCGCGATGAGCTGCGCCGCCTTAAACGAGGTCATCGTCTTTCCCGAGCCAGTCGTGTGCCACACGTAACCACCGACGGGACGCTTGCCGCCCCATTCGGTGTTCTTCACCACATCGAAAATGGCACTAGCCGCATAGTACTGGTAGCTACGCATCACCTTGAGGACGCCCTCGGAGTCGCCCATGTCAGCGACGGTATAGAAGCCAACCATCTTGTGCGCCATCGGAATGGACAGCAGATGCTCCGCGATGTAGTCCCACCTGTTCTGCTGAGTGTTGGTCTCGTCAGCCCAGTGAAACATGAACTTGCGGTTAAAATGACCGTCGTGAGAGAGCTTCTCG
>ONMP01000341.1 GCA_900318935.1 uncultured Actinomycetes bacterium
GAGCTTCTCGATGCCGGGATTCGCGAAATAGAGCGTCTCATCCGGGTTCATCGCCACGAAAATCTGCACAAGTTTCATGATGCCCGTCGCGAAAACACCCTCATAAGAGTACTTCTCAATCTGCACGATAGCGTGACTCACGTCGACACCGCTGCGCTTGAGCTCGATGTGAATGACCGGCATGCCATTGATGAGCAGCACCACGTCGCCACGCCTCCGCGGAAAGACGCTCTTCTTCGCCTTGAAACGAGGCTGAACGGCAATCTGATAACGCGAGTGTCCTCCCGCAATCTCGTCGCGACTGTAGATGCGAAGCGCCACCTCGGCACCGTAATGCAGCGTGTCCATAGGGTTGTCGCGCTTGATGATGACGTAACGACCGTTGATAAGACGGTTCACGTCGGCAGTCGTCGGCTTGGCGTTCACCTGCTCCAAGATCTGCCTCATCTCGGTATCGGTGAGCGGACACCCGTTCAGGTGATCCTGGTCATCGTTGTTGGCGAAGAGGATGTCCGCCCAGTTCCTGACGAGATCCTCCTCAGACGGGTAGCGCAGGATGCCGTCTGCCCAGCCCTTCTTCTCAGAGAGCATCTTGACGAGTGTGGCCTCAAAGTCGGCCTCGTCCTTGAACGTGGTAAGCATGAATCGACTCCTTACACGAATATCTTGCGAAACAAGATGGACTTGACCTGCTTAAACCAACCGTGCTCATTAGTCTCAGCAAGAGCGAGCCGCTCATCGATACTGGAAAACGTTCTCGACACATTCACCACCACACACTCTCCGAAAGACACCGACTTACGCGGCCAAAGCCGACATACACCTCATGATAGCGTCAACGTCTCCCTGCTCGAGCTCACGAATCAGATGCACGTACACCTTCTCAGTGACTGCGACGCTCGAATGACCGAGACGCCTCGACACGCTCGCGACAGAAACGCCCGAAGCAAAAAGCACACTTGCATGCGTATGCCTGAGACCGTGCATGGTAATGACAGATACGCCCGCCTTACGACAAAGACGTGCCAGATTCGCATTGATTGTCGAGGCGTAGACCCTCCGCCCGTCAGGCACGAACAGCGGAACGTCCTCGTCCATACCACGCACAAGAGCGGCCATCTGTGCCGTCAGCTGCCAATCCATCTCGACAGACCTCACACTCGAAGGACACTTCACAGGGGCGAAACCACCTCCACCCTTATAATCCCACGAACGCCTGACCCTGACACACTGACGCATCAAATCGAAATCGGCTGGTGTCACGGCCAACGCCTCAGACAAGCGCAGTCCCGTCTTGGCGACAAACAGAACAAGCCAATCCCAGCTTACATCATCCCCCAAGTCCAAGACGCTCAACAGACGCTGCAACTCGAACCGAGAAAGATACTTAGGTTTCTTCTCCTTTGGCTCAATACCCTTGATGACAAGCCTACGACACGGATCACGCGACACAAGCCCCTCATCGACCGCATCAAGCACCGAACCCTTGAGCTGATGATGAAAGTCCATGACCGTGACCCGCTCATGCGTGGCCGCATAATCATTGAGCAACTTCTGATACCGTGCTCGCGTGAGAGCCGACAACCTGACATCACCGGCAAGCTCTCTCACCCAACGCTGTGCGGCTCGATACTTCGACAATGTCGCATCACGCACCACGCCAAGTTTATACGTATCGACCCACGAGTCGAACCAATCCGCGAGAAGCGGGCTTTCATCCCCTCCCATCACACATCAGCCTTCCACCGCTTCGACTTCCGCTCCGGACTGGGATAGCGCTCCCGATATATGTCCACCAGCCGCCTGCCGTTCCATGTCCAGTACTCGGTACCACGAGGCGAGCGCCGCAAACCAAGAACTGAACGTGCAGCAGCGGAAACCGACGTCGTCTCGCCATCAAGTACGATAGAACGTTCGCCAGCCACCCTCGCAACGATGTCTGGACGCGACGCGCCCGTACGCGCATCAAAAAACTCAATGAGCTCGCCTTCACTTATGCCGAACTCATGAAAATTGAACGGCGGCTGCCTATGAATCGTCTTGGGAGGCGCTATGACCTGCGGCTCTTCCCGCCTGTCATCGTTCCCAGACCCATCACGCGGGAAATCGTCAAAGAAGGCATCCCGCAACGGATTCTTAACCAGCAAATCCTCGTTCCCGTTAATTTCTGCAATGGTCGCAAGAATGCCATACGCCTTCTCGGCATCCATATCATAGAATTCACGATTGCGCGCATGACGAAGCGTGGGGTCAAGCGTGTCGATGAGCCGATGCAACGTCAAATCCTCAAGCCGTTTCTTGACACGATACGTCGCAAAT
>ONMP01000244.1 GCA_900318935.1 uncultured Actinomycetes bacterium
TGCAGTTTGCCGTTGATGACAGCATAGTCCTCGCCGCGGCCCTGAGGGGCCTCCGCCTTTTCAAACAGAAAATCCGACGTAAAGCTGCCGTCCGCATGGAGGATCTCCACAAACGGCTCCCGGACAGGGTATTTTTCCGAGCCGCACAATGTGGTGTGCTCAAGGATATGGAAGACCCTGTGCTTGTGAGTGGCACCGATGGTGTGGGCACGAAGCTTGCCATCGCACAGCTGCTTGGCAAGCACGATACGGTGGGCGAAGACTTGGTGGCGATGTGCGTGGATGACGTGGTCGTTGTCGGCGCCGAACCGCTCTTTTTCCTCGATTACGTGGCGGTGGGCAAGCTACGTGCCGAGGCCGTGGCTTCCATCGTGGATGGTATCGCGCGCGGATGCCGGCTGTCGGGCTGTGCGCTCGTGGGCGGCGAAATGGCAGAGCACCCCGGCGTGATGAATCCCGATGATTACGACCTCGCGGGCTTCGTTGTGGGCGTGGTTGACAGACCTCGTATGATTGGCCCCGAGCTCGTGCGCGAGGGTGACGTGGTGCTGGGCATTCCAAGTTCGGGTCTGCATTCCAATGGTTACTCCCTGGTGCGCAAGGTCGCCATCGAGGGTCGTACGGCGGAGGAGCTGCTCGAGCCGCTGGATGAGCTGGGCGGCGAATCGCTCGGCGAAGCAGTTCTGCGTCCTACGGCCATCTATGCCGGTGCGCTTGTGCGCGCCCTCAAAGCCGGAGCGCCGATACATGCCATGGCTCACATCACGGGCGGTGGCATTACCGAGAACCTCAACCGCGCGATGCCTGCCGACCTCGATGCGCGGGTGACGCTTGCCGAGGACGGAGGCTGCCCCTGGAATGTGCCACCTGTCATCGACTATGTCGTGCGCGCGGCGGGCCTGACGCATGACGAGGCGCTGCGTACCTTCAACATGGGTGTGGGCATGTGCGTGATTTGCGCGCCCGCGGATGAGAATGCCGTGCGAGAGACGCTTGCGGCCGAGGGACTCGAGACCTTCCGGATGGGAGATGTCATACCCGGCTCAGGCAAGGTCATCTACGCGTAGCGATGCATCGTTGTCAAGCTCCCCGATTTCGAAGGACGTCAGTTTTGCTCAGGTGAACAAGCGACATGCAGAAGGAAACGCTCATGGAAGAGAAGACCACGCTTGATAGGTACCTTTCGCCCATGGACGTCTGGGCTATGGCGTTCGGCTGTGCCGTTGGGTGGGGGGCTTTCGTCATGCCAGGCACGACGTTTCTGCCTGTGGCTGGTCCTATTGGCACCGTCATCGCCATGCTCATCGGCATGGCGGTCATGCTTGTCATTGGCGCCTGCTTCAACTACCTCATGCGTCGCAGCACGCTCACTGGTGGCGTGTACACCTATACCAAGGAGGCGTTTGGCCGCGACCACGCTTTCCTGTGCTCGTGGTTTCTATGTCTCTCGTATCTCACGATCGTGTTTCTCAATGGCAGCGCGCTCTTCATTGTCATCCGCACGCTGCTCGGAAATAACCTCACCACGACTGTGTACTACACCATAGGCAATGCCCAGATCAGCGTGGCGGAGGTCGCCCTCTCCGTTATCGCACTTGTCGTCGTCGCGCTTCTCTTCATTGTGGCGAAGCCCATGTTGCAGCGACTTCATTCGGCGCTCTCCATCATACTCGCCGTCGGCATCATCGTCATTTCCTTCGCTTGCCTCCCTTCCCTCTCGCTGGAAGAAATCAGCTCGATGTCTGGTACGCGCCAGTATGGATCGCTCTATGGGATACTCAGTCTGGTCATACTAATGCCTTGGGCCTTCGTTGGATTTGAGGTCGTCTGCTTCGATACCGCGCACTTTGACTTCGCGCCCAAGCGGACGGGGCGCATCATAGTGGAAGCCATCATTTTTGCTACCGTTAGCTACACGGCCATGACGCTCGTCAGCGTCTCCGCGCTCCCACCCGAATACTCCACTTGGCAGGAATACATCACGACCATACCGGACCTCAAAGGGGTTGAGTCGGTTGCCACGTTTTATGCGGCAAAGACAGCGCTGGGCACTCCCGGTCTCGCGATTATCGTCATCACTGCCCTGGCTGCCATTCTGACCGGCATCATCGGCGGCTATCGCGCGATGTTGCGAGTCCTCTCTACGATGGCGGAAGACCGAATCCTCTCCGAGCGATTCAAGAAGACGACCTATAGCATCCTCTTCATCATGGTTCTCTCGATCCTTATCTCGCTGCTGGGACGCAACACGCTCAACTGGTTCGTGGATCTCACCTCGTTTGGTGCCATCGTCGCCTACGCCTATACCACCGCGGCCACCTACAAGATAGCCCGAATTGAGAACAATCGCCGCATGGCGCGCGTCGGCATCGTTGGGACTGCCATCTCGCTCGTATTTGCCGTCGTGCAGCTCGTGCCACATCTCGGCGCGCTCGACGCCATGGGCAGCGAGGCGTTTCTGCTGCTTTCGCTGTGGTGCCTGCTCGGGTTCGTTTTTTATTGGCGCACGGTGCAGCGCAGCGAGCTCACGGAATATAGCGGCATGTCGGTTTCTGGCACGGCGCTCTTTTCGCTCCTGCTTTACTCCGTCATCCTGTGGCTCATCAAGCTGCTTGACTCGAAGGAAACGATCGAAGAGGTGCATGCGACGCTGCTGCGCGGAACCGTTGTCACGCTGCTCATCGTTTTCGTGGGGCTTGTCGTCATGCTCTACATCCAAAACCTTGTGCGTGAGAAGCATGAGGTCGTCGAGCGCGAAAAGATCCGTGCGGTCGAAGGCAGCCTGGCAAAGAGTCAGTTCCTCTTTAACATGTCGCATGACATTCGCACCCCGATGAACGCCATCATCGGGTACACGAACCTTGCCCTCAAGGAGACGTCGGTCGATGCAATCCACGAGTATCTGTCCAAGATAGACCTGTCGAGCCAGCACCTGCTTTCGCTCATCAACGACATACTCGAGATGAGCCGCATCGAGAGCGGCAGGGTGGAGCTTCAGTACGTGCCCGTTGACCTCTGCAGCATCTTCGACTCGATGCGCGACCTCTTTGCGGAGCAGATGCGCCAAAAGAAGCTTGAGTTCAAGGTGTATGCGAGTCAGGTGCAACATCGTTACGTGTGGTGCGACGCAAAGAACTTCAATCGGGTTCTGCTCAACATCATCAGCAACGCCTACAAGTTCACGGACGAAGGTGGTACGGTGACGGTCACGCTCGCCGAGGTGGGAAATCCTGTCGAGGAATATGCCTCGTATGAGATGAGCGTGCAGGACAACGGAATCGGTATGTCGCGCGAGTTCGTCGAGCGCATGTTCACCGCATTCGAGCGCGAGCGGACGTCCACCGATAGCGGTATTGAGGGCACGGGCCTCGGCCTCGCCATCACAAAGAGCATCGTGGACCTGATGGGAGGGACCATCGAGGTGCTAACCGCGCCGGGCAACGGTACCCAGATCATCATACGCATCAAGTTCCGCATGGCCGAGGAGTCGGACGTTGTCCCGGTAGAGGAGCCGCAGGAGGTGGAGAGCGAGGAGCCGGTTGACTTCACGCAGAAACGCCTGCTCGTGGTGGAGGACAACGAGATTAACCTGGAGATCGCCCTGATGATTTTGGAGCAGTATGGGTTTATGCTCGAATCGGCGGAGAACGGGCAGGTAGCCGTTGATATGGTACAGGCGGGTGGTCCTGGTTACTACGACGCGATCCTCATGGATGTCCAGATGCCCGTGATGGACGGGTATGAGGCGACGCGGGCCATACGTGCGTTGGAGGACAAGCGACTCGCAAGCGTTCCCATCCTTGCCATGACGGCAAACGCGTTCAAGGAGGACGAGGACGCCTCGCGCGAGGCGGGGATGAATGCGCACATCGCCAAGCCCATCGACGTGAAGGTGCTCATAGCGGAACTATCGAAGGTCCTGTGATTTGGGGGGCGCGGACAGGGGGACG
>ONMP01000243.1 GCA_900318935.1 uncultured Actinomycetes bacterium
ACGAGCATCAAGCACACCCTGCGCTGCCGACTCAATCGCAGCACGTGCGACAGCATCGCAATCGGGCCACACGTAATTGTTGTACACATACGTATAGTTATGCCGATATCGCGTTTCGAGACCGCCACCCACGAGATGCAAGAACGCGTTATAAAAACAAGACGACATGATTCCGAACTCATACAACCCAGCACCAACAACAATCTGCGCATTATGATTCGGAATGACATCTGGGTCAACAAGCCCAATCGGAACATAAAGCCTGTTCTCGCTTGTCGTATTCGGAACTATCAAATATGGCTTGTCAATGACCAGCTTATCCACGTCACGCATCCGATGAGGGACATTGCGAAGACGATAAGCATCGTTTTTCCGGGGTCGTGAGCTACGCCAGTCTCGACACGCCTCAAGCATTTCCCACACAACGGGATGATTGCGTCGAACATCATCGAGATCGGCGTCAGGGAGCCATAGACACAACCGCAACCGACCGTTCACATACTCGTCACCACCGACCATAAGACGTAGATAGGGCAACGACTGAGGCTCCTCCGATTCCAATCGATTACGATAAGACTCGTCAAAGCACGAAATCGTACCGCCATCGGCTACGAGATACCCGCAACGCATCGGCAAGACATTGTCACAAATCGGAGACGTTCTGCGCCCGAAAAACACGTTGTCCATATCACGCAGATAGGCATTGATATTGTCGCACTCACGAACATGCCCGTTTGTCTCAAAAAGCATGCGCGATGCGCCATCATCCTCGATACCAAAACCAATGACGACAACACTCACCTGCGCGACACCGACGGTTGACTCGCTCTCCCAGCCAAACGACTGCCACGCAAAAAGAATGCTCTGATTCCGGTCATCAAGAATCTTCTTCCATAATCTAGGCGGCTGCTCACCTTGACAGACCAAGTTCGTCGCCACAAACGCAACCTTCGTATGACCCTTGCTCTCAGTCACATAACGAGATGCCATCTCAATCCAACAGCACACATAGTCAAGCACACCGTCACCTCGCCCGAACAACAGCGAACGATCACGGCCCTGCTCCACATCCCTTCGAACAGCCTTCGGATTGACAAAAGGTGGGTTGCCCACGATATAGCTCACATGATGCCCTCCAGTGAACTCGTTCTTCCAATCACGAAGCCTGTCATCGAAACGAATCGCATTCTCACCCACATGAACGTTCTTCGAAACATCAGTGGCCAACGGGAAGCTATGCGTGAACATGTCATACTTTCTCGACTCGACGTCAGCTGCGAGACTCGTCATGTGAAGCGATGTACGCGCTATGGCACCCGCCAAAGGATCAAGCTCGACACCGTAGAAATTTGACGTGCTGACTCCGACCTCAAGCACCCAACGAGGCGGCATCTCGCCTGCCACGAGCGTCGAACAATATGCCGCAGACACCCGACTCTCAAGACTTCGCAAGCTCTTGTACGACTCGACAAGAAAGTTACCACTCCCACACGCTGGGTCAAAGACCGATACCTGACAGATGTCAGACTTCAAATCATACAGAGCACCCCGCCTATCCCCAATGTCATCCATTGACATGGCAGCTCTAAGACGAGATTCGAAATCTGACAAGAAAAGCGGGTCTATGACCTTATGAATATTCTCATAACTCGTATAATGCATGCCAAGCTCATGACGTCGCCCTGGAACGGACATGGCCACAAGAGACTCGAACATCGACCCAAACACAGTCGGGTCAACTTCGCGCCAGCTGACTGACGATGCGACCACGCCGACCAGATAATCCTTTATCTCAGTGTCGAATGAGGGCAATGCAAGACCACCATGTATTCCATACGACTCGAGAATGGCGGAGTCATCGCTGAAAAGACTCCCGTTCACATACGGAAACCCAACACCAAGACACCTGTCATGAACACTTCGCTCGTTTATCGGCGTATCCAGTATTCCAAAGAGACGTGCAAACGCATCAGACATGTACTCTGCCTGCACGCCTTTGAGCCAATCCACGAACTCGTGACCAGTGGCCTCCGCACGTTCCGACAACAGACCCACATCACCTGCAAAGAGGAGAAAGGCAAGCCTCATGAGAAAGATGTGAGCCGAAGCAACCTTGGCACTGTCACCATCAGCATCAGCCACACCGTCCAGTTCCCAACAACGCATGATGTGCTTGAACACACCATGCATGAGGTCACCTGCAGCCTTGGACACAGCCTCCCTACGCTGCATACGCCCCGAATCGACCATCACAAGAAAGCGTAACCTATCGAGACGATCAGGTACATCAGAAAGCGCAATCACCTCTTCCGTGCCACGCACGTCCCCATGACCAGCGTTGACGTACTCATAGACGCGAATCTCGGAAAAATTCGAGACAACGACATAACGTATCGTATGCCCCTCGGCCGACAAGTCATCAGCATAGTCCTTTGCCTGCTCGAACGGCGTCACACGACGATTTCTGTCCCACGACCTCGGACGAGATTCCCGAACCCCATTCCATTCGACGTCTCCCGCTGGCCCCGGTTCGAACTCAAGACGACTTGACGCAACAGACTCCGTACCGCTCTTCAGTTCGACAACCACACCCAACGAATCCGAGAAGAAATCAACCGAACCACTCGAATCGACAACCGTCACGCCAGTGTCACGATCGTGCTCGACATGTCGAACAGGACTCTGCGATACATACGCCTGATACGCGTCATCACCACCGACAAGAACAATCAAATCACGGAAAAAATCATGTCCGTTCCTGACCTCGGATTGATGTGACGAATCCGAGTAATAATCAACAAAACTGCGTGCGTCCAAGCAAATCCCCACTCATCGTCGCCATCTCATGACCATCAGTGTACCAGAAACAAATTGTCATGACAAGTCATGACAATTAAAAAAACACCCGATGACAAAAGACAAGAGCCGTCAACCACGACATGGCCAGCGGCTCCAATTCAATTGAACACACAGCTCGTTCGCACCATTCACGACACGGGCGAGCCGGACGACATGAACGAGTCAACCGTGCCAAACGAGACGCCCGCCCACACGGCCTCGATGGTCCTGCCGTCACCGATGCAGATGCCCACGTGACCCGGCGTGTACACGATGTCGCCCGCGACCGCAGCCGACGCCGGCTTGTTGCAGTACTGCTTCTGCGACTCGGACCAGTGATCCAGCTCTATGCCCGCCTGGCGATAGCAGTACTGCACGAGACCCGAGCAGTCCAAGCCCTCACCGGGAACATCGCCGCCCCACACGTAGGGCACGTCAAGCTGCGAGTACGCGCTCGCCACGACAATCTCCGCGACCGTGCCCGACACGGCGAGGTCGGCGCCCGAGTCGCGCATGTCACGCACCGCACGCTCCAACGCCGCGTCATCCCTCGCGTCCAACGCGTCACGAACGGCCTGCCGCGCCTTCTCCGCGACCTTCTCCTGCCGCTCCTCCTCCTCGCGCGCAAGCGCCGCGGAAAGGCTCTCGTCAAGCGACGTCTCGTAGTCCTCAAGCTCGCGAACCGAACGCTCCAACGCGGAACGCGCCTGCCTCGCGTCACGCTCCGCACCGACCAACGACACGCGCCTCGACTCCAGCTCGTCAGAGGCCGCCTTCAGCTCGTCACGCGCCGACTCCGCCTCCCGCACGAGACTCGCGAGACGCTCCTGCTCCCTCGTCGCCATGTGGTCCGCCAAGACTGCCGAGTCGACGTCCGGCGCCAAGAGCACCGCCTCCGCCGACGCGTTGCCCGACCGATACGAGCGACGCACCTCGTCAGCGAGGTCCGACCGAGCCTTGTCGAGCGCCTCCTCGGCCTCCGCGAGACGCGCGGACACGGCATCACGCGACGTCTTCAACGCGTTCAGCTTCGCGGTCGCGCCGTTCTCGACTTCCACGCCGCTGATCGTGACGGTCGGCGGGTTGCCCGCCTGTGTGGTGATCGCAACCGTGGTCAGCATGAGA
>ONMP01000391.1 GCA_900318935.1 uncultured Actinomycetes bacterium
ACGGGTGACACGCGCTGTAGGGAATGGTTCCTCCGCCTGCACGACTATACATGGCAACATTTCCGCGATCCGGACTACCCCGAGTGGTTTGGGTATCTCAATCGCCAGGGTCAGGTTCTCCTGCCCCTGAAGGGAGGCAAATGGAAGGGATGTTTCCACGTGCCGCGCGGACTCCTCAACGTCTGGAAGATATTACAGTCTCTGCCATGCGAAGATTAAAGCTAATCGGTGTCATGCAGCTCCTCCTGCTCCTCAGCCTGAGCTGCATCGCGCAGGTGAAGCCCTTCCGCTTCGCCCAGCTCACCGACATTCACCTGAATCCGAACGGATCGGGCCCCACCGAGGCCCTCATGAGGAGCATAGAACAGATAAACGCCACGCCGGGAATCGATTTCGTGCTCGTGACGGGCGACCTCACCGAGCAGGGAGACAGTCACATGCTCCATGAGGTCAAGAACTGCCTCAGCCGGCTCCGTATGCCCTACCATGTCTGCATGGGCAACCACGAGACGACATGGAGTGAGTCTGGATGTACCGCCTACAGCCGCATTTTCGGGCCAGAATTCTACAGTTTCGACTTCAACGGCGTCCGGTTCTTGCTATTTAACACCGGACCTCTGCTCAAAATGGCCTACTTGGAGTCAAATCGAGACCATCCTGCCGTCATCGTCACCCATTACCCCCTCACTGAAGGCGATGTCGATAACTGGTACGAAGTGACCGATGCCTTGCGTAGGCCCGGGAACGTCCGCCTCGTCATCGGGGGACACTATCATGCCCTCAAACCCGACCTCCGCTACGACGGACTGCCCGCAATTCTGATGCGAAGCAACCTGCCCGACGACGACGGCTTGCCAGGATACGGCATATATGAGGTGGACGACAAGGAAATCAGAGCCTATGTGCAGCGAATTGGCGAGGAAAAGCAGTTCGTGACCTCATATACCATGCAAAGAGCCGACTACGACCCTCAGGGGCATGCCGAAAAGTATCCAGATTACAGTGCCAACGAACAGTTTGACCATGTATCGGAGCAATGGAAGGCCCAGGCCGGCGCCGCCATATACAGCTCGCCGTCAGTTGAAAACGGCCGCGTCTTCGTCGGAGATGATGATGGCCACGTAATGGCCTTCCGCCTGCGCGACGGACACAAACTGTGGGACTTTAAAGCCGCCCATCGCGTCATAGGCGGACCATCAGTATGGCACGGCATCGTCGTCTTTGGCTCAGCCGACCACAATATTTACGCTTTATCAGCCCGGACAGGCAAACAGCTATGGAAAATAGAGGCCCGGGGACCCGTACTCGGCAGCGTGGCAATCAAAGATGGCATCGCATACGTAGGCGCCAGCGACTCAACCTTCCGCGCAATAGATGTCAGACGGGGTAAACTCCTGTGGGCCTACAACAAATTGCGCGGATATGTCATGACCAAGCCGCTCGTCTTGCCAGATTGCGTCATTTTCGGTGCCTGGGACAACACGCTCTACTGTCTAAGGCGGACTGACGGTCACGAAATGTGGCGCTGGACGGGCGGACTCACCCGTATGCACTTCTCTCCGGCTCAGGTGTGGCCAGTAAGCAGGCATAACCGCATCTTCATCGTTGATCCGCAGCGGGCTATGACCAGTATCGACCTGCAGACGGGCGAAACCATTTGGCGCACCTTCCAGAGCAAGGTGCGCGAGAGCCTGGGCATCTCGCAAGACGGCGAGCGGCTCTATGCCAAGACCATGCAAGACAGCATCGTCTGCTTTGCCTCGCAAGGCGACGAGCCCCGACAGCTTTGGGCCACCGATGCGGGCATCGGCTACGAGCATGCGCCCTCTATGTTGCCCGAGCGCGACGGCATCGTATATGCGAGTACCAACGATGGCTTCATTGTGGCTCTCGACGGACGTACGGGACGCCTGCTTTGGAAACATAAGGATGGCAATTCACTGACCAATACGGTTGTACCCCTGCGAAAAGGCAAGGTACTCGTCACGAACACCGAGGGTAGCGTCATACTTTTGAAAGCAAGGAATGTAAAGAAGGAATAACGATATGATAAGAGGAATGAAATTGGTGCGGTGGAGCCTGACATGCCTCCTATGTTTGATGGCCTCAATGTCGGCGAATGCAACAAGGATACGTATTAAGACCGGCATCGAGGTGCTCAAGGAGCAACGCTTCCGACCTTTGCAAG
>ONMP01000242.1 GCA_900318935.1 uncultured Actinomycetes bacterium
GGCTGCCTTGCCCAGTGTGCCTACGCCGTAGGGGGACGGCAAACTGGTGATGTGCAGCAACAGACCGCTCGCTCGTTTCATGTTCTTTCCTCTCGATCCATAGAAATCTTCTTGTGTATTGTAGCATACAAATGCTATAATATAAAGTAGAAAATGTAAAAAACGGTCCCTGGACCGAAAGGAGATCCTATGGAATTGAATAAATATCTGAAGCTTAGCCCTGAAGTGGCCGAAGCGCTGGCGGCCGGGAAGCCCATCGTAGCCCTGGAAAGCACCATCATCTCCCACGGCATGCCCTACCCCCAGAATGTGGAGACGGCCTACGCCTGCGAGCGGGTGTGCCGGGAGAACGGGGCCGTGCCCGCCACCTGCGCCATCATCGGCGGCAAGCTCTGCGCGGGGTTGACGGCGGAGGAGATCGACTACCTGGGCCGGGAGGGCAAAAAGGTGACCAAGGCCAGCCGCAGGGACCTGCCCATGCTGATCGCCAAGGGCATGGACGGCGCCACCACCGTGGCCGCCACCATGATCATCGCCCATATGGCCGGGATCAAGGTCTTCGCCACCGGCGGCATCGGCGGCGTGCATCGCAACGGCCAAGACACCATGGACGTGAGCGCTGACCTGGACGAACTGGGCAAGACCCCCGTGTGCGTGGTCTGCGCCGGCGCCAAAGCCATCTTGGACCTGCCCCGGACCATGGAGTATCTGGAGACCAAGGGTGTGCCCGTCATCGGCTTCGGCACCGACGAGCTGCCCGCCTTCTATACCGCCAAGAGTGGCATCCCCCTCACATGGCGGGCGGACGATCCCAAGGTAGTGGCGGACGCCGTCCACGCCGCGGATGACTTGAAGCCCTGGCCGAAGCCGACGAAAAGGGCGTGGTCGGCAAGGAGATCACCCCCTTCCTGCTGGCCCGGATCAAGGAGATCACCGGCGGCAGCAGCCTCGCCTCCAACATCCAGCTGGTGTTCAACAACGTGAAGACCGCAGCTCGCATCGCGTCGAAGCTGTAAACATGTAAAACCATGTGAAAAGGCCCGCCTTTCGGCGGGCCCTTTGTTTTGATTCCTTACTCTCTCCAGGGGCGTCGAGCGCAGACGAAGTTGCGTTTCCAGTAGGCGGACAGGGCGCGCTTGACCACTTTGCCGTTGCCGGAGGAGGCGTCGATCATGGTGTCGCCGCCTACGTAGATGCCCGTATGGTTCACGGAGCTGTTGGTGTCGGACCGGAAGAACAGGATATCGCCCTTCTTCAGACTGTTGATGCTTTCGATCTTCTTCCAGCTGCTCTTTTGGGAGTATCCAGCGGCGTTGAGCCGGGTCCCCTCCACCCCAGCCTCCCGAAGGCAGTAATAGACCAAACCGGAACAGTCGAATTTGTTGGGCCCCTTGGCCCCCAGGACGTATTCACAGCCGATCTTGCTGTTGGCGGCAGCGATGAATTTATCGATGCGCAGATCCCGCTTGGGCGTGGGCGTAGGCGTGGGCTTCGGCTTAGGCGTCGGCGTCTTCTTTTTGGAAGAGCTGCTGGTACTGGAGGTGCCTTTTTTCGTAGGGGTCGGCTTGCTCTTGGCGGCTTCCTCCTCCGCCTTCTTCTTGGCAGCCTCCTCCTCCGCCTTCTTCTTGGCGGCCTCCGCTTCCTGCTGCTTCTGCAGTTCCTTGGAGATCTTGGCGCTGTCGGAATACAGCAGCTCCAGCGTCTTTTCTCCGGCGAGACCGTCCACGTGCAGGTTGTTCCGCTTCTGGAAGGCTTCCACAGCGGCGATGGTGACGGGGCCGTAGACCCGATCCACTTCCTTCTCGGACAGGTACCCCAGCTCCACCAGCTGCTCCTGCAAGGCTTTCACGTCCTGCCCCTCAGCCCCTTCCTTCAGGCAATACCGCTCCGCGGTTTCTCCGTACAGGATGGTTTGGGTCTCGCTGCCGGCAATGCCGTCCTGCTTGAGATCGTGCTGCCGCTGGAAAAGGATCAGCGCGGACTCGGTGCTGGAGCCGAAATAGTTGGTAGGCTCGTCGATATCCAGATACCCCAGCTCCATCAGCCGATACTGGAGGGTGGTGACCGCCTCGCTCTTATCGTGCTTCTTCAGCGTGGCGTACCGGAACACCGATTATATCAACGGGGTATACCGGAGAGCGCTTGCCAACTGCGATAACGACCCGGTCAGAGCATCCTCCGTGTCATCATCGACTACGACGTAAGCTTCCTCGCCTTCGTCACTCAAGGCCGGTCCTCCATCAAACGGCTCCGTCACCCCGCCCTCGGCCGCGAGCGCATAGACGTAGTTTGGCTGAGCGGTCTCCACCCCTTCTGCTCCAAGCAGCTCGTTGACTGCCTGCTCGACGCTTTGCTCCCCCTCGTAGCTCACGCGCACGATGCCCTCTGAGACCTCGCTCAGGTCCACCACACCTAACGTCTTTGCGAGCTTCTCGCCGAACTGGGCGGTGTCCGTCCCCTCCGGCACAGATACGAGAACGACCTGTGGCTCATACGAGGCGTTCTCCGGCATGACGAATGCGGGCTCCGCCACCTCGACCGAGGAATCCCAGATTTCCTCGTACGGTTGGGCCTGCTCCTCGAAAACGCTGACGTCGGTCGTCTCCGCAGCCGACATGCCGTCTTGTAGCGTGAGAGCATCCTTCGGCGAGGTTTCAGCAAGGGTATCGTCAACATGGTCATCCATCGGCGCGGGAGCATCTGCCGATGGCACAGCCTCGCCGTCCATATTCTGGACGACACATCCCACGCGAGCGCCCGCCGACGGGAGGCCGATGAATACGAGCGCCAGCACGCATGCAAGTACCCCACACGCTGCAACTACCAAAAGCGTCCTGCGTCGTCTCACTGTACCCTCCCGTTCGTTTGTCCGTTTTTTCTTATACGTCTTTTACGCTATCACATCTCACCATGTCTTTGAGTACAGGTGTCAGAAGCGCACAATTCAACCCACATCGGAACACCTTGGGCCGAAATGCAAAAGATCAATCCCTCGTGTGCCCAGCTCTAGTCACCTTCGTCCGTGCGCACGTTGCGCCGGGTGACCTTGATCTGCGACCGGATGTGCTTGCCCTCAAGCCTCCGTCGCTGCGACGCCTTTGTGGGCTTGGTCGCATGGCGCACCGACGGTGGGACCGAGCGCCTCTGCAGCTCGTCGCGGATCTTTTGCAGGCAAAGGCGCCGATTGCGGTATTGGCTACGCGACTCGCGGCTCACCACCACAATACCCGTCTCCACATGCCGCATGCGCACCGCCGAATCAGCCGTATTGACACCTTGGCCTCCTGGACCATGCGCGTGAAACGCTTCGGCCACACACCCACGCTCGAGCTCGTCGAGAGGCATGGACGCCATGCGTGCGTAGTCACGATATGTTAGAAAGCCCTTGTCCATAATCAGCCAACCGCCTCCCTACGAGCCACCATGCCGCCACCGAGGCACACGATGCCATCGTAGACCACTGCCGACTGCCCCGGCGCCACGGCAGGTACCGGTTCGGCAAAACGCACCAGCGTACGCTCCTCCTCAAACTCCAGCGCCATCTCGCGCAGCGGCCCCGTATGGCGGGTACGCACCAGATACGTTCCCGCTTCAGGCGCATCCCCCGAAATCCAGCACACGTCCTCCAACACCAGCTCACGCGTCCATAGCGCCGGACACTCCCGATCGGGCGAGACGTACACCACGTTGCGCTCGCAATCGGTAGCCACCACATAGCGTGCCGGTCCGCCGCCGAGATCGAGCCCACGTCGCTGCCCTATGGTAAAGAGGAACGCCCCATCATGCCTACCGAGCACCGTACCCGTCTCCCACTCCACGATGTCACCGGCGCGTCGATCGAGCGAGTCAAGTAGGAAGGTACGCAAGCCCACCGGCCCCACGAAGCAAATGCCATCTGAGTCGGGCTTGTTTTCAACGCCGAGACCGCGTTCAGCGCACATGGCACGCACCTCTTGCTTGCTGGGGATGTCTTGCAGCGGAAACACGACACGCCCGAATGCCTGCGCGGCGACACGCCAGAGGAAGTAGGTCTGGTCCTTGTGCTCGCATGCCGCACGTGCCAGCCGAGGCAGCGCATGGACACCGTCGGCAGGAAGGATGCGCGCGTAGTGTCCCGTGGCCACGAGGTCTGCCCCGCGCGCGAAGGCGTTATCGGCGAAGGTGCCGAACTTGATGGTCTGGTTGCACATGACGTCGGGATTGGGCGTGTAGCCCCGCGCATAGGCATCGACCACGTAATCCACCACTGTCCGACGATAGTCTTCCTCGCAATCCCAGACCTCTAGGTCGATGCCCAGGCTCACCGCCACGCGCTCGGCGTCAGCTAGGTCCTCCGCCCACGGACAGGCAAAACCGGGCAGGTCACGTGACCAGTTGCGCATGTACACACCCACGACGTCAAAACCCCGCTCGACCAGAAGGGCTGCTGCAAGCGCTGAGTCCACGCCGCCGCTCATCCCCACAAACACCACGGCACCCATACCGCTCACTCCCCCTTCCGCTCGCGTTCGGCACGCACAGCTGCCGCAATGGCCTCCACCGCACGATCGACGTCCGCCTCCGTCGTGCCACGCCCCAGCGAGAGGCGTAGGCTGCCCTGGGCCACTTCGTCTGGCAATCCGATGGCCCGCAGAACATGGCTTACCTGCATGCGACTCGCCGCGCAGGCACTTCCCG
>ONMP01000241.1 GCA_900318935.1 uncultured Actinomycetes bacterium
CCTTGCCAGGCTCGTAGTCCGTCGAGTACTGTGCCTCGCCAGGTGTGGGGATGAGCCAGAGATCGGTGAGCGTCTTTTCGGCCTGCTCGACCGTCATACCTCTGAGGTCGGGCATTGCGACCTTGGTCAGGCCTTTGGAGAACACGACGTCGACTTCCGTCCCCTTCTCGACCTCCTTGCCAGCCACAGGGTCCTGCCTGATGACGAATCCCTCCGGCATCTCCTGCGTATCCTCTTCGGTAATCTTGCCGAGCTTGAGGCCCACGTTCTGAAGCTGCCCCTCTATGTCCTTCCGCTCGTAATACGAAACGTCAGGCACCTTGACCGTCTCCTTGGGCCGACCCCCACCGACGGCAAAGAAGATGGCCACGCCGATGGCGACGACAAGCAATGCTGCCAAGATTGGTACGATGGGCTTCTTCTTGTTTGGATCGTTTTGGGTTGTTGGGTTGTTTTGATTTGCCGCGTGATCCATAAGTCCCTCCTTTTGTAGTGCGTTTCTCCAACTCCAGCTGCTTACTACTATATACGTAATCCGGAAGCTCGTATCCCGTCAATTCGCAAAAGGACTACTCGCTCCTCTCGCTGCTGCTTGGGAATATTCCCTTTTGAGCATAGGTCGAAAGGGAGCATCCAAAACAGCGCAGTAACGTCACCAGCCAAGTACGCGGTCGCGCATGCCCTCGATGTCGAGCACGCCGTAGGCAAAGCCCTTGCGCACCAGCGACTCGGGCAGGAACTCGTCGTACTTGTCAAAGACGGGCACCTCGGCAGGGTACACAAGCTCTATCGGATCGAACTCCTCAGCGGCTGCCGTCTGCAGCGCGTCCAAGAACTCCTCAGCCCCGGCTCGCATACGGAACTGAATGAAATACGGCCTGCTCACGTCCACGCCCTTGATACCCAAATCCTTGGGCAGACGCAACTTGACGAGGCGCTCGAGAGCAAGAAACGCATACGTTCCCAGCCACGGAAAGAGCGCCCACATATCGCCGCCGAGGTTGATGAGCGGCTCGCGTCCGATGCCCGCGTTCATCGCCACCGTGCGTGCGTGGGCGAGTCGTGCGCGGGCGTTATCGCGCAGGTAGGGATAGTCGCGGTGCTCGAGCAGCACCTGCCGCATGCGCTCGAGGACACGCGTGTGGATGTCGCCGGGGCACTCGCCGAAGTAGGCCGGGACCTTGCCCTTGACCTGCGTGCAGTAGACGAGGCGGCGTTTGTGGTCGATCTCCTCAACGATCCAGACGTGGCCCGCGATGGCGAGCTTCTCCCCCACCGGAGGCGGCTGCACCACGGTCCCCAGCTCCTGCGACTCGCTGCGCACCGTGTATTCCTCGCTCTCGACGAAAACGCCATAGAAGCGGAAGTTGTTCGTCACGCGTTCGCCCGCGAGGCCCACGATGAGCCCGCCCATCTCGGTGCGCTCGATGTGGCCAATCTCCAAGAGATGGCGGAGAAGTACGCGGTAGTCGTCGGCATCGACGCGCCGGAAGTATGCCAGCGAGAGGACGCGTCCCGCCAACGCAGCCGGACTCATCTCGCCACCAGAAGCTAGCGTCGCCATCGTCTGATGGTAGAGCAAACTGTAGGGCAGGCGATCGAGGCGCGGCGGCTCCACCCAACGCTCTTCGAGGTAGAGCTGCACGAGCGCGATGCCCTGCAGAAGCTTCCAGGGAATCGTCTCGCTCACCATGGCACGCGGCTCGGGTGGGTCTTCGCGCATGACAAACCACATCTCGGGAGGGGCGCCGCGCCTGCCCGTGCGGCCCATGCGCTGCAGGAACGCGCTCACCGTGAAAGGCGCGTCGATTTGGAACGCCCGCTCGAGCCGTCCGATGTCGATACCGAGCTCCAAGGTGGCCGTGGTGCAGGTCGTGAGCGCCAGTTCGTCGTCACGCATGAGCTCCTCGGCCGTCTCGCGAAAGCTCGCGGAGAGGTTGCCGTGGTGGATGAGGAAGCGGTCCGGCTCGCCGTTCGCCTCGCAGTAGCTGCGCAGGGTTGTCGTGACGGCCTCGCAGTCCTCGCGCGAGTTGGAGAAGACGAGACACTTGTGGCCGCGCGTGTGTTCGTAGATGTAGCCGATACCCGGGTCGGCGTTCGCGGGAGCAGAGTCATCCGTGACAGGGGGGACAGTCCCCTCCGTCACCGTGACGGAGGGGACTGTCCCCCCTGTCACGGTCTCCCCTGTCACGGCGGGTAACGCTGGCGCGTCCACCTCCTCCACGATGGCATCCACGTGCGTGACAGAACCCGTGCGCGGCACCCGTGCCACCTCGCTCGCCTGCTGCCCGTAGGTGTAGAAGTGCTCCATCGAGATGCGCCACGTCTGACCAGTCGCCTCGACGCGCGGCACCACGGTCGTCCGTCCCGTCCCCTGAGCGAGAAGCGCGCCGCATGCCTCGGGATCTCCTATCGTTGCCGAGAGACCGATGCGCCGGGGGTTGCATCCCGCCATGCGGCTTAGGCGTTCGAGCAGGCAGAGCGTCTGACCACCTCGGTCGCCACGCAACAGCGAGTGCACCTCGTCGATGACCACGAAGCGCAGGTCGCCAAAGAGGCGCGGGATGGCGGAGTGGCGATGCAGTAGCATGGCCTCGAGCGACTCCGGTGTGATCTGGAGGATGCCTCGGGGCTTCTTCATGAGGCGGGCCTTGTGCGAAGCGGAGACGTCACCATGCCAGTGCCAGACGGGGATGTCGGCTTCCAGACAGAGGTCGGTGAGGCGATAGAACTGGTCGTTGATGAGGGCCTTGAGCGGGCCGACGTAGATGGCTCCCACCGAAGTGGGCGGGTCTTCGTCAAAGAGCGTGAGGATGGGAAAGAAGGCCGCCTCCGTCTTTCCCGAAGCGGTCGAGGATGTGAGCAGCACGTTCTCGTCCGTGTCAAAAATCGCCTCGGCAGCGGCGACCTGGATGCCACGAAGGGCCTCCCAGTCATGCGCGTAGATGAAGTCCTGCACGAACGGCGCGAACCTCTCGAACACTCCCGCCATAGGCACCTCCCCTATAGATTCTCAGTACCGATTTGAAGCGAATGCCATGCGCGTGTAGCCGCTCAATCTGTCTCTCCAGCTGCTCGACGTACGCGTCGTCATTTACGAAGGGCACACAAAGACCTATGTCGGGCATGTCGAACCCCATCATCTCGATTCCAAATAAACAATGCTCATTATAATACGGTTGTTGATAGATAAGCTCGCTTCTGTGACAGCATCGGTGTATTGCTCTATGATGGGTGTTCCACGGTCAAACAGAGATAGGCGAGGAACCCACGTGAGCAGTAGCAAGACATTCACGCTTTCTTCCGAGAGGCGCTACGACGAAATCATGGCTGACTGCCGTAACGAACTGGAGGAGCAGAAGGCCACAGTAGACGAAATCGCACCCTTTTTGGATTGCGCATCCAGCATACTGGACAGCTTCTACGAATTCCTTGGCGAGGGCGTCGAAGTCCGATACCGCGTATTCACGCGGTTCAGGAAGGTCAGACTAAGTTTCGACGTGCAGGGAGAGAGGCATAACCCCATCGAGAGAATCACCGAGAGCCGTGACGGTGTCAGAGAGAACGAGTTGAAGCCACTGCTGCGAAACGAATCCGCGGGTTTCTTCTACGCGTACCGGGCGAGGCATAACCTCGTCGTCTTGTCCAGCCCGCGCTTGAAACCCAAGTCGATGCTCAACTCCCCTATGCTCTGGGCACCCATTATCGGCCTTGTGTGCGGCCTGCTTTGCATGCATCTGCCCGATGGCGTACGCAACACCCTGATTAACAACGTCGCGACGCCAGTAAAGACCGTCGCCCTCAATCTGCTCCTTTGCGTCATGGGACCTGTCATACTCGTATCCATGGTGACGGCGGTATCTGCGCTCAAGAGCGTTGTTAGCGTCGGGCATATTTGACCACTGTCGGTCAGACATATTTGACCAATTCCAGTCGGCTTAATTTAGCCAATGCGCCGTCAATTGATTTCATTACT
>ONMP01000239.1 GCA_900318935.1 uncultured Actinomycetes bacterium
AGCTGGGTGAAGGCACTCAGGGCATCGTGTATTCCATCGAATATGATGGTCGCCCCATGGCACTCAAGTGGTACCGTCCCAACGTGTTCTATGATCGCCAGAAGTTCATCGACAATCTGCGTAACAACATCATGTCCGGTAGGCCCACCGATGACTTCCTCTGGCCAATCGACATGGTCGAGGTTACGGGTGGGAGCTTCGGCTACGTGATGGAACTCCGTCCCGAGGGATTCGTGGAGGCAAAGGAGCTTTTCCTGCACCCAAACCTCTTTCCGTCATATCGCCGCGCAATCGATGCGTGCATGAACGTCGTCTCGGCTTTCAACGTGCTCCACAGCAAGGGATACTGCTATCAGGACGTGAGCGGTGGTAACTTTTTTGTGAATCCGCGGACGGGCCAGGTCCTCATATGCGACAACGACAACGTTGCACCCGCCGGCATCGATACGGGCATTCGTGGCACGCCACGCTTCATGGCCCCCGAGATTGTAGTGGAGAACTCAGTTCCCTCCGTGCAGAGCGATCGCCACTCTCTGGCCGTGTTGATGTTTATGCTGATCTGTGTGCAGCACCCTCTCGAAGGCGTGCGTTTCACCAAGGCCGGCTCGCTCGAACCCGCGATGCAGAAGCGTCTCTACGGCATCGAACCGGTTTTCATCATGGATCCCGACATCACGACTAACCGTCCGGTCCCTGCCTTCCCCAACGCGCTCAAGGTTTGGCCGTGCCTGCCCGAGCACATGCGCCGCATATTCTTACGTGCCTTCTCGCAGAACGCGCTCAAGAATCCCAATCGCAGACCGAGCGAGATGGACTGGATTCGCGAGCTCGTGCGCTTCAGGTCCGAGGTCGTCGACTGCGTGTGTGGCAACGAGGTGTTTCTCGAGAATGCGAAGTCTCGTACCTGTGACAAGCCCGCTTGTGGCAGAAAGGTGGGGACTGCCTTGCGCGCGGATTTCCCCGCATACTCGCTACCCTTCGTGGATGATACGCGCATCTATCGTTGCCAGACGGGCGTTTGCGACGCTGATGTCGCACTCGAGCCACTCGTATGGGTGCTATCCTCGCGCGAGCGCGCAGACGTGCTTGGTGTCAGGAACGTTTCCAGAGCGCCTTGGGGCTATTCGCAGGGTGCCAGCATTCATATGGTGGCTCCTCGTCAGACGGTGATGGCGATTCCCGACATGGAGCTTAGGCTCAACGACGAGCGTATACATATCAGTAGGAACGTGTAGATAGGAGCAAAGATGCCACACATGGATGACCTAGGCGCGATGATGCGTCCCGACCTGCACGTGTTCTACGTGCTTGACACCTCGGGTAGCATGCAAAACAAACCCATCGGTGTGCTCAACCGCGCTATGGAGTCTACGGTGGACGCACTCAAGCAGGTTGCGGCGCACCACAGCGACGCCAACGTGAAGATTGCGGTGCTAGAGTTCAACAGCACGTGTCGCTGGATTAATCCGAACGGTCCCGAGTACCTGGACGACTTCTTTTGGACGGACCTGGTGGCGGCGGGAAAGACCGAGATTGGTGCAGCCTTGCGAGAGCTTGACTCCAAGCTATCGCGTAGTGCATTCCTCAACTCGATGACAAGCGCGTTCCTGCCGGTGATAATCTTTATGACCGACGGCTTCGCCACCGATGACTACGAGCGAGAATTGCAAAAGATAATGCGCAACAGGTGGTTCAGCAAGGCGACACGCGTAGGCTTTGCCATTGGGCGCAACCCCGATACCGAGATGATCGCAAAGCTCGTAGGCAGCTCCGAGGCGGTCATACGCACGGATGATTTGGGCGTCTTTGCCAGGTTGCTTCAATTCGTGAGCGTCTCGTCCACTACCTTGGCGGGTAACTCGCATACGCGTGACGCGGAGATTAGTGGCGCCGAAGCGGTTCGTGTGGGTATCAACATGACGGACATCGACCCAGGTGAGGTCATCCCCGTTATGGATCCGATTGAAAATCCTACGCCACAATTCGGCACCAAGCAAAACTCGGCCGACAAATCGTTCACGTGGGATGATCAGCGCGAGTGGTGAGCTGTGAAAGAAGTGCCCGACTGCCTGGTCGGGTCTAGGGGAGGGAGACAACATGGGCGGAACCCAGTATGTAGGACAAAACCAGGGCGGTCTGTGCCAAGTCTGTGGCGCCCCGTTGGAGGCTGATGCGATGTTTTGCATCATGTGCGGAGCTCAGGTAAATCAGGCTCCAGCGATGCAACCTGCGCCGCAGCCGGAGGCAGCAGTTGCACAGCAGCCTAAAAAGTATGCCAAAACACAGCGGATCGTCGGGCCGATGCCGGGGAGCATGACCTGTGTAATCTGCGGCAATCCAATCGAGCCAGGTGCGCAGTTCTGCGTGGTGTGCGGTACGCCGGTGGCAACGGGCATCGGAACCACGGATAATCCCAATATGGGGTTCGTGGGCGGTGGCGGTGCGAGTCCGTCAGCCTGTCCGCATTGCGGGTATCCCTTGGAGCCGGATGCTATGTACTGCATCAGTTGTGGCTTGAAGATTGGTCCGCCGGCTAGCGCGGGGGGAGTGGCTCTGAACGACGGAGGGACGCAACCGGTATGGGATGGTCAGCCCTACGACCAGCCCTACGACCAGCCCTACGATGTCGTAAGTCAGCAGACTGGTCCTGTGACGCCACTGCCGGCGCCGCCTGCTACTGACAACGATGATGACGCTTCGGTGCTCTCGAGCTTGGTCATGCTTTCGGCGGCCGAAGCACGCACGGGTTGCGTCAAGCGCGTCGAGATCGACAAGAGCACGCACGAGAGTGTCGAGGTCAACATACCGGCGGGTGTGAACGTCACCACGAAGCTCGACATACCGGGGTATGGCGTTCTTGACGAGTTGTCGGGCCGACGTGGGCCGCTGAGACTCTCGTTCTTCATTATTTAGCGGACAAAGCAGATGGTAGGCGGGTCATGAGCACAGTATGCTTCGACGGTCACGTGAGGGGCGCCTCGCACAAGGCGAAGGGCACCGTGTGTCAGGACTATTCCGGCACGCGGGTGCTCGACGGCGCACGTGGTCGCGCGATTATGGCCGTGGTTGCCGATGGCCATGGTGACCCTACCTGCAGACGCAGCGAAAGAGGCTCGCGCATAGCTGTGGAAGTTGCTCTTGAGTGCTTGTCCGACGTAGCGCTGCGCTATTTGAACGCCGACGATGCCTCGTGGTACGAAATGCGCTCGTCACTACTTTCCGATGAGCGAGATGGCTTCGCTTCTGCAGCGTCTGCCTCATCCGCAGTGCCTGTCGTGCCCGCCACGCCCTCCGAGGGAGAGGGCCAACAGGCGCAGAAGGCGGGGGAGTCGCTGCGCTCTCTCCTTGCACGTCAAATCGTGGATGGCTGGCAGAAGGAGATTGCGGCTGACTACGAGGCTGACCCCATTCCCGAGCTGGTGCAGGCCATGGAGCAGTCGGATGACGCATGGAGGCATACGGCCATTCGCCGGATATATGGCACTACGCTGGTTGCCGTCCTCATGCTGCCCGACCTCTGCATTCTCGTTCAGCAGGGTGATGGGTGCGCGACGGTCGTCTTTGCCGATGGCCGGTCCCGCCTTGTTCGCGGTGACGTGATTCCTGAGGACGAGCTCTGCGTGGGCAATGTCACCACGTCGCTCTCGGATTCCGACGCAGTCGAACGTATGCGAATAGTCGTGCTCGACGGCGAGACGAATGCCGTGGCGGCCCTCTTTGTGGGTACCGATGGGGTCGACAAGTCGTTGCCGAGCGACGGTGGTGCATCCGACCTCTTTGTCGGAATTGCCTTGGACGTGATTGACCGTGCGGACAAGGACGCATGGGACGTCGAAGAGTTCGAGGGCGACCTCAAGAAGATGATGAAAAGAGTAAGCAAGGAGGGAAGCGGCGACGACGTCTCGATCGCGGGCATCGTGGACATCAGTGCGGTGCGAGGGCTCTCGGATGCATTGGCTCGCGAACGCCTTGTCTTTAACATGCGATGGAGCATTGCGGCCGACAAGGAACGGCTCAACTCCATGCAGCGTAAGTA
>ONMP01000238.1 GCA_900318935.1 uncultured Actinomycetes bacterium
CCTTCTGCCAAGTGCCGTCAGCGTCGAGCAGGCGGTATTCGATGCGCACGGTATCGTCCGAAGCTCGTAGTGCGACTGAGGTCAGGGCTTCTGGCAGGTTCGTGTCCGAAGCCGTCTCGGTCTCGGTATTGGCTTCAGCGTTAGCTTCGACGTCTTCGTCTTCGCCGTCGGATGCGGCCTGTTCGTCGGATGCTGCATTGTTTTCATCCGCATCGCTCGCGGCCTGATCATCCGACATGGAATCCTTGGACTCTTCGTCGGCGCTCGCCTCCTCGTTCTGCGGGGCCTCCTCGGCGTCCTCGTCTGTATTCGTTGCCTCGTCCTCCGGGGCGTCGTCGGCAACCTCTGCGTCATCCGCTCCCTTGGTCAGCCCTGTGCTCGCGGATAGCAATGACGGGTCGCATGACACCCAACCGTCGTCTTTGCCTGACCATGCCTTGTCGTCAGCATGGCGCATGCGATATTCTACGAGAAGCTTGGTCTTCGTTGATTCCTCTTGCAGGCTATCAGCTGCGGTGGATGCTGTGTCCTCGGATGGTGCAGTCGCCGTGGCTTCTGCCATTGCGGTTGCTGGCAGTCCCTGCATGAGGAGGGTGGCTGAGAGGAAGAATGCTAGGTAGCGATTAAGCACGTTATGCATGACCTCGTCCTTCTTTGCAGACATTAATGAGTCTTACATGCTAGCACAGAGGGGCGGATGGTCCGCCAGTGTCGTAGAAATACCAAGGACAAACGCATCGGGTGTCCTGTTTATGGCTTTCACCCTCATGAAAGAAACAACTGCTCGCGCATGTGGCAAGCCATCGTCTGGAAGGTTGCCTGCGTGCGAGGATTGCGGAAGCGGCGGGAGAGCATGTGCTCGAGATGGCCTTGTTCCTTGAGGATGACGCGGCTCTCGGGGTATACCAACTCCCACGCGAAACATATATGGCCCACCAAGATGTCTGCGGGATAGGAGCGGATGTCTCGTGGGATGGTACGGTGCTCGTAAAACGCATCAACTACGGCGGGCGAGAGTTCGCTCGTTGTCATGTCGAGCTCGGTGACCCCATAGATGTCTTCGATGGGGCAGATACAGTTGACTTTGAGAATGTCTATCTTGTCGGCATCGCGCAGCACGTCGCAGTATGCACGCGTGTGCGTGTCGAGGCCGTGGGGGAGCCGATAGTCGCTGTGGGTCGCGATAGCGGTTTGGATGAGCTCGTCTTGCGCGTCATCCCTTACGAAGGTGCGGATGAGTCCGCTCGAAGAGTCGTCTGTGCCAAACAGCACCTCTGCTCCCAAGGCGGCGTGTGCGACCGACGCCGCGTCGTTGAAGGTGTCGAAGCGTCTCACCTGCTCGAATCGCCCGATGTCGTGAAGAAGGCCGCAAAGCCATGCGAGGTCGGTGTCGAGTGATTCCGAGGTCGCGATGCGCTCGCAGAGGTTGGCAACGCGCCAGGTATGCGCCACCTTGAGGGCGATGCGCGGGTTCGTTGGCTCGTATGCGGCCACATACGAGCAGAACGCTTGGATGGCTCGACTCCTATCTACGCCCATGGACGCTTCCCTTTGTCGGTGCGTCATCACGCACGCGTCGTACGAGGTAGGTGTGGTGAATGCGCTTGTTGCGCGAAAAGTCCTCGGGGATGGTCTGTGCCGTGATGTCCTCCACCTCCACCTTGGCACGTGCAAGCTTGTTGAGGTCGGGTGAGAAGGTGCGCAGATTGCAGGAAAAAACGCAGGTTCCGTCGTGCGTCAAGAGGCGAGAGAGGGTGATCAGCAGCTCAACGTGGTCGCGCTGCACGTCGAAGGAACGCCCTCGCATGCGGCTGGAGTTCGAGAAGGTCGGCACGTCGCAGAATATGAGGTCCCAGCGGTTGCGACTGTGGCGCTGCTCGTCCACCCAGGCGAGTACGTCGGCTTGGACGTATTCGTGCTCCTTGCCATCGAAGCCGTTGCGCTCCATGTTGCGTCGAGCCCAGTCGAGCGAGGGTCGAGAGAGGTCCACCGTGGTCGTGTGGATCATCCCGCCGTCTGCGGCGTAGCAGGTCGCGGTGCCGGTGTAGGCAAAGAGGTTCAGGAAGCGCTTGGACCCCTTCGTCTGCTTGCCCATCTCGCGTAGCATGGAGCGCGTCTCACGATGGTCGAGGAAGATGCCACAATCCAAGCGCTGCGAGAAGTTGACCTCAAAGACGAGGCCGCCCTCCTCGATGAGGTGCGCTCCCTTGGGGACGGCTTTCCATGATTCGGTGCGCTTGCTTGCTCGACCCGTCAATCGCCGCGCATCCTTGCCCTGCCCCTTTGCCTCGTCGGCATACTGCGAGCCGCCCTTGGCGTGGCGGCGTACTCGCACGAAGACATTGCGTGGATTGACCTCGAGCACCTGTGGTGCGATGACGAGGGCGTCCAAGAGTCGACAGCGAGCAAGCGCTGGGTCTACTTCCTTTGGCGGTGCATACTCCGAGACTTGCAGCCAGCGTTTACCCGTAGGCATCATTGTGTGGGGGTCGCATCCTTGATAGAGGTCGATCGTGAGGGCATAGTCGGGCAGGTCGGCATCATAGACGCGGTAGCAGCTGACGTCCTCGCGCTTTGCCCAGCGGGCGCGAAGTCGTGCCACCTTGCGCAGGCGCGCGGCGAACTGGTCGCTGGCGGCGACGATGGGCGTGATGGGCTCTGTATCAGGTATCGCGATAGACGCGTTCGAGGCCGTTGGTAGCTCGTCAAAGAGGCACAGGCGTGCGTCATCCCTGCCTAGGAGGGTCTCGATGGTTGAAGCGGGTTTACAGCCGAGAGCGATTGTGGGCAGGCCATCGCGGGAGAGCGTCACCGTGCGAGTCGGGTGCGCGTGCGCCGCAGCATGGACGAAGCGGGTGACAAGTTGTGCCTGCGTGGCCGGTTCGTCAGCAGCTTCAATAAGGTCGCAAACGAGCAGCGAGGGCTGTCCAAGAGAGTCGAGCTCCGTCGGGGCAACGACCTCCACGCTCGCAGCGATGCCTGCTGTGCGCAGAGCTCGCTCAAGTGCCGTCCTGCTGCCCTCTAGTGTGGCGAGACGGACCGAGGGATGCTCGACGAAGACCTCGCGAGCCTCTGTGAAAATCTCTTGCCATGCGTCAGCGTCATGCTGCGCCCATCCCTCGAACCCCCAGGTGCTGCGTAGGATGCCCGGAGCCTGCCTTGCCGCGATTGAAGCTGCTTCGATGAGCAGAGTGCCCCTCGCAGCTTGAACGTCGAGCAGCAGTTCAGCGTTACCGGCGCCAGACCATCGTCCGAGCGCGAGGAGCGCAGCGGCATAGTCGGGACGCATGCCACCGCCGGCTTGGTTGCCATACGTGCCGCGCTCGTATCCTCGGCGAAAGAGCGGAGTACCGGCGAGGTCGATGCCTACCGCCGCACGGTTGCCAGCGACGCGCACCATGATGCGCAGCCCGGGATGCTTTGTGTCGGCGACGGGCCTCGCTCCGACGGCGTGCTGCATCCGGTCCATGAGTGCGTCTTTGGCCCTAAGCGCTATGAACTGCGTGTTGCGAAGCTGTGCGTTGCCGCCCGAGGCGTCGATGGCAAAGGTCTGAGCGGGGCGTAGGTGCTCTTCCCATGGGATTGCTCGCAGCGACTCGTAGAGCTCGTCGGAGTTCGAGGCATCCACGCGCTCGAGCATCGTGATGACACGCGACCCCAGGCGAGACCAGAGGCAGACCCGCATCGCTTGGGGCAGATCACCGTTACACGATACCCGCCCCTGCAACGGACGCACGGAGGATAGGCCAAGGTCGCGAAGCTCGTTGGCGAGAAGCTGCTCGAAGCCGCTAGGGCATGTGACGAAGAGTTCCATGGGATACCTGCATTCAGTCGGACTTGCTTTGGCAAAGTATACCGTTCTTGGTTCGCGCTCTTCCGGAAAGCGTCTCGATTCCTCTTTGCTCATCCCCTTTTGTCCCCCCAACACCTGCCATCCACCTAGCAGTATGGCACGGGTAACAATATGACCTCTAGAATAAACCAAGGTATGGCAAGCCATCGAGTTGGGAGGGTGATCCCCATGGACGCAAAAATTCAGGCCGTTATTGACGAGTGGCATGAGAAGGTTACTATAGCCGACCTCAAGGAAGAGCTGGATGC
>ONMP01000237.1 GCA_900318935.1 uncultured Actinomycetes bacterium
GATGGTCACGGTCCCTACTGCATCGATGCCATCGCCATCGACGTGACTACGGGCAACTTCCAGATGAGCAAGCAAAAGGGTCTGAAGTACCTCGACGAGAAGCTCGGCGACGAAGTCTATGCCATCGGTTTCCGCACTGATGACACGGAACTGCGCGATAAGGTCAACGAAGCGTTGACCACTCTTGCAGAAAACGGCAAGATGGACGAAATCGGCAAGAAGTACGAGGATATTTACGACAGCCTCTCTATGATTTAGGAAAAGGGTTTAGGTATGCAGTGCCGCGCCGTTGGGACTCCAAGTTCCTTCGGCGCGGTTACGTTTTTTGACGGTTCTGAGGGAGAAATGCCATGACGTTAGAAACCATGATAATCACCATGTCATCTGGCATGCTAGAGGCCATAAAGATATTCACCTTGACGCTCGCCGGTGCACTGCCGTTTGGCATGGTCATCGCGTTGCTTAAGAAGTCACGCTTTTTCGTCATTAGAGCAATTGTCAGTGCATACATATCGGTCATACGAGGAACGCCGCTGATGCTTCAGCTATTGGCATGGTACTTCGGACCATACTATCTCTTTGGTTTCAACATCGGGAATTGGCGTTTCCCTGCACTCATAATTGGTTTTATATGTAACTATTCAGCATATTTCGCAGAAATCTATCGCGGTGGCATAGAGTCGATTCCCGTTGGCCAGTACGAAGCCGCTGAGGTGCTGGGCTATACTCCGGCACAGACGTTCAACCGTATCATCCTGCCTCAGGTCATAAAGCGCATCATGCCTGCGGTGACAAACGAGATCATCACGTTGGTCAAGGATACGTCCTTGGCATTCAGCCTGGCATATGCGGAGGTCTTTAGCTTGGCAAAGCAGATATCGGCGTCACAGGCCTCATTCACGCCGTTCGTCATCGCGGGCACTTTTTACTTCGTCGCCAACTACGTCGTTGAATTCATATTGAAGCGCATTGAGAAGTCCATGGACTACTACAAGTAGGGGAGCACAAGCATGATCTTGCAGATGAATAACATCCAGAAGCAGTTTGACGGCCTCGAAGTGCTCAAGGACATCAGCTTTGGCGTAGACAGTGGTGAGGTAGTGAGCATCATCGGGCCCTCAGGTTCCGGAAAGTCAACGCTGCTGAGATGTGCAACCTTCCTAGAGACCATCGACGGTGGCGAGATTATCTATATGGGCAAGACGGCAGCTCACACCGATGAATCAGGACATGCCGTGTACGTGCATCCGAAAGAGCTCAGGCACTTCAGGAGCTACTATGGGCTCGTATTCCAACAGTTCAATCTCTTTCCGCACTATAGCATTCTGCGCAACCTCATCGATGCGCCCATGGTGACGCAGCATCGTAGCAGGGAAGAAGCCACCGAGACGGCAATGGATCTGCTGACAAAGATGGGCATTGCCGACAAGGCTGACGCATATCCGTTCCAGCTTTCCGGTGGCCAGCAACAACGTGTGGCGATTGCGCGCGCACTCGCCATGAAGCCTGAGATACTCTTCTTTGACGAGCCGACATCGGCGCTTGATCCGGAGCTGACTGGTGAGGTGCTAAAGGTAATCCGTCAGCTTGCAGAGGAAAACATGACCATGGTGGTCGTCACGCACGAGATGGCCTTCGCAAAAGCAGTCAGCAACCGAGTTCTCTTCATGGCTGGAGGCGTCGTGGTGGAGCAGGGGACGCCCGAGCAAGTCTTTGACAACCCGCAAGAGGAGCGTACGAAGCAGTTCCTACGGGTCTTTGAGAGGTAAACATGCGTTATCGAATCCTTGACCCCACAGGCAACATAACGGCGCTCGTGGAGGACGAGGTGCCCGTAGACGCACAACCATCCGTCGCCTCAGAGATCATGCGGGAGCATCCCGAGGTGGAGCAAGTCGGATTCGTACGGTATACGGGAACTCCCGAGCTTCGAATGGCGGGAGGAGAGTTTTGCGGCAATGCTTCCATGTGTGCGGCGGCTCTGTATGCGGAAACCGTGATGCTTGACGCGCAATCAGTCACCCTCAAGGTATCCGGTTCAGCCGAGCCAGTGGTGGTACGACTGAGCCGGACCGAGGAGGGTGACTTTGAATGTGCCGTCAGGATGCCTGTCGCAGTCGGTGTCGAGAAGGTGGCCGTTAGCTTCGATGGACTCAGAGATGAACTGCCCATCGTACGCATTCCAGGCATTTCTCACGCCATCATCGAGAGCAGCTCTTCGTTCTATGCGCTACTTACACGACCGAAGGACGCCGAACGTGCTGTGAGGGTCTGGTGCGAAGAGCTCGGTGTAGACGGCCTCGGGCTGATGTTCTTGGAAGGGGAGGGGCAGAGGCGTCGATGTACGCCACTCGTCTACGTTCCCGGAAGCGGCACGGTATTCTGGGAGAACTCCTGCGCGAGTGGTAGTGCGGCGGTAGGGATGTTTCTGAACGAATCGACCCTCACACTTCATGAGCCGGGCGGAGTCCTGCGCGTCGAGTGTGCGCCTGATGGCAGGGTTTGGTTGCACGGCCACGTGAAGATGTGAGGGCACGAGTGCTTCTTATCCTTCGAACGGCATGTAGCGCTTGAGTCGCTCGGCCGCCATGACACGGTCCTTCGGTTGAAGGATGGCGCGTCCTACCATGATGATTTCGGGTTTCAGGGCAATCACGTCGCGTATGTTGCTCTCGTCGATGCCTGTGTGGACGGCGAGCTTGGCGTGCATGAGGTTGCGCTTGACCACACCCGCGAGGTCGAGAGGGCGCACTCTTGGACTAAAGAAACCGCGCTTGAGATGCGCGTCGATGTCATAGTCATACTCAGGGATGAAGCCCGAGGGCACCATCACGTAATCGACGCCCAGCTGGTCTACCTCTGCCGTCCGTTTGCCTGTCGTCCGCGGCGATGCGGCCATGTCGCACATGATCTTTCCACCGTAGGTCGCGGCTTTGGCAACCATCTGAGAAATCACGGGGTCCGGTGCGCCCGAGAGTACGGTGACGATGTCAGCACCTGCCTCGAAGCAGCGTCTGGTGACACCAGTACCACCGTGAAACACCTTCGCGTCCACGCAGAGGCAGAGGTCGGGATGGGCTTCACGTATCTCTTTGACGAGGTCGAGGCCAAAGGTGATGACCTGAGGGAACCCAATCTCCAAAATGTCTACGTGGTCGGCCATCGCATCAGCCATGGCAATCATCTCGTGACGTTTTCCGTGATCGAGGGTAAGCTGCAACTTCATGGGATACCTCCTAGAGGACTTGCATAGCCAGGGCGAGCACGGCCGGCATGCTTGCCATCGAAAGAACCGTCGTGCCGATGGAGAGTCCGGTGCCGTATTGGTAGTCGCCCCCATACTTTTGAGCGAGCATCGAGGTTGCGGAAGCGGCGGGGGCTGCCGCCACAATCATGAGCACCATACGTACCTCGAACGATGCGGGCATGAGCATAAGCAGAAGGATGCTGGCAAGAGGCGCGACGATGAGGCGCAGGATGCATGCCTTATAGAGACGCGTGTCAGTGATCATGAGCATCACGTTGGATTGTCCGAGATAGGCTCCGAGGATGATCATGCCAAGTCCCGTGTTGAGGTTCTTCATGCCCGTGAGCGACTGCTCGATGATGTAGGGAAGCTTGATGGGGGCAAAGAAGAGGGCGAGTCCTATGAGGACTGCGATGAAGTTGGGATTGGTGAGGATTTTCTTGACGGAGACCTCGTTCTTGTCACCGCTCATGAGGAAGACGCCGTAGGTCCAGAAGACGATCGTGCCGACGACCATGGTCATGGTGACGTAGAAAGTGTATTCGTCGCCGAGAATCCCCTGGATGAGCGGGATGCCCACGAAGCCGGAGTTCGAGAACGCCACGGCGAACTGTCCCACTCGATCTGCGCGCCCACAGCCTATGCGGCCCACGAGGACAGCCAGGACTAGAAGGCCCGTGTAGAAGAGCATGACGATTCCACCGACTTGGAGTTGAGCCTTGTCGAACTCGATGGCGAGCGATGATATGACGACGGCGGGTGTTGCTACGTAGAGAGCTACGTTAGAGAGTCGTGAGACTCCATGCTCGTCGAGCATCTTGAGCTTGGTGAGTGCCACACCGACGGACATCATGACCAGCATGACGAGA
>ONMP01000236.1:0-3722 GCA_900318935.1 uncultured Actinomycetes bacterium
CCGCAATGATCTTGTTGCGTGCGTACGAAAGCACGTTGTCTGCGGAAGGCACAGCATAGTTGCCCTCATCGTCCTTGGCGGAGTCAAGGCTACCGTTCTGCTCGATAACCTCACGAGCAGTGACATTGGTGCTTTTACCGTTGTACGAATAGGAGGCAACGGCGGTGTCGAGCTCGGACTCCGCAAGAGTAGTCTTGTTGAGCGAACCACCCGCGCTGCCGCCACCAAGCGCAAAGAAACCGATGAGCAAGCCGATTACGAGGGTCGCCACCGCTATTCCGATCCAGGCACCCACACCGAGACCGGCGAGACCAGAACTCTTTCCGGCCTCAGTCTTGTCGTTGGTAAGATCTTCTGCCATGAAATCACCTTTCCTCTAGCTCTCGCCCGCCCCGCATGACAGACGATAGATACAGCAAACAAGAATCATAGCTCCATATGCGTCGAATTGTGTCAAGAGTTTGTGGGACTCTCACATCTCACACAATCCTCTTGCTTGACTTGAGCTAGGGGCCACAACAGGACCACAGCTTGCCATTTGTGGCAACTGAGGATACTGGGGATGCTCCCCAGACGCCAGACCCAATAAAGGAAGTCTTCCCCTACCTTCAATGCACCCCATGCTTTAGAATACGTAGCATGAGCCTTCACCGCAAGAAAGAGGTATCCCATGGCAGACACACGGGACGAGGGAGCGAGTATCTTCCGCCAATCGGCGCTGAGCCGCATCGCGAGTGCAGACGACCTGGACAAGTACATAAGGGTGACGAACCCCAGCGCCTGGGTAGTACTGTTCGCTTCGATACTTCTCATAGGAGGCCTAGCGATATGGTCAGCAACCGCCGTCATTCCCACCACTGTAGAGGTACCAGGTGTAGTCATGGGTAAAGACGTCATCTGTTGGGTGGACGAGGAGACTAAGGAAAAAATCATGGAAGGCGGTGTTTACGCAACGGTTCTTGACGTCGAGGCAATCGAATTAGAGTACGAAGAAATCCCCTATTCCAAAGCAGAGGTAGTACAAAGGTTTCAAAGTGACTACCTGTTGGACGCGGTAACGCTCTATGATTGGAACTACGAGCTCACCCTGAAACTACCACACACACTCGAAGGCATCGGCGAGAACACCCGTCCCGTACCAGTAAGCATCACTGTCTCTGAGACGCGCCCATTGAGTCTCGTACTCGGCAAAAGATAGGCAGTGCACCATGGCAGCCAAGAACACCCCTAGCAAAACGTTTGCCAAAAACGTTCCTGTGGTCATGCAGATGGAAGTCACCGAGTGCGGTGCAGCCTGTTTGTGCATGATACTCGCATACTACGGCCGATGGGAGCCATTGGAGAAGGTCCGTACGGAGTGCGGAGTGTCGCGTGACGGATCGAAGGCCTCCAATTTATTAAAAGCAGCACGCGCCTACGGCATGGATGCCCATGGCTACAGGTTTTCTCTGGAGGCAATCCAAGATGGCGCGACATATCCCTGCATACTCTTTTGGAACTTCAACCACTTTGTGGTCCTTGACGGTTTCCGCGGTAAATGGGCCTACCTCAACGATCCGGCACGCGGAACAGTACGAGTCTCCATGGAAGAGTTCGACCGCTCTTTCACGGGTGTGGTGCTCACGTTGGAGCCTACCGAGAACTTCGAGCAAGGCGGTGCCCAAAAGAGCACCCTTGCGTTCATACGCCAGCGACTGGCAGGAATGGGCTTACCCATTGCCTTCGTTGCAATTGCATCCACCATCGCCACCATCACGTCCTTGCTCACAACTTCGTTCTCATCCATTTTCATGGATAAGGTACTCTCGGGAGAGAGTCCCGACTGGCTCGTACCCCTTCTCTCAGTCATGAGCGCGATAATCCTCGTAGAGGGTGCCGTGGGTATAGCGCGAGCGGTATACCTCAACCGCATTCGGGGCAAGTTTGCAGTAGTGAGCTCGTCACGCTTCATGTGGCATCTGCTGCATCTGCCAGTTGGGTTCTATGCGCAGCGCATGGTAGGAGACCTGCAACAACGTCAGGAATCCAACGAGACCATCGCCGCTACGTTCATGGAGCAGCTGGCACCATCGCTGCTCAACGCGGTCCTGCTCTTTCTGTACCTAGGCATCATGCTCGAATACAGCTGGAAGCTTACCATCGTCGGCATGGTGACGGTCCTGGCAAACGCCTTCTTGGGTAACTACATCTCAAAGAAACGCGTGAACGTCACCCGCCAACAGATGAGGGACGCGGGAATGTTTTATTCGACGACCATTGCTGGCATCGAGTCAATTGAGACTATCAAAGCCTCTGGCGCGGAGGATGGCTACTTCGAGCGCTGGTCAGGTTATCAGGCGCTATCAAATGACGTTAGCGTACGTTTCGCAAAGACAAACCTATATCTGGGCGCACTGCCGTCGCTGCTCACACAACTGGCAAACATTGTGGTACTTCTCCTTGGCACATACCTTATCATGAAGGGAGAGTTCACTGCTGGTTCCCTGCTCGCATTCCAGGGGTTCCTCGCGAGCTTCATGGGACCAGTGCAATCGCTTATCGGCTTGGGACAGGAAGTCCAAGAGATGCGTTCTGCCATGGAGCGTGTGCAGGACGTGCTCGAGTATCCCACAGACGTTCCCGAGACGGACGAGGATCCAGATCCACAGCCCGATTACAGCAAGCTGTCTGGTGCCGTGGAGCTTAATCACGTGAGCTTCGGCTACTCCCCCCTGGCACCGCCACTCATAGATGACTTCTCGCTGTCCCTGCAACCAGGGCAGTGGGTTGCCTTGGTGGGGATGTCTGGATCTGGCAAGTCGACCATTGCCAAACTGGTAAGCGGTCTCTATGAGCCATGGAAAGGCCAGGTCAGTTTCGATGGAATGCCCATCTCCGAGATTCCCAGAAACCGTCTGCGCGGATCGCTTGCCGTAGTCGACCAGGATATCGTGGCCTTCGAGGATACCATTGCGGCAAACATCCGCCTATGGGACCAATCAATCGAGGACTTCGAGGTCATCGCAGCCGCTAATGACGCCGACATTCACACCGATATCATCGCCCGCAACGAGGGGTATCGCGAGAAGCTCATCTCCGGCGGGCGCAACTTCAGCGGTGGACAGCTTCAACGTCTGGAAATCGCTCGTGCGCTAGCACAGGACCCCACCATCATCATCCTAGACGAAGCGACAAGCGCACTTGACGCCAAGACCGAGGGACATGTAATCGAGGCCATACGCAACCGCGAAATCACCTGCATCGTGGTCGCGCACCGCCTTTCCACCATCCGCGACTGCGACGAGATCATCGTCCTCGACGAAGGCAAAGTAGTTGAACGCGGCAAACACGAGGAGTTGCTAGCCGCAAACGGCGCCTATGCGGAGCTCGTGCGAAACAACTAGGGCTATCACGGTGCTAGGGCTGAGTGCAGGCGCCGGACGAAGGGATATGTACCATGGCTTGGTTTGAAAATCAGTTAGAGGCGCGCAGCATTCTCGACGAGAAGGAGCTGGAGGACGCATATGCTCGCCTTGCCGCTTCTGTAGTCGATGCAAAGCGCCTACCCCGCATCACACCAGACAACGCCGCAGCTGCTGATTCGGCTATCGACGCCGTACTCGCCTACTATGGTACCAAGCCCCATGAGATTCCCGACGACATCACCGACCCCATGGATCGCGTGAACTGGGCCATACGTCCCACCGGAATCATGCGGCGCACCGTTCGACTGGAGGGAAAGT
>ONMP01000236.1:3809-7933 GCA_900318935.1 uncultured Actinomycetes bacterium
GTCGCGCTCATCCCTCGAACTCCGCGAGGCTACTCTTACGTCGACCCAACGGCGCGCAAACACGTAAAGATAAACAAGCACACTGCCGCTGACCTTAGCCCAAACGCATTGTGCTTCTATCGTCCGCTTCCTCAGCGCGAGCTTCTGATACGCGATGTCGCTAACTTTATGATACATTCGCTTGACATCACCGACTACGCGCTCGTGTTGTTCTCGACGCTCGTCTCCACACTCATCGGCACGCTACCCGCCATAGCCAGCAAGCTGCTCTTCTCGCGTGTCATACCATCTGGAATGCCCTCACTCATCATGCCCATCGCCGCATTGTTGCTCGGCATGACGCTGTCGCAATCACTCATCCAAATCACGACCTCATTGGTGTCGCAACGGCTCATCACCAAGCTGCAACTGCAGATGGAGTCAGCGACCTATGCACGCGTCTTGCTCTTGCCTCCCGCATTCTTTAGGGATTATGCCGCAGGCGACTTGACAAGACGCATCTCGGGAATGACGCAGCTTGTCGCGATTCTATCGCAAAGCACCTTTGGGACGGGTCTTTCGAGCCTCTTCTCGCTCGTCTATGTGGCGCAAATTCTTGCGTTTGCCCCACAGCTGGCGCTTCCTGCGCTTGTTATAACAATCATTCAGGTAGTCGCCTCCACGCTAGTTACGCTGTACTCCACGCGCTATGCCCGCAGGCAGATGGAAACATCCAACAAGCTCAGCGGCCTCACGCCCACCCTGCTGCACGGCATACAGAAAATCAAGCTCGCAGGTGCCGAGAAGCGTTCGTTCGCGCATTGGGCACGCTCATACGCCGAGGTCTCTGAGGCATCGTATCACCTGCCAGCGATGTTGCTCTCCGCATCCTCGCTCATACCGCTCATCGCGTCGTTTGGCACCGTCATAATGTACTGGCTCGCAGCGACGACACACGTCTCCATGGCCGACTACATGGCATTCAACACAGCGTTTGGGTCGATATCGGGTGCCATAGCAGCGCTCGCGGGCACCGCAACGACAGCAGCGACCATGCGTCCCCTGCTAGAGATGATTGAACCCGTGATGAAGGCCGTACCAGAGGCTCTGGAGAACCAGCGCCAAGTCGCTTCGATCAATGGATCCATAGACGTCAGAGACCTCAGTTTCCGCTACGAGGACGGCTCTCCGCTTGTACTTGATAACGTATCACTGCACATCCACCCCGGCGAATACGTAGCGATCGTGGGACGAACAGGCTGCGGGAAGTCCACGCTCATGCGCCTTCTGCTCGGCTTCGAGAAGCCTACCAAAGGCGCCATCTACTATGGTGGCCAAAACATTTCCGACGTAGACATACGCTCTCTGCGTCGACATATGGGTGTGGTACTACAGAACAGCAACCTCTTTCAGGGCGACCTGTTCATGAATATTACGGTGGCAAGTCCAAAAGCGGGCCTCAAAGAGGCGTGGGATGCGGCAGAGATGGCCGGAATAGCCGATGACATACGCAAGATGCCCATGGGGATGCAGACAATTGTGTCCGAGAGCGGCAGTGTTTCGGGTGGACAGCGGCAACGCATCCTCATCGCAAGAGCAGTCTGTGGCAAGCCAAAAATCATCATGCTCGACGAAGCAACTTCCGCTCTGGACAACGTCACGCAACGGCATGTGAGCGATGCGCTCGACGGTCTCGCCTGCACACGTGTCGTAATCGCACACCGCCTATCCACCATCAGCCACGCCGATCGCATCATCATGCTCGACGGGGGCAAGATAGTGGAAAGCGGAACGTACGACGAGCTTGTAGCTGCGGGCGGGGCGTTCGCCGACCTTGTCGCGCGCCAGATGCTCGAGAGCGAGTAGGTATACGAACGTGAAGGAGCGGCACATGCCATTCGACTTCAAGAAAGAATACCGAGACCTCTATCAACCCAAGACGCGGCCGTCCATCGTCGAGGTACCGCCGATGCGCTTTATCACCGTTGAGGGGTCGGGTGATCCCAACGAAGAGGGTGGCGCATACAAGCACGCGCTCGAGCTGCTTTACGGCGTTGCTTACACCCTCAAGATGAGCTACAAGACCGACCACGCCATCGAGGGTTTCTTCCAGTACGTCGTGCCACCACTTGAGGGTTTCTGGTGGCAGGATGGGGTATACGGAGTCGACTACGCAGACAAGTCGTTGTTCAACTGGATCTCGGCAATTCGCGTACCCGATTTCGTAGGGGATGCCGACTTTGACTGGGCGATTAGGGTCGCGACAACCAAGAAGGGACTCGACTTCTCGACCGTACGCCTGATCGAGATTGACGAAGGCCTCTGCGTGCAGTGCATGCACATCGGCCCTTATGACGACGAGCCGTCAACCGTAGCCGCCATGCATGAGTTCGCTGAGTCGCAGGGCTATGTCCCGGACTTCTCCGACGTGCGCCGCCACCACGAGATCTACCTCTCCGACCCGCGCAAGGCAAATCCCGCAAAGTTGAAGACGGTCGTGAGACACCCGATCAGAATGGCCGTGTGACAAGTCGCCTGTCACCTTGTCACAAGTAGTTGCTCCTCCAGAGCAGCAAGGCCTTTGTTGCGAGCAACGCAAAGCAGATGATTCCGGCGTAGGGCTGCCTCGCCAGTATATAGACGGCCACGCTGATTGCCGACAGAGCCATCCCCGTTCCAAGCGCCGTCTTCCCCCATGCCGCGTCAGCGCGTGACGCGGCAACCTCGCAGATACCGCAGAACGCCGTCGCTCCGGTACATGCGACAAACGCCACCTTGACCCACGAACTGATACCAGTAAGCGCGAGCAGGCTTACCGTGGTCGGGTCATCAGACCCGTTTCCAAACACCGGCACGAACAGGAGCAGCGCCGGCAACACGTCCACCGTGCCGCACACCAGCGAGGCAAACCCTCGCGCAAACAACTTCTTGTCGTCCTCCGCAGCCGCAACAACCTCGTCCGGACTGATGAGCTCGTCGATGGTTACCGAGAAGAACCGCGAAATCTCCCTCAACGAGTCGATGCTCGGGTATCCCCTTCCGGACTCCCACTTCGACACGGCCGTCCTCGAGACATAGAGCGCTTCGGCGAGCTGTTCTTGCGTGAGCGACCGCGCTTTCCTCAGCTCCTTGAGCTTCTCGCTGAATTCCATGGTCATTCCTCCATGCCTTGTGCGGGCAAACTTCTATCGATGCTTGCAACGGCAAACCTGTACATCGCAAACAAGCCCGTAGCCAACAAGACCGAACCCACGATGTCAGTAAGCCAGTGCACGCCAGAGACCAGCCTGCCTACGACCATGAAAGCCGAGAACGCCGCAACGAACACCGTCACAACCATCCTGAGCGACGAGCTGCCCGACCTTCTTTCAATCTGATATCTTAGCGTCGGCATAACGCCCAGAACCAGCAAAGTCGTCGAAGACGGGTAGGACGCCTCCATGACACCGTCGATGGGAATCGGCCTGTAGTTGATCGGGACCACCTCAAAGACCAGGTAGGCGGATGCAACTAATATGTAGTGGACCCCCAAAAGGAGCATGTCCGGATCGACCTTGAGCAGGCTCCTGCGCTTGACGAGCTGCACGGCGCCCAGTGCTCCGAAGCCCAGGCATACGACCACCGGTACGAGGCCGAGCCAGTCAGTGATCACATAGAGTGCCATATGGACGCCCGTCATCCCATGGAACCAAGTGTTGAGCGTCGCGAATCCCACGTCAGTGCTCCTCTGGCCGATCGGTTGCACGTCCACAAGCTGCACCAACGTCGTCCAGAGCGCGAAGGTGGCGAGCAGCACCATCCCCGTGACAAGATTCCTCCTGGCCTCTTCCGTTTCCCTCATTTGAACCTTCCTTTCCTTCGGTGGCCCCATGGCAAGATGAAGGTACCCTCCATGGGACCACTGGGAAAGAGCCGCGCTGTCACGTTGGCGACACGGTCCGTGTCATCACCCCCTAGCAGGGGTTTGTCGTGGGTACTCGGGGGACAGTCCCCTGGGTACCCGTTTTGACGGGGTGTCTCAAACGGAACGTAGGCACCAAGAGGTGCTACCTCCGCCTGAGCCTCACGGCAATGGTGTTCAGGTAGTCGAGCGCGCTGGCTTCGACGGCGGCGCGGTCACCCCTTGCGTACTCGTTGTCGCAGGC
>ONMP01000392.1:0-1503 GCA_900318935.1 uncultured Actinomycetes bacterium
AAAACGCGGGTTTCTATAGCTTAAAGACGGCGTTTATACAGGAGATATGCGTCTGAAGGGCGTTTGTACTTTCTGAATCGTACACAAACGAAAGATTTTGCAGCGAATCCTGCAGGAACGTAATCGTGATTGCGTTTATGTACGATTCAGAAAGTACATCCGAGCAGTTTTATGCGTTTCTCCGAAGGAGCAAACGCATCTTTGGGCATACGGATACCTGCCCGAGCGGCCAGTATCCTTGCAAGCTCAGTCATCTGTTCAATGCTCCTGAGCTGGTCGTTTGTCACGAACTTGACAACATATCCCATCGATTCGAGGGCCAGTTGCCGCGCATAATCGTGTCCATAGGCACGCTGGTTATCGTGGTGTTCGCGCGATTGGTACTCAAACGCAGTGTATGCGTTGCGCCACAGCGCATCGCAGACCACCGATCGGCTGCCACAAATGGCAGCTGCATGGTCGTCGAGCGGGATAACGGCGTTCATCTCAGGCTTGGGGAGCCCAAAGCCACCCAAGCGTCGTGGGAGATAGAGGGGGAGCACCATCTCGGTCTCTTTAGGCGACCCCGAGTTGGGAAGCGTGTAGCGCAACGCCTGTCGCATGGTTTTGACACCGTGAACTCCGTCGAGTCCCACGAGGAACGATTCCGCCTCGTCCGGGGCGAGTAGTGGTTTCCTCGAAAAGATGCTTCGGTTTTGATTGTCACCAGTAAGTCGATAGATACCGCAGAGGCTCATGGCGAGCTTGATGGTTCCGATGAGGTCGAGCTCATTTGCGCATTGAAGAAGGCAGAGTGCGGGGCATGCCACCATGATGTCCTCGCTCAGCTGACAAAAAGATGCGCGGGACACACGGCTTGGAAGCACGTGTGCCTTGATGCCGCTCCAGCAACGACGATGCTCTTGGGATGGGACGATGACGTCGAGTGCCTCGTGAGGATCGAGTTGGAGAGCTGTCATGAAGCCGTCAAGTGTTTCTACGCCAAAGGCATCGCGCGCGATACGAAGAAGCTCGCTCTTTTGTGGAACGTGGGAAGACGCAAGGGGAACACGTTCGAGGTCCACATCGAGGGCGAGGCGACTCTCGAAGATGCGCTTTGCGGTGGTATGTCCTAGGAAAATAGCCATGAGAGAAGCATAGATATCGTATCTGGCGCGTAGTTAGCAGATAGCTGCGCGAAGTCTGCAGCAGACTGAAGAATCAGCAGGTGAAGGGCCCTGTTGACAACCAATTACTTGATAGCTCACAAGAGCGCCGCTCAAAGAATCACCATGATGGGAGGCATTGGAATGAATGATGCGTTGTTTCACATCGGCGTGTGTCGGTCCCATAGCCCCTCAAGCTCAGCGTTTGACAATACCAAACCAGACGTCTGCTGTGCAACTTATACAATGGTTAGAGTATGAAGATGAGACGTACGAGAAGATGTGCCGACGGCTGAATTAAGAATCGCGCAAGAACTGGCTTCTCGTTGGCTGATCAGTGATATCCACATCTCCAAGG
>ONMP01000392.1:1611-2425 GCA_900318935.1 uncultured Actinomycetes bacterium
CTTTCGTCTCCCTCTTCCTGGCGATGGTGATCGTTTGGCGCTCTCTGTCGCGCGGCAGCTGGTCGCGACTCGCCAAATGGGCGGCTCTATGCGTGCTGACCGGCGCATACGTGCTGGTCATCCCCCTCGCATATCACAAATGGCCTCTCGGGCTATGGGGCACTATAGCCACAACGTTTGAAAGCGTCCGATGGGGGTTCAAGACACTCGTCGGTGGAGTTCCCGTGGGAGATGCCATCAAAGAGATGAAGGACCTCGTTGGCGGAGCCGACAGTCCCATTACGCAAGGGCAGCTCAAGGCCTACGTAATCCTCCTTGACATATATACCATCGCGATGCCCCTGCTCGCTGTCGCCGCTCTGCTTGACAAGTTCAAGACAGGGCTCGAAAAGCCCAAACTCTGGTGGTTCTCTATTGGCAATGAGGTTGCCTACATCTTCGATGACTTCGACGAGCGCACTCAGACGCTCGTCGACAGCATCTGCAAGGCGTCCGATGGGACAAGAACCCAATTTGGGGTGACAGAGCGTGGTACCGAAAAGGGCAGTGAGTCCGATGCCGTCGTGCGGGCCGTACACCATACGCTGAAGGATGCGTATCGTCATCCTGGCGATCCATCTGCAGGCGAGCTGCTTCCTTCTCCTGCAAACGCTGGTAAGGACAAATTCCCATTCATCGTCATCTGCAACACAAGGGTCAGTGCGAGTGTGAAGGAGAGGCTCGAGCTCTATCAGGCAAGCAAGGCAACGGTGATAGCTACGAGCCTGGATGCCGCAACCGCGACCGCATACCTAGGTGAAATGAAAGCGCTCCA